>NZ_CP062005.1:0-313915 GCF_014840935.1 Halomonas sp. YLGW01 | reverse complement strand
CTCCAAGAGGCGCAGGCTGAGCTCCGGGTAGAAGCCCTCGGACCAGCGCGACAGGCGCGACACCGGCGTGCCGTAACGCCAGGGGTAGAGCGGCGAGACGATGCCGCCCCCCGCCCAGGAGGCCTCGCGGCCGCACTCGCCCCGCTCGATCAGGGTCACCGACTGGCCCGCATCGGCCAGCTGCAGCGCCGTCATCATGCCGATGACGCCACCGCCGATAATCAGGAAATCGCTCACAGTAGAATCCGCTCTGGCTTACATAGGCCTTGGCTAGAGTAAAGGAAAGCCTGACGGGGTAAAGGACTGCCCCCAAGACAGGTGCGAGCACCGGCGCGAGGACAGACGCAAGCAGAGGCGACAGGACGCCGCGGCACGTCGCCCCCTCCAGGGAAGGAGCGAGAGATGCGCATGAGAAAAGAAACGGAGGGTAGCCACCGCAAGGACGGCTTCACCCTGATCGAACTGCTGGTGACGATCGCCGTAATCGTGATCATGGCCACCATCGCCGTGCCCGGCTTTCAGGCCTTCAGCGCGCGCAACGAGGTGGCCGCCGAGGTGATGCGGATCAAGGCGGCACTGGCGATGGCCCGCAATACCGCGATTACCCGGCGGACGACGATTTCGGTGTGTGCAAGCCCGAACCCGCCGGACGCAGACTGCACTCTGGATGACTGGAGTCACGACTGGGTGATCGTGGAGGGACGAGCCACCGGCGGCGACTTGAGCGGGGATACCGTGTTGCGGGTGCTGCCCTCACCCGGCGATGCCGACATCGACTTCAGCCGCAGTGATCGGCCCGTGCGCTACGGCGCCATGGGGCGCGCCAGTGGGCATAATGGGACCTTCGCGATCTGCAGCGGGCATGACAATGGGGCCGAAGTGATCATCAGCAATGCCGGTAGGGTCAGAACACTTTCCGAGCTGCCAGACTGCGGGTAATGGCAATCCGCATACTTGTCACCCGCATGAGAAACGAAAGCTCACCCAACTACGCTCAGCTGCCACTACACAGGTCTATCGATACAAATCTATCGATACAAGACCATGCGAAAAATATCCCATCACTGCCAGCTAATAACCTCTGGCACATTAGCAGGATCACCATTCACGTGTTCAACAGCCTCAGAGCTATACAAAATCGTCGGATTGCCTGTGCCAATGAATGAGTAATTTTCACCTAGCACGGCACCTACAATGGCTGGCGTCCCTGTCGAAGCGATGTAACCTTCCTTCATGATTACAAGCCCCGTGAACTGATCACTCCCTCCCAGGCTGAGCGTCCCACCATTAATGACGACAATACCGCTTGCAGAGCCGGGGCTGACTATCTGGCCTGGACCAGCATAAAAAACCCCGTCAGAGTCGGGCGCCTTGAGTACAGCTTGGTCAACCTCTTTCCGAATAACGCCCTTGATCGCCGCCCATCCATCTTCACTTATGTCGTAATCTGAAGAACCCAACGACTCCTTGAATGCATTGTATTGATCTTTCGTATATATCTCGTCGCCTGAGACTCCACCGCCTGTTGACGAACCGGAAGCAGTAGAATTTCTATCCGCCATAATAACAGCCGGGACCATGATTTCATCACCATCGCTGTCAAGCACTGGATCAGGTCGATTTGCACCTGTTGTTTTCCCTTCCATCTCGCGATCGGTTCCATCGATAGCCGGCCCAGATTTACCGTCACCGGGAAAAAAGTCACACCCCCTCCCCAGGCAACTCACTGTCGCCTCAGGAAAGAACCCGAAGAAATCGCCAGTCAATTTGACAAAGACCGGATCGCTTTCGGCTAGAACCGATTTCTCCCCATTACCCACGTCTTGGGTTAATGAGCCCATCGCAACAATATAGTCGCCCTCCAAGAGCCCACTTCCAAAGGGTTTTTCAGGCAGCTCCATGTAACAGGCCAAATCGCTGCCTGTAGATAGGCATGATTCAGATGGAACATCCTTCGAGTCGGCAAGACCATTCAAGCTGGACCAGCGAAGGCCGCTGTCACCCCAACCATAGTTACTCACAACATTCTGTGGAATCTTGTATCTCGGAGCAGAGGCAAGAGCAGTCAGCATGGCAGAGGCTGCCTGCTCTGCATTCATCTGGGCCTGAGCAGCCGCCTTATAATTCCCCGCCAGGCGCTCGTCGATCATGGACGACTGCATGCTGGTCACCCCCAGCATAAGCGAGACCGTCATCACGGACAGCACGACAAGCAGCGCGGCGCCCTCTTGTTGCTTCATGCTGCTAGTAACCGGTCGCGTTTTCACGGGGTGTCAGGCCTCCATCGTTTCAGTTTCCGCGTGCAGACAAATTCACATGGATTGCTTATGACCCGGCAAGGCTGCACCGCACGGCCAAGGGATCATACGAAATTTCACCGTTGACGACACCCGCCACCGCCTCGCCCCACCCTACATCGGCCGCGGGAAGCGCTCGCTCCTGCCCTTCCAGGGAGAACCTGACGGTGTAAACCTACCAGCCCCACGGCGTCGGCGCGCCTCTTCTTGCCGTCATGGCTCCATGGCCGCTCGTGGCTCTCCGAGGGCACCAAGGCTATCGTGCACCCCACCCGCCAATCGTGTAGAGGGAAGACTTTGAGCCGCCCTTAAGGTAGTCAAGGTAACCATTCTCGCCCACCCCGATCGACTCGAATGCCTGCTTGACGGACGTCTCGTTGAAGAATACCGAGCCACTGGAGCCACCGCCATTGATCATCAGGTTGACGTTCTGTGAGCGCTTGGAGAAGTCAAAAACCGTACTGCTGTCTACTGTCTTTGTATGCGGATTCGCCGCGAGCACCAAACCTTCCACCAAGGCGGTACCCCCAAGTGTCAGGTCGCTCCCCAAGAAGACGAGCACGCCACAGAACTTCTTGTCGCCGGAAAAATTAAAACTATCGACGACCGCAAACTTAGAATAACTAATGGCCTCTTCACCTGCACCGGTAGAGCATGCATCACCCTTTTTTATAAAATCAGAATCCGAAAGGGTGGTTACCACATTTTCTGAATCCATTGCCACCTGGTAAAGCTCGCCGATAAACGCCATGGAGTCCAGACCCGCCTGCCCGAGGTTGCCCCCGTAATCGTATCCGTCAGGAAATGTGTCCTCTGGGTCCATATTCTTGATAGTGGATAAATTAATCTCCACGCCCTCATAGTACATGGAGCTCAAGCTTCCAGTGCCCGATTCTGCGTCACCGAAGTCACCACCCGCCACCTTGGCATTTGAAGAGGTAGGGTACCAGGGCTCCGGCTCCTTTCCTTTATCATCAAGGATATCGCCATTAATGTTTTTAACTCCTCCATACACACTCAAGGCAGCTGAAACGCCTCCGTAGGAAGAAACAAGATCCACGATAACTGGCTCGCTGACGGCGATCACCCTGTCGCCCTCCACCACTGCCCCCATCGCGGCGACATACTTCTCGCCCCCCATATCCATAAAAAAGCGATAGTAGCATTCGACCTGTGCGTCACACGCACCACCATGGCTCGAATTAACCGCCGGAAGGGCCTCCCCCTTACCCTCTGTGAACTCAACCCAGTCTATCGAGTGGAGGTTCATAATGTTATAGCTATCGAAAACAACAGAATTAGCGATATTATTGACATATTGCACCCCATCCGCTGCGGCCTTTTCCGCCCCCATATAGGCCTGAATCGAGGCCTTGTAGTTCCCCGCCATGCGCTCATCGACCAAGGAGGATTGAATGCTGGAAAGCCCCAGCATTAGCGCCATCACCAGCATCACCAGTATGACCGTCAGTGCGCTTCCGTTCTGCTGTTTCATGGTCTTACTCCAACAAGGCAACCACACCCAGCACCTTATTTGGCCAGGGCGGCCACTCGATTCACGGCATGGAACGTCATTCCCTCTGAGGCGAGGTCGCAGTCCGTATCACCCGTCTCGGCAATCAGGCAAATGGTCAAGGTGTAGATGCCATCAGCCTTTTGAGACACATCCACTTCGAAACCTTGGCCATTCGGTGCAAACCCGGTCACCAGAGGCTCTGTTGTAGCAGACGCACTGCCGCACTGCTGATCCAGCATCAGCGACCATCCTTCCAATGAGCTCACGGCAGCACCATCTGATACATAGTAGTGACGTTTAACGCTCTTACCGGGACTACAGCCATCCGCATTGGAGACGGACAGGAATTCCAGGCTCAGGGTGTGTGGATCAGCACTCTCGTCCCAGCTGATCGTGCTGTTGTCGGCACGGCGGATATCCCGCACCACCATCTCGGCGGAAAAGGTCAGCGCGGCCTGCTTGTTGCCCAACAGCTCGACCTGACGGAAATTCTGCACCCCCACCAGAAACAATTGCCCGGCGCCCAGCACAATGATCAGGCCGATCACCATGGCGATCATCAGCTCAACTAAGGAGAAGCCTGACTGCCTGCGACTAGAGCTACGCATAAACTCTCTTCTCAATTCAGATTCGGTAAACGGAAACTGTATGTGAAGTTGCCATCACCTTCCGCGCGGCTCTCTTCCCACTTGACGACAGCTTCATACTCACAGTCATCGAGAGCTTTCCAGACGCTACCAGCATCGCGAAGAACCACGCCTGTCCCTGTCAGCCAATCAGCCTTCCACGCGCTCTGTATACTGGATAAGGCACCCGCATCCTCTGAGTCCTGACCGGGACAATACCGCTTATCACTTTCGGCCATGTATTTCCATGCCCGCTCTTGGGCATCCACCGCAGCAAGCGTGGCCACAGAACGCTGATATCCGATATGAGCGCTCTGCAGTGACTTGAGCTGCATCCCGGCCACCCCCAGCAGGCCGATGGACAGCACCAGCAGCGCGATCAACGCCTCAACCAAGGTGAAGCCTTTCATATGACAAGAACCACTCGATGAAATCCGTGGCAATTATGAGCCTCCTTTTTTCGAGCTAGGGTGGCGTACCAAGCCGAGCAGTTGCCCCATAGCGGCTGATCCTGATGCCGTACTCGTCTTTCAACAAGTAGATGTGGCAGGGAGGAGTACAGTCCCCGCCCTTGACCCGCCCCAGCGAGTTGAAGGTAATGCTGGTAGGAGGAGTATCGCTAGAATCCAACCAATCAAGATCCAGCGATATCTTGCCACTACCGGAGGCCTGGCGAATCACCTCGCCAACGCCATCCTGTACCTGCCATTGCCATCCGGTGCCTGCATCGCTATCGCCTGCCTCGGTGACCACATAGCTCACCGCTTCACGCCGCTTGATCGCCTCGCTCCTGGCCAGATTCAGGCCAATCAGCACGCTGTTGAACTCCGTCGCGAAGCGCTGGCGATTGATCATGTCGACGAAACTGGGCACCGCGACGGTGGCCAGGATGATCGCCACCGCCATGGTGATCAGCAGTTCGATCAGCGTAAAGCCCGTCGAACCGCCCCGTTTACCAGCAAGCATCTGGCGTCCTGATGCCCTGGTGTGTGACTCGAATGGGATCACAATCGGTATCACTGGCCTGAGCCTGCTTAGGGTCCGCCGAGAGGGTGAAGGCCGATGCCGTCAGGGTCGGCGCGGCAATGTCGTAGAAGCGCTCATCCGACTCGAGGTCGGTGAAATCAACACAATCGTCCTCGTCGGCATTTCGATAACGGTAGTCGCCCGTCACCGTGTAGCAACGCTCAAGTTGGCCGGCCACCTCCATCAAGGTGGCCTTGGCGTCCGTGCGCCGGGCTTCCTGTATGTAGTTCGTGTAACTCGGGTAGGCGATGGAGGCGAGAATGGCGATCACCGCCACGGCGATCATCAGCTCGATCAGCGTGAAGCCTGAGGCGTACTTGGCTCTGGTCATTCGTCTCACTTGCAACTCTCTCCTACCAAATCATCATGGTTGTGATACCAGTATGGTTCAGGATAGTCGGCTTCTTCACAACCGTGCATAAAAAACCGGGCCCTTGGCCCGGTTCGTGTTGGTCGCGCACGGCTCGGCGCTTCAGGCTGGGATTAGTCGCTGACGATCACCTGCTCGCGCAGCTCCTTCGGCATCGAGAAGGTGATGGTCTCCTCGCGGCCGGCGAGCTCTTGCGGGACATCGGCGCCCAGCGCCTGCAGCCGCTCGATCACGCCCTTGACCAGCACCTCGGGGGCGCTGGCGCCGGCGGTGATGCCGATCTGCTCGACGCCCTCGAGCCAGCCGGCCTCGATCTGCTCGGCGTCGTCGATCAGGTAGGCCGGGGTGCCGACCCGCTCGGAGAGCTCGCGCAGGCGATTGGAGTTGGAGCTGTTGGGGCTGCCCACCACCAGCACCAGCTGGCTCCCGGCGGCGAGTTCTCGCACGGCGTCCTGGCGGTTCTGGGTGGCGTAGCAGATGTCGTCCTTGCGCGGCCCCTGGATCTCGGGGAATTTGGCGCGCAGCGCATCGATCACCCGGGCGGTGTCATCCATCGAGAGTGTCGTCTGGGTGACGAAGGCCAGGCGGCTCGAGTCCTTGACCTCGAGGCTCGCCACGTCGGCCTCGTCCTCCACCAGAAAGATGGCGCCACCGTAGCTCGTATCGTAGCGCCCCATGGTGCCTTCCACCTCGGGGTGCCCCTCATGGCCGATCAGGATGCACTCCTGGCCGCGGCGCGCGTAACGCAGCACCTCCATGTGCACCTTGGTGACCAGCGGGCAGGTGGCGTCGAAGATGCGCAGGCCGCGCCGTTCGGCCTCTTCCTGCACCGCGCGGGAGACGCCGTGGGCGGAGAAGATCACGATCACGTCGTCGGGCACCTCGTGAAGCTCCTCGACGAAGACCGCCCCGCGCTCACGCAGGGTGTCGACCACGAAGCGGTTGTGGACCACCTCGTGACGCACGTAGATGGGCGCGCCGAAGACATCGAGGGCACGATTGACGATCTCGATGGCGCGGTCGACGCCGGCGCAGAAGCCGCGCGGATTGGCCAACTGGATATGCATGCTTGCCTTGCCTTGATGCCCGCGGGCATCGCTTGCGGGAAGAAGCGGCCCGGCCACCGTGCGGCGGCCGGGTGATGCGTTCAGTGAGTGGTGGCGGGCGCCACCTTGATCACCTCGACCTCGAAGGTCAGGGTGCGCCCGGCCAGCGGGTGGTTGAAGTCCACCTTGACCTGCTCGCCGTCGATCTCGGCGATCACGCCGGGCAGCTCGCCGCCGGCAGCGTCGGCGAAGGACATCACCATGCCCACCTCCGGCACTTCGCCCTCGAAGTCGTCGCGCTTCATCAGCTGCACGTTCTGCGGGTTGTGCTGGCCGAAGGCATGCTCCGGGGTGATCTCGTAGCTACCGGTGTCGCCGTCGGTGAGGCCGGACAGCGGCGCCTCGAAGCCCGGCGGCAGGTTGCCATCGCCGACCTGAAAGGTCGCCGGTGCCTTGTCGCGGGTGGAATCCACCACCGTGCCGTCCTCGAGCTTGAGGGTGAAGTGCAGGGTCACTTCCATGCCCTCGTCGATGCGATAGTCGCTCATGGTTGGCTCCGTCAGGAACTGGCTCGCCCACGGCGGGCGTCGCGCAGGGATTCGATGATCAGGCCGATGGCGCCCAGGGTGATGGCGACATCGGCCAGGTTGAAGGCCGGGAAGTAGGCCTGGCCCCAGTGGAACGACAGGAAGTCGACCACGTAGCCATGCACCAGCCGGTCATAGAGGTTGCCAAGCGCCCCGCCGATGATCAGCGCAAGCGCAGCGGCCAAGAGCGTCTCGCCGGCGCGCAGCCGGCGCAGCCAGACGGTGAGGCCGATACTGGCACTGATGGCAATGACGGCGAACAGCCAGCGCTGCCAGCCGGCGTGCTCGGCCAGGAAGCTGAAGGCGGCGCCGGTGTTGTGCAGAAGCGTCAGGTCGAAGACCGGCAACACCTCCACCGGCCGCGCGTAGGCCAACATGGCCGTGGCCAGCGCCTTGCTGCCGAGATCACAGACGATCACCGCAAGCGACAACCACAGCCAGCGCAGCGGCCGCGTCATCGGCGGCGCGCTGGGCTGATCGGCCTTGGCGGTTGCGTGCTTACTCTCAGGCATATTGACGCGTCTCGCCGGGGCCGTCCGGCAAGTTGGTGATGCAGCGCCCGCAAAGGTCCGGGTGCTCGGCGTGGCTGCCCACGTCCTCGCGGTGGTGCCAGCAGCGCTCGCACTTGGTGTGTGCGCTTTCCGCCACGGCGACCCTGAGACCCTCGAGCTCGGTGGCCTCGGCGTCGGCGCCTTCCGGCGTTTTACTCTCGGACAACGGCGCCAGGCGCACGTCGCTGGTCAGCAGCACGAAGCGCAGTTCGTCGCCGAGCTTGGCAAGCGTCGCCTCGAGTGCGTCATCGACGTAGAGGGTCACCTCGGCGGCCAGGCCGTTCTTGATCTGCTTGGCGTTGCGGGCGTCTTCCAGGCACTTGTTGACCGCCTGCTTGACCTCGAGCACCCGGGACCAGAACTCGCGGCCCAGCGGCGCGTCCTCGGCGAGCGTCGAGAGCCCCTCGAAGTAGGTCTCGAGCAGCACGCTGTCGGCTCGCTTGCCAGGAATGTTCTCGTAGATCTCCTCGGCGGTGAACGAGAGGATCGGCGCGACCCAGCGTGCCAGCGCCTCAACCACCCGGTAGAGAGCGGTCTGGGCACTGCGCCGAGCCAGCGAATCGCGCTGGGTGGTGTACTGGCGATCCTTGATCACGTCCAGATAGAAGCCACCGAGCTCCAGCGAGCAGAAGGAGTGCACCTGCTGGTAGACGTCGAGGAAGCGATACTCGTCATAGGCGGTCTCGATGCGTGCCTGCAGCTGGGCGGCCCGGTCGACGACCCACTGATCCAGCGCCAGCATGTCCTCGAAGGCCACGGCATCCCGCTCGGGCTCGAAGCCGTTGAGGTTGGCGAGCAGGAAGCGCGAGGTGTTGCGGATACGCCGGTAGACGTCGGCGGTGCGCTTCAGGATCTCGTCGGACACCGCCATCTCGCCGGAATAGTCGGTGGAGGCGACCCACAGGCGCAGGATGTCGGCGCCGAGCTTGTCCATGACCTCCTGGGGCGCCACCACATTGCCCATCGACTTGGACATCTTGCGGCCCTGCGCATCGACGGTGAAGCCGTGGGTCAGCAGGCCCCGGTACGGCGGGTGGCCGTCGATGGCGCAGCCGGTCAGCAGCGAGGAGTGGAACCAGCCGCGGTGCTGATCCGACCCCTCGAGGTAGAGATCCGCCCGCGGGCCCTCGGCGTGGCCCAGCTGGTGGGAGTCGCGCAGCACGTGCCAGTGGGTGGTGCCGGAATCGAACCACACGTCCAGGGTGTCGGTGACCTTCTCGTAGTCGGCCGCCTCATCGCCGAGCAGGTCGGTCGGGACCAGGTTGAACCAGGCATCGATGCCCTCGGCCTCGACGCGCTTGGCGACCTCTTCCATCAGCTCGACGGTGCGCGGGTGCAGCTCGCCGGTCTGCTTGTGCAGGAAGAACGGGATCGGCACCCCCCAGTTGCGCTGGCGGGAGATGCACCAGTCCGGGCGGTTGGCAATCATCGAGTGCAGGCGCGCCTTGCCCCAGGCCGGCACGAACTGGGTCTGCTCGATGCCCTCGAGGGCCGCCTCGCGCAGGGTGCGGCCGTCGCGGGCGGTGACATCCATGCCGACGAACCACTGCGCCGTGGCGCGGTAGATGATCGGCGTCTTGTGGCGCCAGCAGTGCATGTAGCTGTGGGTGATGGTCTTGTGAGCCATCAGCGCGCCGGCCTCATCCAGGGCGGCGACGATCTTCGGATTGGCCTTCCAGATCATCATGCCGCCGAACAGCGGCAGGTCGTCGACATAGACGCCATCGCCCTGCACCGGGCTGATGAAGTCATCGAACTCCAGGCCGTAGGCGCGACAGGTGTTGAAGTCATCGACACCGTGAGTCGGCGAGGAGTGCACGATGCCGGTGCTGCCCTCGTCGCAGGTGACGTAGTCGGCCAGGTGCACCGTCGAGGCACGCTCGTAGAGCGGATGACGGAACTCGATCAGGTCCAGCGCCTCGCCGCGGGTGGTGGCGACGACCTCGCCGGACAGCCCGAAGCGCGCAAGGCAGCTCTCGACCAGGTCCTCGGCCAGCAGCAGCAGGCGATCGCCCACGTCGACCAGCGCGTAGTTGAACTCCGGATGGACGTTGAGCGCCTGGTTGGCGGGGATGGTCCAGGGCGTAGTGGTCCAGATCACCACCGCGGCGGGCTTGGCAAGCGCGTCGAGGCCGAAGGCCGCGGCCAGCTTGGCGTCGTCGCCACTCGGGAAGGCCACGTCGATGGCCTCGGACTTCTTGTCGGCGTACTCCACCTCGGCCTCGGCCAGCGCCGAGCCGCAGTCGAAGCACCAGTTGACCGGCTTCAGGCCCTTGAAGACGTAACCGCCCTTGACCATCTCGGCCAGGGCGCGGATCTCGCCGGCCTCGTTGACGAAGTCCATGGTGCGGTAGGGGTTGTCCCAGTCGCCGATCACGCCCAGACGCACGAAGTCGGCAAGCTGGCCCTGGATCTGCTCGCCGGCATACTCGCGGCAAAGCTCGCGAGCCCGCTGCGGCTCCAGGCGCTTGCCGTGGGTGGTCTCGACCTTGTGCTCGATGGGCAGGCCGTGGCAGTCCCAGCCGGGCACGTAGGGGGCATCGAAGCCGGCCAGACTCTTCGACTTGACGATGATGTCCTTGAGGATCTTGTTGACGGCGTGGCCGATGTGAATGCTGCCGTTGGCGTAGGGAGGGCCATCGTGAAGCACGAAGCTCTCACGGCCCTTTCGTGCCTCGCGCAGGCGCTGGTAGAGATCCATGTCCTGCCAGCGTGCCACCCGAGCGGGCTCCCGCTTGGGCAGCATGCCGCGCATCGGGAAGTCGGTCTCGGGCAGATTCAGTGTGTGCTTGTAATCGCTCATAGCCTTGGGGTCAGCCGTCATCTTGGTCGGTGGGGGCCGGGCCCACCGAGGAGTCAGAAGTCGCGGCTTCGCGCGCCAGAGGCGCCGATGCCAGAGGAAGTGCCGTAAGAGGTAGCGTATAGAATGCCGCAGCAGGAGCCGTTGAACATGCGGGGGCATCCGCGGGGCCGGCGATGCCCTGACGGGCCTCGCTGTCATCCGGTGTCGCGGTCGAGCCATGGCGTGCGAAATAGTCCCGCGCCCGGGCCTGATCGACCTGGATCTGCCGCTTCAGGGGCTCCAGCCCATCGAAGGTGATCTCGCCGCGCAACCGGGCGCAGGGATAGACCCGCAGCCGCTGGCCGTAGAGATCCTCGTTCACATCGAACAGATGCACCTCGAGTACCGGCCGGGTGCTGCCCACCGTGGGCCGCCAGCCGATATTGGCCACCCCGGGCAGGCAACGGCCATCGGGGAGCTCGGTGACCACCGCATAGACGCCGCGCAACGCCAAGGGCTGCGGCAGCAGCGGCACATTGGCGGTGGGGGTGCCGATGGTGCGGCCGAGCTGGCGATCGACGATCACTCGCCCGGCCAGCCGATAGGGCCGCCCCAGCATGCGGGCGGCCTGGGCGAAGTTACCGCTCGCCAGCAGGGTGCGTACCCGGCTGCTGGAGACCCGCTCGTCATCGAGCTGGAAGGTGCGGGTGTGCTCGACGCCAAAGCCGCACTCCTCGCCTAGCTGGGCCAGCAGCGAGAAGTCGCCATCGCGCTCGCGGCCGAAGCGGAAGTCATCGCCCACTACCAGGTGGCGCACCCCCAGGCCCGCGACCAGGATGCGCTCGATGAACTGTCGCGCGGTCAGGCTGCGCAGCGCCTCGTTGAATGGCAGGCACAGCACCTGGTCGGCGCCGCACTCGGCGAGCAGCCGGGCCTTGTCGCGCAGGCGAGTGAGCCGCGGCGGGGCCTGGTCACCGGCGAAGTACTCCCGCGGCTGAGGCTCGAAGACCACCACCGTGACCGGTAACCCCAGCTTGGCGGCGCGCTCGCGCAACTGATCGAGGATCGCCTGATGGCCGCGATGGACCCCATCGAAGTTGCCGATGGTGGCCACGCAGCCCTCTGGTGCCTCGGGCAGGTTGTGTAGTCCTCGAATCACTCGCATGCGTGTCTCGCGCGCCAAGTAAAGGGATCGATTATAACGGCCCGGCCGTCCGGCGCCTATCCATGCCGGCTGGCGACCGGTCGCCACCCGATTCAACCGCTAGCCATTCAACCGAAAGTGCCGAAGCCGGACGCCCAGCGCGGCCAGCCAGGCGAAATAGGCCAGGGCCCCGCCGGCGACCAGTCCGGCCAGGGTCAGCACCCGCGGCCACAGGCCCCAGCCGAGCCAGGCCTGCCAGTCAGGGGCCAGCAGATACAAACCGAGCCCCATCACCGCGCAGCCGCCGCCCAGCTGCAACGCGTAGCGCCCCCAGCCGGGCTGGAACACCAGCACGCCCTCACGACGCAGCCCCCGAGCCAGCAGGCCGGCATTGAGGAAGGCCGAGAGCGCGGTGGCGAGCGCCAGGCCGGCATGCGCCAGCGGCCAGATCAGCAGCAGGTTGAAGGCCATGTTGGCGACCATGGCGATGATGCCGATCTTGACCGGCGTCCTGGTGTCCTGGCGCGCAAAGTAGCCAGGCGCCAGCACCTTGATCAGCATGAAGGCCACCAGGCCCAGGGCATAGGCCCTCAGGCTCATGGCCGCCATGGCGATGTCGTGATCGGTCATGGCGCCATAATGAAACAGGGTGATCAACAGCGGCTCGGCCAGCACGGCCAGCGCCAGCGCCGCCGGCATCCCCAGCAGCAGCACCGCGCGCAGCGCCCAGTCGAGCATCTTCGCGAAGTGCTCGGCGGACTGCTCGGCGTGGCGCTTGGAGAGCGCCGGCAGGATCACCGTGCCGATGGCGATGCCGAACACGCCGAGCGGCAGTTCGACCAGGCGATCGGAGTAGTACAGCCAGGACACGCTTCCGGCAGCCAGCAGCGAGGCCAGCACGGTGTCCAGCAAGAGGTTGATCTGGGACACCGAGACGCCGAACAGCGCCGGCGCCATCAGCCTGAGGATTCGCCGCACGCCCTCGTGGGCGAACGAGGGCCAGGGCTTGGGCAGCAGCCCCAACCGCGCAAGGAAAGGTGCCTGGAAGGCGAGCTGGGCGACGCCGGCGATCAGCACGCCCCAGGCCAGCGCCATGGCCGGGGCCTCCATCAGCGGAGTGAGCAGCAGCGCCGCACCGATCAGCGACAGGTTGAGCAGCACCGGGGTGAAGGCCGGCACCGCGAAGCGGTTCCAGGTATTGAGCACGCTGCCCGAGAAGGCGGTCAGCGAGATCAGCAGCAGATAGGGAAAGGTCAGCCGCAGCATGTCGGCGGTCATGGCCAGCTTGGACGGATCGCGGCCGAAACCCGGGGCGAACACCCACACCAGCCAGGGCGCCGCGAGCATCGCGAGAGCGGTGATCAGCGCCAGCACCACCGTCAGGCTGCCGGCCACCGCATCGAGCAGCTCGCGCACCTCCTCGCGGCTGCGCCGGGTGGCGTACTCCGAGAGTACCGGCACGAAGGCCTGGTTGAAGGCACCCTCGGCGAACAGCCGGCGCAGGAAGTTGGGGATCTTGAAGGCCACGAAGAAGGCATCGGCCCCGCTGCCGGCACCCAGCAGGGCGGCGATGACCACGTCACGCACCAGCCCCAGCACCCGCGAGAGCATGGTCATGGCACCGACCACCAGCCCCGAGCGCAGCAGGCCGGTGCGGGCGACGGGCTGAGCGGCCGTCGCCGAGGATGTCGAGGGGTCTTGCTGAGCCACGCGCGATCGTCCCTTCAAGTATTCCTGTGCCCACGTCACGGGCGTCCATGTCGCTCGGGCCGTCGGGCGGCACCGATGCACGGCGACAAGATAAACAACAGAAAGAGTTCAGCCACAAAAAAACCGGCCGAAGCCGGTTTTTTCCCTGGGGGCAATGTGCCTTGAGCGCGCGAGGCGCGCGGGCCAATTCCCTAGGTCAGCGTCCGGCTTACGCAGCCAGCGCCTTAATCCGCTTGTTCAGGCGGCTCTTGATGCGAGCGGCCTTCTTCTTGGACAGCGCGTCCTTGTCGGCGATGCGGTCGATGACCGGCTGAGCCGCCTTGAACTCGGTCATGGCCTGGCCGTGGTCGCCGCCGTTGATGGCCTTGATGACGCGCTTGATGTAGGTGCGCACCATGGAACGCTGACCGGCCTTGAGGACGCGACGAGCTTCTGCCTGACGGGCGCGCTTACGAGCTTGCTTAGAGTTTGCCACCGTTATCTCCTTGGAGAATCATTACCGGTTTCGCCGGCAACGCTGTATAAATGTTTGACCTTGCTGGGAAAAGCACAGGATTCCCAACCGGTTTGGCCGTGAAAGTAAACGGGCCATGTCTGAGAGGATGGCATAGTCTAGCATGCCAACCCTGCCCTTGCTACAGGCCCCGTCGCGTCTGGGCCTGACGCCTCAGAGCACCACCAGGTTGTCGCGATGGATCAACTCGGGGGCTTCCATATAGCCAAGCAGGCCCTCGATCTGGTGGCTGGGCTTGCCGAGAATGCGCGCGGCCTCCTCGGCGCCATAGTTGATCAGGCCCTTGGCGATGCGCGCGCCCTGCTCGTCGACGCATTCCACCATGTCGCCGCGCACGAAGTCGCCGCTGAGCGCCTTGACCCCGACCGGCAGGAGGCTCGAGCCTCGCTCGCGCAGCACCGTCACCGCCCCGGCGTCCAGGGTCAGGCGGCCGCGCACCTGCAGCTGCCCCGCCAGCCAGCGCTTGCGGGCGGCGATCGGCGCCTGCTCGGGACGCAGCAGGGTGCCCAGTCGCTCCCCTTCGATCAGGCGCGTCAGCACCTCGGGCTGGCGACCACTGGCGATGGCGGTGACTGCCCCGGAACGGGCCGCCAGGCGCGCCGCCCGCACCTTGGTGGTCATGCCGCCACGCCCCAGTGCCCCGCCGCCGCCGGCCATAGCCGTCAGGCGTGCATCGTCGGCGCGGGCCTCGGGAATCAGGCTCGCCTGCGGGTGATGGCGCGGGTCGGCGTCGAAGAGCCCCTCCTGATCGGTGAGGATGATCAGCGCATCGGCCTCGAGCAGGTTGGCGACCAGCGCTCCCAGGGTGTCATTGTCGCCGAAGCGGATCTCGTCGGTGACAACGGTGTCGTTCTCGTTGATCACCGGCACCACCCTGAGCTCCACCAGGGTGCGCAGCGCCGAGCGGGCATTCAGGTAGCGCTTGCGGTTGGAGAGATCATCGTGGGTTAGCAGGATCTGCGCGGTCAGGACGTCATGGCGACCGAAATGGCCTTCATAGCACTCGGTCAGCACGTTCTGCCCCACCGCGGCGGCGGCCTGCAGGGCATGCACGGCGCCGGGCCGCGACTGCCAGCCCAGACGTACCATGCCGGCGGCCACGGCCCCGGAGGACACCAGCACCACCTCGATGCCCCGGCGGTGCAGCTCGGCGATCTGATCGACCCAACCGCCGATCGCCGACTCGTCGAGGCCGCGACCGTCGTTGGTCAGAAGGGCGCTGCCGATCTTCACCACCACCCGCCGCGCACCGGCCAGGGCATCCCGCCCCGGCGCCTGCTCACTGCCCGTCATTCCCTGCTCTCCCAGTCCGACTTAGCCCGATCCGCCATCGCCTAGCTCACCCCCAACCGTCAGGGCGCGTATTCGACCTCGACATCGTAATCATCGTCGTCGAAATCATCATCATCGTCGTCGCCGATGGGCTTGCGCTTGCGACCCAGCCGCGCCTCGGTACGGGCCACGGCCTCGCGCTCCATGCGTTCGCGCATCTCGCGCTCCTGCTCGGCGACGGCCTCGTCCTCATTCTCGAGGCGGCGCTGCTCGGTGAGCCAGCGATAGACCGCCTGCACCAGGGCATCACAACCCTCGCCGGAGATCGCCGAGACGCGGAACACCGGGCCCTGCCAGCCGAGGCGTTCGACGATCTTGTCGGCCACCGCCTCGCGCTCGTCTTCGGGTAGCAGATCGAGCTTGTTGAGCACCAGCCAGCGCGGCCGCTCGGACAGCGCCTGGGAGAAGGTCTTAAGCTCATGCACGATCGCCTCGGCGGATTCCACCGGATCGGTCTCATCGAAGGGGGCCACATCGACCACGTGCAGCAGCAGCCGGGTACGGGTCAGGTGCTTGAGGAAGCGCAGGCCGAGGCCGGCGCCGTCGGAGGCGCCCTCGATCAACCCCGGCACGTCGGCCATCACGAAGTGCTGGTGCTGCCCGAGCTTCACGACCCCGAGGTTCGGCACCAGGGTCGTGAACGGGTAGTTGGCGACCTTGGGCTTGGCTGCCGAGACGGCACGGATCAGGGTCGACTTGCCGGCATTGGGCATGCCCAGCAGGCCGACATCCGCCATCACCTTCATCTCGAAGCGCAGGTTGCGACGCTCGCCTTCAGTGCCCGGCGTGGTGCGCCGCGGTGCCCGGTTGGTCGAGGACTTGAAGTGGATGTTGCCAAGCCCCCGGCGGCCGCCCTGGGCGACCAGCACCACCTGGCCGATCTCGGTGACGTCGGCGATCACCTCGAGGGTGTCCTCGTCGATCACCGTGGTCCCCACCGGCACCTTGACGTGCAGGTCCTCGCCGGCGCGGCCGCTCATCTGCCGCCCCTGACCGGGCCGACCGTTCGGCGCCTTGTAGAAGCGCTGATACTTGAAGTCGATCAGCGTGTTGAGGGCGTCGTCACCGATCAGGTAGACACAACCGCCATGGCCGCCATCGCCGCCATCCGGGCCACCCTTGGGCACGTACTTCTCGCGCCGGAAGCTCAGGCAGCCGTTGCCGCCATTGCCGGCTTCAACGATGATCGAGGCTTCGTCGAGGAACTGCATCTATCACTCTCCTGACGGGGTATTACCGTCATGATACGAAAAGGCCCCGCCGGGGCGGGGCCTTTTTCACTGCAGGTTCGCGGCGTCTCAGGCAGAGACGACAGTCACGAACTTGCGGCTCTTCGGGCCCTTGGTCTCGAACTTGACCACGCCTTCGTCCAGAGCGAACAGGGTGTGATCCTTGCCGATGCCAACGCCGGTGCCGGCGTGGAACTTGGTGCCACGCTGACGCACGATGATGTTGCCCGGAGCGACGGCCTGACCGCCGAACAGTTTCACACCAAGACGCTTGGATTCGGAATCGCGACCGTTGCGGGTAGAGCCCGCCGCCTTCTTATGTGCCATTGCGAAAACCTCCTGTGAGGGGAACCGCTGCCCTTAGGCAGAGATACCGGTGATCTTGACTTCGGTGAACCACTGACGGTGGCCCTGACGCTTCATGGAGTGCTTGCGGCGACGGAACTTGATGATCGACACCTTGTCGCCACGGCCATGAGAGACGACCTCGGCGGCCACTTTGGCGCCTTCGACCAGCGGTGCGCCAACCTTGACGTCGTCGCCGTCGGCGACCATCAGCACTTCGTCAAACTGCAGGCTTTCGCCGGTGGCCACTTCCAGCTTCTCGAGCTTCAGGGTCTGGCCTTCCTGAACGCGGTACTGCTTGCCACCGCTCTTGATAACTGCGTACATAGCGTATGTCTCCAAACACTCATCGGGTTGAGCTCTTCATCGGCCTGCGGCGAGTGGCGCCCCTTTTGGCAGCCATCTGACAGGGAGCATGATGAGTCGGGTGCGGGAGTATAATCGCCTGGCACGCGCCAGGCAAGTCAAGCCCCCTTATCCCGCGCCGTGCCTCGCTTGACGCCCCCTCGGGGGGCCCATAGCATAAGCGCCATCCTTAAAGGCCGGCAGCGCCCATGAGAACCGGCTCCCACCTATTTACAAGCAGCTAGCCCATGCAGCCTACAGCGTCGCCTATCCATGCGGCGGTGGCCGAGGACTTCGCCGCCGTCAACCGCACCATCCTGGCCCAGCTGACCTCTCGGGTCCCGCTCGTCGAAACCATCGGCAACTACATCATCGAAAGCGGCGGCAAACGGCTGCGCCCGCTGCTGGTGCTGCTGGCCGCCCGCTCACTCGACTACGACGGCGACCGCCATATCACCCTGGCGACGCTGATCGAGTTCATGCACACCTCGACCCTGCTGCATGACGACGTGGTCGACGAATCGCACCTGCGCCGCGGCAAGGCCACCGCCAACGATGCCTGGGGCAACGCCCCCTCGGTACTGGTCGGCGATTTCCTCTATTCCCGCTCCTTCCAGATGATGGTCGAGGTCGGCTCGATGCGGGTCATGGAGGTGCTCTCCGGCGCCACCTGCACCATCGCCGAGGGCGAGGTGCTGCAGCTGACCAACATCGGCAACCCGGATATCGACGAGGCCGCCTACTTCGAGACCATCCAGGGCAAGACCGCGATGCTGTTCGAGGCCGCCAGCCACAGCGGCGCGATTCTCGCCGGCGCCACCGCCGAGCAGGAAGCCGCGCTGCAGCGCTTCGGCCGCTACCTGGGTCTCGCCTTCCAGCTGGTCGACGACCTGCTCGACTACCAGGGCAATGCCGAGGCGATGGGCAAGAACGTCGGTGACGACCTGGCCGAGGGCAAGCCGACCCTTCCGCTGATCCAGGCCATGGCCAAGGGCACCCCCGAGCAGGCCAAGCTGATCCGCAAGGCGATCCGCCAGGGCGGCCTCGATCATCTCGATGAGGTGCTCACCATCGTTCGCGACACCGGCGCGCTGGACTACACCCGCGAGCGCGCCGTGGCCATGGCCGACCAGGCCCTGGCCGAGCTCGAGGCGCTGCCGCCCAGCGCCTACCGGGACACCATGGCCGAGCTCGCCCGGCTGGCGGTGGATCGGCAGACCTGAACCGCGAGCAGGCTGGAGAAACACGGAAAAAAGCCAGTAACGGTTAGGGCTTGCATCCTGCCAGCGGATCCGTATAATGCGTCTCCGTTGGGTCGCAAGCCCCACGCATCGGAGTATAGCTCAGCTTGGTAGAGCGCTGCCTTCGGGAGGCAGAGGTCGTAGGTTCGAATCCTGCTACTCCGACCAAAGAATTCAGTAAAAACGGCCACTTAGCTCATCAGAGCGGTGGCCGTTTTTCGTTGGGTTCGACTCCGGGGTCCCAACGGGTCCCGACCGTATCTTACAGCCCCTTCTCCCGCTCCCCCACGACAGTCCTGGGATGTTACCCCTCGCTATCATCCCGCATGCGGACAAAGATCAGTAGCTCCGTCGGCGCGACAGAAAAACAACCGCTCCCAAGGAGCGGTTGTCGATGCCTCAGACCCGGTTTCACAACCCGGACTGCACGGGCGAAGCGAGCGCCTCACGACGCCAGGTTCAGGATGTCGTCATACAGGGAGCGGGACAGGGTGACGCCCTGCTCGAGGTGCCTGCGTCGCGCCTTGTAACGGCGCTGGGAGGACAGCCTCGCCCCCTGCTGCTGGACCAGCTCGAACAGGCGTTCCGAGCGCAACATGTGTCCTGGGGCATCGCCGCCGGCGATCCTCGCGGGATCCATGGCGATGATTAGCTCGCCGTGATACGGCAGACTCCCCCGGCCCTGGTCATGCTCGCTCGACTCGACACTAAGCATGTCGCCTATCAGGGGCCCGGCAATCAGCTCGATCATGATGGCCAACGCAGACCCCTTATGCTCACCGAACGGCAGCATGGCGCCATGATCCAACACTTCCCCCGGGTCCTGTGTCGGCACTCCGTCGCGATCCACTCCCCACCCTAGGGGAATGTCTTTCCCCTGACGCCGGTACAGTTCGATATCACCGCGGGCAATGGCGCTCGTCGCGAAGTCGAAGACATAGGGATCTTCGTTCAGGCGTGGCCAGCCAAAAGCGATCGGGTTCGTGCCCAGCAAGGGCTCACGACCACCGTGAGGCGCCATGTACGACTGTGTCGGGTTGCAGGCAATGGCGACCAACCCCTCGCGCGTCAGGCGTTCGATTTCCACCCACAGCGCAGTGCCATGGACACAGTGATTGATCGCCAGAATCGCGACACCCGAGGCCTTCGCCTTACTGACCAGACCCGGCACACCCTGTCGAAAGGCATAGGGGGAAAAGCCCCCCTTGGCGTCCACCTTAACCACCGATGCCGCCGTATCTTCTACTGCCGGTTCGGCATCTGGTACCACACCGCCATTATTGAGCGTGTCGACGAAGCCCAGCAGTCGGTAAAGGCCATGAGAGCGACTGCCGTCCATTTCTGCCGCCACCAGGGCATCACTCACCGCCTCGACATGAGGCTCACTGAAACCATATCGTTTAAGCACCCGGTGACAGAGGGAGACGAGCTCCTCCCTCATCAGGGTCACACTGGCTTCCGGGCCACCGAGGGTTACATCACTCACTCGGACTTACTCCTTTATCGATGCCAAAGACGGTTATTTCCATGATGGCCCACTCAATGCATCCGGCAGCCAAAGCGCCAGTGAAGGGAACGCCAGCACCAGGGCCAACACGATCAACTGAAGACCGATGAACGGCATGACTCCCTTGTACATATGCTTGAGCGTCACCTCGGGCGGCGTAATGGCACGCAGATAGAAAATCGACGGCGCCAGAGGAGGCGTCAGATAGCTGGTTTGCATGACCACGAGGAACGCCACACAGAACCAGATCTCATCGAAGCCCAGGGTCCCCACGATCGGCATCGCGACAGGAATGACGATCAGCACGACGGAGATCATGTCGAGAACGAATCCCGCCAGGAAGGCGATCAGCAGGATGGTGCCGAGAATGAACCAGGGACTCATGCCCGTATCCATCAGCATGGACTGCACCGTCGCCATGCCTCCTGACGCGAAAAACACCCCCGCAAACATGTTGCCGCCCAGGACAATCAGCAGGATCATCGCGGTGATATTGAGGGTTCTGATCGCGGCTTGCCAAAGCACGGAGGCCGTCAGGTTACGGTATGCCAGTGCCAGCAATACCGAGCCCAGGGCACCACAGGCCGCGGCCTCTGTGGGAGTTGCCACCCCCATCAGGATGGTGCCCAACACCACCATGATCAGCCCCATGGTCGGAAGCAGTGCGCTAAAGGTGACCCAGAGCATCTTCCCCCAGCCCGGGCGAGTTTCATGATCATCGAAGCGCGGCGCCAACTGTGGTTTCAGTGCCGCGATGATCACGATGTAGAGCAGGAACAGCACGGCCATCAGGAAGCCGGGGAACAGCAAGCCACTGAACAGCGAGCCGACAGACACACCGGCCACTGGACCGAGAACGACCACGGTGATGGACGGTGGAATCGCCGTACCAAGGGACCCGCTGGCACAGATGGTTCCCGAGATCAGCGACTTGTCATACTGATGCTTGAGCATCACCGGCACCGCCAGCATGCCAATCACGGCCTCGGTGGCGCCGACGACACCACTGGCGGCCGCGAATACGGTCCCCATGATGACCGCACCCACACCGAGCCCGCCTGGCAAGCGACGTGTCCATAGATGAATAGCCCCGAACAGCCGCTCGGCAATACCGGAGTTCTCAAGCATTGCCCCCATGAAGATGAACAGCGGCACGGCAGCCAGGATGGAATTGGACGCCGTATCTTCTATCTTGGTCAGCAATTGATAGGCTGCGGCATCTCCGAACTGAGCGATGCCAAAGAGGGTCGCCACCACGATCATCGAGAACGCGATGGGAAACCCCGCCACAATCAGCCCAATCAGGGCGGGAAACATGATCAACGCAAGGTAATCGCTCATGATGCCTCTCCCTGCTCGGTTGTCGGACCCTTGAGCATCACGAAAAACTTGAGCATTTCCGCCACAACCTGAAGGGCGAGTAACACAAAGCCAATGAACCAGGTACTGAACACAGGCCAGATAACCGGGTTCCATGCCGAGCGCCCGGATCGCTCATTCGACTCGAAGGCATCCAGGGCGTAGATAGATAGCTCCCAGACCAGCCAGATAAGCACCGGCAAGAAGCAGAGATAACATGTCAGATTGACCAGGGCTTTCGTGCGAGGCGCGAAACGCTGGCTGGCGACATCGACACTCACATGCTGACCAACACGCAGTGCATTGGCCATGCCCAGCATGAAGATGGCGCCCATCACCATATAGCTGACTTCAAACGCCCAGAGCGTTGGCTGCCCCAGCACGTATCTGCTGAACACTTCATAGACGAGAGCCGCCACCAGCGGGAATATCAGCACGGCACCGACATACCCCGCCCAACGCGTCAGGCGCTCAATGAGACCAATTATTTTCATGGGAAATACCCGAACGACGACATGAAGAAGACACAGGCAGGGATGCCTGCCTGTGTCGATACCTAGGGGAGGCGATGAGGCCTAGCGACCCATGACGCCGATCGGCAGGCGATAGTCCTGCCAGGTGGTCATCTGCTGCTTGAACTCGCGCTGAGACTCGAGCACACGAGCAAACCACTCGTTTTCGGCCGCCTTCTCGTCTTCCCAGGCGCGGGTTTCTTCGTAGATGGCATCGATGAATGACTGATCCAGCTGCACGATCTCGTTGGGGCCGTCTTCCAGCTCCTGGAACGCGGACAGATCGGCAAATGAGCTGTCGAGCCAGGAGTCGAAGACACTCAGCTTACCGGCCAGGCGCAGCTGCTCCTGCTGGGCCTCGGTCAGCTCGTCCCAGGCATCCATATTGACTTCACACTCGAGGAAGCCGCCGGACTGGTGTACGCCAGGCAAGATGACGTACTGCGCGACATCCTGGAAACCGGTGGGCTTGTTGAGCTCCGGGCTACCCCACTCGGCCGCATCAATTACGCCACGATCAAGCGCCGTGTAGATATCGCTGCCGGCCATCACGACGGTAGAGGCACCGAGCCGGGACGCGATTTCCGCCCAGGCACCGGATGTCCTCAGGCGTAGCCCCTGGAAATCTTCGAGCGTCTGCACCTTCTTGTTGGAGTGCAGGAAGATCTCGGTACCGAGAATGGAGCAAGGGAAGGCCACCACATCGAACTCTTCACGGCGGAATTCTTCATACAACTCGACACCCCCGCCCTCGTACATCCACAGCATGAACTCTTCGGGGGTCAGGCCACTGGAGTGCCCCGCCAGCAACGCGGCAGTGGGGTCGGTGCCATAATCATAATTGATGTAGTTATGGCTGATTTCGGCGACGCCCGACTTGACGGTGTTGGTGACGCGCAGGGCTCCCCCCAGGGTGCCACCGGGGAACACCTCGATATTCACCGCACCTCCAGTCAACTGGTTGGCGTAATCGGCGAAGGTCTTGGCGTCTCGCTCCAGCCAGGGGCCACCACCCCAAGGCGTCGCCATCTTCCAGTTGATCTCTTCCGCCTGGACGGAGGCGGCAACCAACATGCCTGCTACGACACCGGTATGAAGCACACTTCTCTTCAAGTTATACATTATTGTTTTTCCTAGATTATTTTATATCGTTACGGCTTTTCTACCCGGCTGCGCGGCTCATTACACGCTGCCTCCGTAAAGGCACCGCATCACCGCCTGCGCTTACCCGAGCCCCAGGCCTGACGCCGACATTGCTTTTGTCGGCTCGCTACCGCAGCATTGCAGATACGCAATATTGCGTCAAATATGGATATCTGCATACCCTCGGCGTCAGACGTTCGGAATGATCACGCCCTGACCTTCTGCAGTGACAGGGCAATACTCAAGTAGCAGAACCTTGTGGATGCCACCGCCAACGATGCCGTCTCGACGCAAGCACAACACCACGATGGAGCCAGCAACACATGCCCACTCAACAGGAACCGTCACCGATCCTTAAGCACCGGCAACGCAAGGCGGGTGCCATCGGTGACAACCTCCGTGCCCTGCGCAAGGCCAGAGGCCTGACCATCGCCGCCATGGCCACCGCGTCGAGCATTTCTGCTGCCAGCGTGTCGCGAATCGAGAACGGTCATATTTCACCCACGTACGAGGCGATCGTCAGCCTCGCCAGGGGCCTGAAAGTGGATGTCAGCGAGCTTTTCTACCATGCAGGAGAAGCGAGCTTTCGCGGTTGGCTGGCACTGACGCGCGCGCAGGAAGGGGAGGTGATCGAAACCCCCAACTATCGCTTCAGGCCGCTTTGCAACAATGTGGCATCCAAGGAATACATGGTGCTGGACACCACGATCCTGAATCGGAACCTGGAAGAGTTCGGGGAGTTGCAGAAACACCCGGGGCAGGAGCAGGTGGTGGTCACCAGTGGCGAGGTAACAATCTGGACGGAGTTGTACGACCCAGTCGACCTGAGCGTCGGCGATAGCCTGGCCTTCGACAGCACTCTGGGCCACGCCATCACCTATCGAGGCGACAGCCCTGCCACCCTGATATGGGTCTGCAGCGCACACGCCTGATCGAGGGCCGCATGGCCGGGCAGGCAAGAAAGAACCCAATCGCTCCCAAGGAGCGGTTGTCGACACCTCATCCCTGCATTCACAACCCGGGCTGCACGAGCGACACGAGCGACACGAGCGACACGAGCGACTCATGACGCCAGACTAAGGATGTCAGCATAAAGGGACCGGGATAGGGTGACGCCGTGCTCGAGGTACCTACGTCGCGCCGAATAACTCGAATGGCTCGCCAAGCAATTCAGCTGTCACCGAACGGTCAGACATAGCAATGCCTCGACCGATGGTCGAGGCATTGGATATCGTCGCTCCTCGGGTTGTCACTTATTACAAACCACCTCAGGCATGCTTTACCTCCGCTCCAGAGGCAACCCCGGATGTGGCTTTCGACTTCCTGGCGCGAAGGCAAATTGAAATGACTAGCACCAGCAGCATTGCCCAAGGGTAAGGGGTCATGAAAGAAGCAAAGGGTGAGGGTTGAGCCACCTGATTCTGAATAGCAGTGGATGCAATTACTTCCTGCCATACCGCCACAACAATATGCCACGGCAACAGGAAAAATACCGTGCAGACAGCACAATCCATCAAGTTCGCACTTCTAGCCGGAGAAATACCGAACTGCTTGGCCAGACTTCGTACCAAACCGGGCCCAACCAGCAATAGTGCAGGAGCATTGGCAGACAAGGGGGTAGAGGCCGCAATCGTCACCCCTACGATACTGGCTTCTGCACTAGCCGAGTTCTTTACGAGGCGTCGCTTGGCAACTTCAAGCAAGCGCTCCATGATACCCGCATCAAGAATGACCTGAGTTAGAGCCAACACCATCAACGCAAAGAGCACCGCCCCTGTCACGGACCCAACCCCGTTTTCGATAAGGCCGGTACTTTCTCCACGCACAGCCGGAAGAGAAAAGATATCGCCAAGGCTGATACCTCCGATTGCCAAGGCACATACCATCGCCACTAGGTTGCCAATGAACATTGCCTCAACAATATGTCTACGTTTCATCGCGAAGGCTACCACCGCTAACAAAGGAATCAGCATCACTAGTCCTGCGCCCTTACCCGTTGACAACTCAGCAAGAGAAGATGCTTGTTCACCACTGGCGCCGAAAAGAAAGAAAATCACCATGGAGATCGCGGCGGCTGATAGCGCCAGGGGCAAACGAGATCGTATGACATCTCCAATCTCTGCACCTTGGGTATACGACGAAACGATAGTGGTATCAGACACCGGAGACAGATTATCACCAAAAGCCGCTCCCGAAAGGATGGCTAAAGCCAACATGGTTGGGTCGGCGCCCAGCATCACACCAGCCGGGTAGAGCACGGGAGAGAGCCCGATAACGGTTCCCGTGCTGGTTCCCGTGCCCAGCGCAAATACCATGGCGATGGCAAATGCCAAGAGAGTAAAGGCACTTCCCTCGGCCCCCACTACTGTCCCAAGCCATTGCAAGCCATCAATAAGACCGCCCGCAGCCATCAGCTTGCCAAAGACACCAGCCAATAGCCATAACGCAATGATAGCGGTCGCCGTACTGTTTCCCATGCCCTTGAGAAGGCTCTCGCAATACGCAGTGCGGTTCCGACACAGAAACAGGCCAACACCCATTGCCACCCAAGCACAAGCCCAGAAGGGCTTGGTTCCCGCGCGCTCAAAAACCGAAAGATAAACTAGGCCAGCTACTAGAACTATCAATGGCACTAGAGCTCCAACCACTCCCCCTTTAAAGGATAATGAAGCATCTGCTTTTGTTGTAGTCATCTCTAAACACCTCAGTCTATTATTGTGCTTACAACTATTAAGAGGATCACCAGCACATTTACCGGTTGTACACATGCCCGGCAACAGTGCCCACACGCAACAAACTCAATCTTTCTCTGCAACCCTAGGTCCCAAACCACCGCTATAAACAGCAAGGCAACTCAAGCCCCGAGGCCTGCGAACAACACGACCCCAAGCACAATGGCAAGCAATAGCAGCGTTTCCAGCACCATCAGGATCACCGGCTTCCAGCCCACCACCGCGAGCTTCTGAAAGGAGGTCTTGATGCCGAGAGCGGCGATGGCGGTCACCAGGCACCAGCGGGAAAGGGTCGACATCCCTTCATTCACCACGTCGGGAATCAGCCCCAGGCTGTTGATCACCACCAGGGCAACGAAGCCGACCAGAAAGCCCGGCAGCATGGGCACCTTGCGCTTGCCGCCGTCATCCTGGCGAGACTTGCGAAACAGCCAGGAGAAGGCCATCACCACCGGCACCAGCATGGCGACCCGCACCAGCTTGACCAGGGTCGAGGTGTCGCCGGTCTCTTCCGAGATCATGTAGCCGGCCCCTACCACCTGGGCCACGTCGTGAATGGTGCCGCCCAGGAAGATACCGGCCTGGGTATCCGCCAGGCTCAGGGCGCCCGCGATCAGCGGATAGATCACCATCGCCATGGTGGACAGGGTGGTCACCCCCACCACGGTCAGGATGGTGTTGCGTTCGCTGGTCTCGTGGCGCGGCATCACCGCCGACAGCGCCAGGGCCGCCGAGGCACCGCAGATCGCCACGGCGCCGCCGGTCAGCATCCCCATCTCGTTACCGAGGCCAAGGGCCCTGGCCAGCAGCCTACCGGCGAGGATGACCAGGCCGACCGCCGCGATCACAGCCAGCACCGGGCCGAGCCCCAGGTCGCCCACCTGTTCAAGCGTCATCCGCGCCCCCAGCAGCGCCACCCCGAGACGCAGCACCGTTCGCGCGGCAAACTCGATGCCCTCCCGACAGCGCCCCTCCTCGCTCAGAAAATGCAGCGACATTCCGAACAGCAGCGCATAGAGCAGCGTCGGCCCGCCATAGTGATCGGCGATGAAGGTCGTGGCCAGAGCGATGGTGACGCACACCAGCAGGCCACGCCCGATGGCACGGCCATTCGCGAACCGCGCCATGAGTCGGCTACGCCAGGTTGCCGTGGGCACCGTGAAGGTCTCTGGTTCCATAACTCAATGTCTCCTGGCTTACCCGCCTCGCTCACCGAGCCAGGGCATCAGGCCTGGTAATCGGGAAAGCCGAAGGCATCGGGGTAGCCGAACAGCGCGACGCTACCGCCGGTGTGCAGGAACACCACGTTCTCGCCTTCCTTGAAGTGGCCCTTGCGGATCAGGTCGATCAGGCCGGCCATGCCCTTGCCGGAGTAGACCGGGTCCAACAGGATGCCTTCCTGCTGTGCCAGCAGAGTCACCGCCTCGACCATGCTCTCGGTGGGGATGCCATAGCCCTCGCCCACGTAGTCGCAGTTGGCCACGACATGCTCGCGGGACACCACGCCGGAAAGCCCCAGCTTGGCCTCGGTCTTCTGCGCCAGCGCGAAGACATTGGCTTCCTGCTTGTCCTTCGGCGCCCGAACGCCGATACCGAGCACCGGAATGCCCGCGTTGCAGGCAGCAAGCCCCGTCACCAGCCCGGCCTGGGTGCCGGCGCTACCGGTGGCATGCACCAGATGATCAACCTGCAGACCCATGTCATTGGCCTGGGACAGCAGTTCCAGAGCCGCATTGACGTAACCCAGGGCGCCGATCTCGTTGGAGCCGCCACCGGGGATGATGTAGGGCTTCTTGCCTTCGCTCTTGAGCCGGTCGGCCAGGCCTTCCATCTCGCCTGGCATGTCGGCCCCGCCGGGACGCTTCTCGACGGTGGCGCCATGCAGCTGATCCAGGAAGACGTTGCCGTTGTAGTTATAGGCCGGGTCATGGCTGCCGGTGCGATCCTCGAGCAGGATGTAGCACTGAAGGCCCAGCTTGCAGGCGGCCGCGACGGTCTGACGGGCATGGTTCGACTGGGTCGCGCCCTGGGTGATGATGGTGTCGGCGCCCTTCTCCAGGGCATCGGCCATCAGGAATTCGAGCTTGCGAGTCTTGTTGCCGCCGGTGGACAGGCCGGTGCAGTCATCGCGCTTGATCCACAGGCGCGGCCCTCCCAGCAGCTTGCTCAGGTTGTCCATGGGCTCCAGCGGCGTCGGCAGGTGACCGAGGCGAACACGGGGATAACGGGACAGATGCATACGTGCCTCCAGGCGAGTAATTTTTTGCATAAGCGGACTCTCTTGACGACCCACGTCAAAGGATTGGCGAGCACTTTCCCGCCACTGACCGGTCTGCATTCAAACTAATGCCTTGGGGTTTGCCGCGACCAATGCCAAGATACTCGAAAGCGGTTAATTTTTTGCATAGGCGGTCATTTAAACCGGAAAGAATAAAAATGACAGAAACGTGATATGAAAATTGAGTGGATAGAAGACTTTCTTGCGCTGATCGAGGCAGGCACCTTTTCCCAGGCCGCCGAGCTGAGACACGTGACGCAACCGGCCTTCTCGCGCCGCATCCGGCAGCTGGAAGAATGGCTGGGAGTCGAGCTGATCGACCGGCACTCGCCGCGGCTGTCCCTGACGCCACACGCAAGCGCCTACGAGGATTCCCTGCGCAACTGGCTGGCGCACCTCTATGGCATGCGCAGTCGCATTCGCGCGGATGCGACTCATGGGCCACGCGCCATCCTGACGACCCAGCACACCCTGACGGTCAGCTACCTGCCCAGGCTGCTGCGACACTTCCGCGTCCACGCCCCCCAGGCACGCCTGCAGATACAATCCTCCGACCGTAGCGACTGCATCCGGGACTTCCAGCATGGCGAGGCCGACCTGCTGCTGTGCAGCGAGCGGGAAGGCCAGCCGCTGTTTCCCGATAGCGAAGGAATCGAGCGCGTCATCCTGGGCAGCGAGCAACTGATTCCGGTCTGTGTCGGGGACCGGCTGGGCCAGCCACTGTTCGACCTGGACAGCGACGCGGCACTGCCCCTTATCGGCTATAGCCCCGACAGCTTCCTGGGCGAGGCGCTGGCGACCCCCTACCTGCTGAACCTGCAGCGCCAGTACGATATCGAAATGGTCTGCGAAACGGCCTTCACCATCGGCATCCGCGAGCTGGCGCTGGCCGGGCTGGGCATCGGCTGGCTGCCGCATGGCCTGATCGAGGCGGATCTGGAATCCGGCAAGCTGGTCTCCCTGCTCGAACGCCTGAACGGCCCCATGCTGATCGTCGCCTGCTACCGGCAATCCGTCCGCGGCGCCGCGACGGCCGACCAGTTCTGGCAACTGATCAACGAGCGCCCGCCGGCGGTCTAGCCGGCGAGGCAAGGGCGGGAAGAGACTCGGGCGGGAACCAGGCGACCACGGCAAGCTCGGCCCGATACTGGAGAGCAAACGCCGGGCTGAAGCAGAGACAGGAGGGGGGCAACCATGCCGAGATACATCGTGACGGAAGGCGAGTTCGATGCCGCGGCGCCGGGCCATGGGCCGGACTGGTGGGTGGTCGATACCTTCATCGCCCATCAGGGCGAGGGCCCCGGGATCATCGCCCGCTTCGAGACCGAAGCCGAGGCCGAGATAGAGGCGATGCATCGTAACGCCCGTGAGGACGACTAGCCGTGTAGACCCACCAGCCTGAGCATGCGGAGTCGATGCCGGGCAACACAGGCGCATGGTCCTCGACTGCCACGAGGCGCTCCAGCGAGCACCCTCGCCAGCGCAAGCCTCGGCCACCGATTCCAGCCGCGATCAGCCCTCTAGGGCCTCGAGGATCGCTTCGCGCATCACCTCCGGTGGCTGAGCCCCCGACAAGGCATGGCGGTCGGCGAAGACGAAGGTCGGCACCCCACTCACGCCCAGGCGGCGAACCCGGGCAAGATCATCTCTCACCTCCGCGATGCCCTCCTCCCCGGCCAGGAACGCCGCCACCGCCGGGGAGGCGAGGCCCGCACTCGCCGCGACATCGGCGAGCACCTCGGGTTGGCCGATATCCCGTCCCTCAACGAAATAGGCCCGAAACAGCGCATCGACCACCGCCGGCTGCACGCCCTGGCGTCCGGCCCACCAGATCAGGCGATGCGCGGCGAAGGTGTTGGGCGTGCGGGCCATGCGCTCGTGATGGATCTCGATGCCCGCCTGACGCGCGGCCTCCTCCACCTGAGCATCGAGCTGCCGGGAGCGCTCCCAGGAGCCGAACTTGGCGCTGCGATAGTCCCGCCGCGACATGCCGCCGGCCGGCATGTCGGGATTAAGCTCGAAGTGCTTCCAGTCCACCCGCACGTCCAGCTCATCAGGCAGGGACGCGATGGCCGCCTCCAGGTGGGTCTTGCCGATATAGCACCAGGGACAGATGACATCGGAGATCACCGTAATACTGGTCTGAGCCCCCAGGGAGGCGGTGCGTGGGTCTGGCATGTCGGTACTCCGATTGGTCGAGAGATGGACTGAGAAGAGGATGGGGCCATCCTAGCGCAAGGCGCCCCGCGGTGCCGCGCGGCAATTGCCGCTCGCCTTCCGAGGATGCCTCGACCAATCTCCAGCAGGCATCCCGCTCGACAATCGCCCGCTGCCCTTGGTAGCGACCAGGGGAGTCATTCGACTTATCAGTAAAGCCTCTAGATCATGCTACCCCTGAGCGAGACCAATCGAGAGATGAGAAATCAAAAGTACCAGGAAAGCCCCAGACTCATCTCGTGGGCATGCTCATCTCCCTCCACCCCGGCGCGCAAATCCAGCTGCTTGTGCAGAGGCACGCGGTGCTGGAAAGACCAGCGAGTGCGGCGGCTTTCTCCACCCTTCAGTCCATCCGCGTGTTTGACTTGCAGCAGGCTTCGCTGGCCCGCCGCCCAATCACTCAGCACGCCCAGCCGAACCATCGGCGCCACCGGCCCGGCCTGGTGGCGCTCACTGCGCAGCTGACCACCCACCATGACGAAAGGCAGATGGCGGCCGAATCGGCGGGACTTGCCAGCCAACAGGGTAGCGTAACCGTCCAGGCAGTCGTTGCAATCCAGACGAGAACGCTCAATGCCGGCGGCAGCATGCCAGGCGACATTCGGCAAGGTCGGCAGGGGCACGCTACGCGCATGCAGGTTAGTCACGTGGAACAGCTCGAGCTTGGTCAAATGCGGCTCGTCCTGGCCAAGATCAACCTCAGTGTGCCCGATCTCGAGAGCGGCATTGGGCATGCGAGTCGCGTTGCTGTCGAGCAGGTCGTACTGCAAGGGGCGCAGGGTCAAGCGGGCCCCACCACCCAGCGCGTCGTTGTGGGTACCCTCCAGACGCATCAGCGCTGGCGGCGTAGCCTCGTGCAGCGGTACCTGACCACCAGGCTCGAGAGGCTTACTGCCCGCTGGCAGTTGCAGCCGCGCCTGCAATAGCTGTCGCTCGCGTTCAGCAAGGCCCGGTTGTTCATCGGTCTGCTTGAGGAAGGCCGCATGACTCAGCAGGGTATCCAGCACGGATGCCTTCTTGGCGGGCGCCAGGCGTCGAAAGGCGCCAGCCCCCAGATCGAGGGAATCGGTGCTAGGCCATACGGCGCTCGCGGCTTCCTGCTCCTGCTCAGACAGCGCCATGTAACGCCACTCGGTCCGAAGTCGCCTCGAGGGAACGTGCGAGACCTCGCCAAGGAGTGGCGCCCCTTCAACGTCCGCCTCGCTGATGGCACGAACCAGGGCTTCGGGAGTTACCCAAGGCGCATGGCCTGGCGTCAGGTCGTCGTCAACGACCAACTCCAATGTACGGGCTATTCGTGAAGCACAATTCTGGGTCAGGAAGAGATACTCGAAATCCTGGCCGATCACCTCATAGAGATGGGCCACTAGCAGTTCGCGCTCGTCAGCGGGCAGGTTCAGTCGGTAATGCCAGAGGTCGCGCATCTCATGCTCGGAATAAAGAGCGGTGTTGCGATAAAACGGCGCGCGGGAGTACTCGGCTTCATAGCCACCGAACAGCCCCTTGGCCATATAGATGGCCAGCCCGTCTTCTTCAGGCACATCGGCACCGAAGTTCATACTGGTGTCGAGAAGTCGCGTCAGGTCCGCGCCCTGCCCTTCTCGCTCCTTCTCGAGATGCAGCATCAGATGGCCAAAGAAGGAAGCGGGATTACCCAGGTAGCCGGAGGCGAAAATCAGCCCCACTCCGGCGCCGGCGTTCTCCTGCCGCCACTCGTCCCACTCGGGGCAGGTCGCCTGAGACCAGGTCTCGCCGGTCATACGACTGAGCCACAGCGCACGCGCCGGAAACCGGCAGCGCGCGTGACGCTGGCCATCCCGGGGTGGCTTTCTCAACGCGGCCAGGGTCGCTTGCAGTTCGGCACGGGGATCATGTCGCCCATCCGCGGCAAGAAAAAACTCGTCGTCCAGCACTGCGCTGCGTGGCTCACCGAAGAAGCCATCGCGATCGAAGTGCAGCAGAGAAAGCCATCGAGGACGTTCGGCAAGCGAGGCAGTGGAAGCGAGACTGGCACCTGAATACAGACACAGCAGTGCTGATAGCGTCACCAAAAGGTGTCGCATGGGCGGAGGCGTCCTTGCAATGAGTTCGAGAAGGTTCAGAGGTGCCGGAAACACGCTTCCGGCACCAGGCACCGTTTAGCTTGCGGCGCAGTTGACAGCGGCCTGGTTGAGGCTGCTGTAGAACTGGAAGGCCTTATCGGCATGATCCTGTTCGGCAAAATCAGAGGCAGCGCTGGCCTGCTGCAGGTCGGCGCGCAGCTGACTGACCACCCCTTGGCTGACCTCGCCACCGCAGTTCATCAGCCCAAGCGCCGCAGTGAGGTGCTCACCTTCGCCCATCGCGGTTTCCATCGCCAGCTGGTCGTAGGTCTCGTCCACGAAGCGCGCGACTTCGACTTCCTTGCTGTTGCAGGTCTCGGGCGACATGGTGGCTGAGGTTACGGCGGTGGTGCCGGAATCCCAGATGATGTTAGAGATAGCGGCAGCGGTACCGTTTTCGTCGAACAGACCTGCACCGATACCACAATGCTGCCAAGGGTTGATGTTGTCCTTGGTAGCGGCGGAAGCCGTGGTAGCACCCATGACCATCATGCCGCCGGCCAGAACAGCCGCAGAGAGTGTAACTAGTTTCATGCTTTCAGTTCCCTTGTTTACAGATTGCCGACCTCGTTTTCTTATCTATTGAGAGGGGCCGACGACTCTCAATAAGCTTTTCAACTGCTGCTGTCAGGTCTCACCACATAGGTTGGGCCTACCTTTAGTCCCGAGCAGCAATATCAGCTTTCCTTTAAATTAGAATAAGTTTACACACCCAGATGCATGAAATAAACGTGAAGCCTCTCAATGTCCGAAGGCCTTCACGTCGCCTGTGGGGCCGTGACTTCCAGTTGACTAACACTTCCTGAGCGATGGTTTTCGGGTGCATATTATCAACCGGGCAAGTGACAGGCTCGATGCCCGCCCCCGAACAAGAGGAGACCCGCCGTGCCTACCGAGAACCCGCCCGATCAACTCCCCATGACCATGGCCGCGATGCTGCTGACAGGCCATGGCGACATCGACAAGCTCGTCTACCACGATGACGTGGCGGTGCCTCAGCCGGGCCCCGGCGAGGTGCTGGTGCGCGTCACCGCGACGGCCAAGAACAACACCGACCGCAAGGCCCGCGAGGGGCTCTACCCCACCAAGGACAAGGGTGAGGTGACGTCGTTTGCCATGGGCGGCTCGCCGACCCTGACCTTCCCGCGCATCCAGGGCGCCGATGTGGTCGGTCATGTGGTGGCGGTAGGCGAAGGCGTGGCCAGCGTGCGGATCGGCGAGCGCGGCCTGCTGGATTTCAACCTCTATCCCGATGAGCGGCCGAATCTCAACCTGGTGCCGGACTACTACGGCCACGGCGCCGACGGCGGCTTCGCCGAGTACATCGCCGTGCCCTCGGATCAGTTCCATGCGGTCAGCAACCCGGGGCTGCATGACGCCGAGCTCGCCGCCATGGGCATGTGCTCCTACCAGACCGCCTATCACATGATGACCTCGGCCCGGATCTCGGCCGGCGAACGGGTGCTGGTCACCGGCGCCAGCGGCGGCGTGGGCACGGCACTGATCCAGCTGTGCCGCATCGTCGGCGCGATTCCCTACGCCCTGAGCCAGCCGGACAAGGCCGAGGCCCTGCTCGCGCTCGGCGCCGAAGCGGTGCTGGATCGCGGCGACATGACGGACTTTACCGAGCAGGTGAAGGCCGTCACCGGTGGCGCCCCCATCGATGCGGTGATGGACCTGGTCGGTGGCGAGATGACCGATCGCTTCATCGACACCATGATCTTCGACATGCGCGCCCGCACCACCTACCCGCGGCTCTCCATCGCCGGCGCCAGCGGCGGCAATCTCAGCGAGATCATGTGGACACGCATCTATCTCTACCAGGTACAGGTCTTCGGGGTCTCTCACGGCACCCGCGAGGAAGCCGAGCAGCTCGTCGAGTGGATCCGCGGCGGCCAGCTGAAGCCGGTGCTACACGCCGCCTTCAAGCTCTCCGAGCTGCACCGGGCTGAGCGCTACTTCGTCAATCGCGGCAGCAACTACCTGGGCAAGATCGTGATCGTGCCCGATGCCCAATGGGCCGAACACGGCGCCCCCTTCGCCCTTAAGGACGCCCCTCAGGAGAGCGCCTCATGAGCCAGCCGCTGAGCTTTCAGCTGATCGATACCCATGCCGGCGGCGATGTCAGCCGCATCGTCATTGGCGGCATCGCGCCGCTGCCCGGCGCCAGCGTGCGCGAGCAGATGCATTACCTGCGCGATGACGCCGATGGCCTACGCCGGCTCCTGCTGGAAGAGCCGTACGGGATTCCCGAGATGTCGGTGGACCTGATCGTGCCGGCCACCGACCCGGCGGCCGCAGCGGGTTACATCATCATGGAGGTGATGGGCTACCCCATCTATTCCGGCTCCAACACCCTCTGTACCGCCACCGCGGTGCTGGAGAGCGGCATCGTGCCCAAGCAGGAAGGGCGCCAGCGCTTCAAGCTGGAGTCACCGGCCGGGCTGGTGCAGATCGAGGCACGGGTCGAGAACGGCGTGGTCGAGGCCATCACCTGCGAGGGGCTGCCCAGCTACATCGACACCTACCGGGCCAGCCTCCAGGTGCCCGGCATCGGCGAGGTGACCTACTCGGTCGCCTACTCAGGCGGCTTCTATGCGCTGGTCGATGCCACCGAGCTCGGCTTCTCGCTGGTCCGCGAGGAAGAGCGGGCGCTGGCCGACTGCGCCCACAGGATCGTCGAGGCACTCCAGGCCGAGCGCGGCTTCTCCCACTACAGCCTCGGCGACGTGGGCCCGCTGCCCTTCCTGCACTTCATGGGGCCGGTCGAACGGGTCGCGGATGACTTCTATCGCTCGCGCTCGACCACCTACGTGCATCCGGGGGTGATCTGTCGCAGCACCACCGGCACCGGCACCTCGGCGCGCCTGGCGCTGATGCACCACGAGGGCCGCATCAAGCCAGGCGACAAGCTGGAGACCGTCTCGCTGCGCGAGACCCGTTTCGTCGGCGAGTTCACCGCCACGCACCAGGAAGGCCATCAGGCGGTGGTGGAGAACACCATCACCGGCAAGAGCTACGTGCTGGCCCGCTCGGAGATCGTCGTCAACTGTGACGACCCCATGGTGGAATGCGAGGGGCTGCGCCAGGTGCTGACCCAGGGGTAACGGGAAAAAGGCGGACAGGGGCAAAGAGTGACGGCCCAGTGCGGCGGGCCAAAAGCGTGGCGAGCGGCGCGCCAGCGAGCCTGTAGCGATAAGCAGCCATAAGAAAGAGACCGCCGCGGCGGTCTCTTTTTTCATCGGTTACATCCGGTCTTGCCGAAGGCGCTCAGGCAGCACCGGGCACCGCGGGGAAATGGGTGCGCGCGTGGTGGTAGAGGATGCTGGCATAGCCGTTGCGGTGGAGAAGCTTGTGGATCTTGGCCGGGTCCTGATCCTCGAGGGCACGGCGCAGCTTGGCCTGCTGCTCGGCATCAATCGCCTCGTGCCAGTGGAAGGGCGCGCCCTCGGCCAGGGCCTGCTCGGCCTGCTGCATGAGGTCGATCTCCACGCGTCCGCCCTGCTGATAGAGCAGATCAAAGCCTTCCTGGCGCTCTGCGGCGGGGACGTCGCAGGGCTTCTCCATCGCTTCCAGTACATTGACGTAGTAATAGCTAAGCGGCTGCATCTCGGCTCCTTATAAGGGGATTGTTGTCTCGCCATCGCGCGTTTGCCGGTCTTGCCGGCCACCCCATTCAGGGTGGCCCATCTCGAGTGTATCTCACCCATGCCAATCCGACAGCCACCCGGGCGAGTCATATTGCCCTGGGTAAAGCCCCATCGTTGCCGTCGAGTTGCCATCGCCGTCGCGACCCTGTAGGGATAGAGAGTCCCCCCATCCGCTAATCGGCAGGCTATCCCATGGCCCGACCCTCCTCACTTCATCAGACCGATGCCGTCGCGCCCGACACTGGCCTGCCCGGCTGGTTCAGGGAGTGCGTGATCTCCCTTGCGCTCACGATCCTGCTCGCCGGCCTGTCACTGGGAGCGGGCCATATCTGGCAGGCACAGGGCCTGGGATGGCTGGCCGCCGGGCCGCTGGTGGCCGCACTCGGCTGGTGCCTGGCCTGGTGGTTCGTGCTGGTTCGCCACCTGCACCGTTCCCTGGCCGGCGCCCTGGGCTTCTGGCTCGTGCAGGGGGCCCTGTGGCACGGCAGCTATCGGGATGGCCCGGTGGGCGAGCTCGAGCTGTTGCTGCTGGTCGTCTGGGCGTTGGCACTGGCCGGCCTGGCGATTGCCCTGCTGGCACTCTCGCTTCCCCGGGCGCCCTGGCGCCGGCGGCTCAGCCCTCCCACGGCAGCGCCGGCTCAAGCAGCCTCTTGATCTGCCCCCGCAGCCAGCGCCGCAGCCGATCATCATGGGTGCGCTGGTGCCAGGTCTGAATCACATCGATCTCGCTCACCGCGACCGGGCAGTCATGCATCACGAGGCCAGGAAAGCGCCTGACCGCCTGCTCGGCGATACTTCTCAGGCAGGTCAGCAGCAGGTCGCTCTCCGCCACCAGCAGCGGTGGCACGGTGAAGCTCGATAGCCCCGCCACCACCTGCCGCGAACGGCCCTGCTCGCGCAGCCGCTTGTCGATGTGGCCGTCCAGGTCACCGGTCAGGGTCGTGACCAGGTGCGAGCAGGCCAGGTAGGCCTCGAGATCCAGCCCCGCGCCGAGGCGCGGGTGATCGCGGGCGGCCAGCACCACGAAGTCCTCATGATGAATGCGCTGCTGGTAGTAGCTGTCGGGCAGGTTGTCATAGAAGCCGGCGATGGCGATGTCGCATTCGCCTGTCTCCAGCTCGGCCCGGGGCAGGCGACCGCGGGTGTTGTGTGTCACCAGCTGCAGGTGGGGCGCCTCCCGACGCACCACCGGCAACAGGCGCGGCAACAGCAGCTGCTCGATGTAGTCGGTGGTGAACAGATGGACCCGGTCGACTCGGGCCAGGTAGTCGCTGCCCTCGCAGAAGTCGAAGAAGCCCTCGATGCCCGCCACCAGCTGCTGAACCCGGGGCGCCAGTTCATGGGCTCGGGGCGTGGGGGTGAGGCCCCGCGGCGCGCGCACGAAGAGCTCATCGCCAAAGGCATGACGCAGCTTGGCGAGCTTGTGGCTCAGCGCCGGCTGACTGAGCGCCAGGCGACGCGCCGCCGCCGAGACACTCTGCTCCTGGTAGAGCACATGGAAGAGCAGCAGCAGATTCAGGTCCTTGCCGGCGATATTCACGAACCGAATACCTCATATCAGGATTCATCAGTTCTCGAATACTACTTCCGCCCCTAGCATGGTGACCATCGAATTCGCCGCCGAGGGCGGCGAGCCCGCTTCCCACGCCATCACAAGGAGCCTCACATGAGCAAACGCATTCTGATGGTACTGACCTCACACGACCGTCTCGGCGACACCGGCAAGAAGACCGGCTTCTGGCTCGAGGAACTGGCGGCGCCCTACTATGCCTGCCTGGATGCAGGCGCCGAGGTGACCCTGGCCTCACCCAAGGGCGGCCAGCCGCCGCTGGATCCCGCGAGCGACGCCGAAGAGAGCCAGACCGAGGCGACCCGTCGATTCAAGCAGGACGACGCGGCCAAGGCGCAGCTCGCCAGCACGCACCGCCTGTCGGACATCAAGGCCGACGACTTCGACGCCATCTTCTATCCGGGCGGCCACGGGCCGCTGTGGGACCTGGTCGACGATGCCGACTCCATCCGCCTGATCGAGACCTTCTGGGCTCAGCAGAAGCCGGTGGCGGCGGTCTGCCATGCGCCCATCGTGCTGCTCAATGCGCGTGACGAATCCGGCGAGCCACTGGTCAAGGGCCGTGAGGTCACCGGCTTCACCAACGGCGAGGAAGACGCCGTGGGCCTGACCGAGATCGTCCCGCAGCTGGTGGAGGATGCGCTGATCGCCTGCGGCGGCACCTACTCCAAGGCCGACGATTTCGCTCCCTACACCCGCCGTGACGGTCGCCTGATCACCGGTCAGAATCCGCCCTCCTCCGAGCCGGTGGCCAAGGTCCTGCTCGAGGCTCTCGGCCTCTGAGCCACCAGGGTCCATCACCGGCGTTCGTCATCCCGCCCTTGAAGCCGGCGGGATGACCCCCACAGTAGTTAGTACGCTATCGACACATGGCGAGCACACTCAGGACGGACTCGAGAGACGTACTTACGCGACGTACTTGAGAACCGTACTTGAGAACCGTACTTGAGAACCGCACTTGAGCGGCGCACTCGCCATGTCCTGTTTCGCGACCACTGACACGGAGGTTGCATGACGCAGCATACCGCTATCCCCAATCCCGGCCTCGGCACCTTCCGCCTCGAGGGCGACACCCTCAAGAGCGCCGTCACCACGGCCCTGGAACTGGGCTATCGCCATATCGATACCGCCCAGATGTACGGCAACGAGGCCGACGTCGGCCAAGCGATCGCCGAGAGTCAGGTGCCGCGGGACGAGATCTTCCTGACCACCAAGGTCTGGCACGACAAGCTCGCCCCCGACGCCCTCAAGCAGAGCGTCGATGAGAGCCTCGACAAGCTCGGTACCGATCATGTCGACCTGCTGCTGATCCACTGGCCGTCGCCGAACGACGAGGTGCCGATGCGCGACTACCTCACCGCCCTGCGCGAGGTGCAGGAAGCCGGCAAGACCCGCCATATCGGCGTCTCCAACTTCACCATGGCGCAGATCGATCAGGCGGTGGATATCCTCGGCGAAGGGGCGCTGCTGACCAACCAGATCGAGGTGCATCCCTTCCTGCAGAACCGCGCGCTGGTGGAGCACTGCAAGCGTCACGACATCACGGTCACCGCCTTCATGCCGCTGGCCGTGGGCAAGGTGATGGAGGACGAGACCCTCAAGCGTATCGCCGCGAACCACAACGCCACGCCGGCTCAGGTCACCCTGGCCTGGCTCCAGGCGCTGGATATCGTGACCTTCCCGTCCTCGACCAAGGCCGATCACCTCAAGAGCAACCTCGAGGCGCTCTCGATCACCCTGAGCGACGCCGAGCTCGACGAGATCGCCACCCTCGAGCGGGGCGAGCGCATCGCCGACCCCGGCTTCGCGCCCGACTGGGACTGATCGCGAGGGCGTCCAGGACGCGCTGCCCCGGCGGCAGAAGGCGCCGTGAAACGACGAGGGGCGGTGGCTTCATGCCACCGCCCCTCGTTCGTCATGCCGGTGCGCCGCAGCGGGCGCCTGAACAGCGCCTCAGTGCCGCTCGGCGCGCTTGCGCTGGCGGTTGCGCCGGTAGGTGCGGGCCACCGCCAGCGCCAGCGCCGCCGCCACCATCAGCCCCAGGGTCAGGCCCTGCCAGGGCCGAGCGGCATCGCCGAGCACGGTCTCCAGGGTGATGATGGCGATCAGGCCGGCGGCCTGGCTAGTGATCGCCAGGGCACGCAGGATGTCGAAGGCGGGCTTGGCCATGGGAGCTCCCGGTGTGGATAACGGTCGGATGAGGACAGGGAAAGGCATCTCCCTGCCGAGGCGCCAGGGAGGTCGATGGGGACTAGAGCCCCGGCTTCAGCACCAGCCGCCCGGGCTCGATGTCCAGGGTCACGGCCCGGGAGGCCAGGCGCTCCTTCCAGCCCCAGCCCATGCTGTCCGGGTCCAGGCGATACACCGGCACGCTTTCCAGCGTCTGGGCGACCAGGCGCACCACCAGGTCGGTGACCGGCGCGATATCCATGGGCAGCCAGGGCGCCTCGACGCGGCTGTCGAGCAGCGACAGGCGACGCAGGTAGATCGCTCCCTCGTCGTTGTCGTAGTAGGGCGTGCCCTCCAGGCTCAGGGCCACATCGGCGGGCATGTTGGCGGCGAAGGCGTTGATGGCGACGCGACCGGCCACCGCCAGGCGCACCACGTCGCGACCGTCCGGGCCGACGGCGAGTTCGGTAGACGTAAGAGTCAGCGCCAGCGGCGAACCGGCCTTCAGCTGAGCCCGGTCGTAGCCCTCCACGGCCGCCATCAGCTCCTTCTGCAGGGTCTCCTCACTGACCGAATAGGAAAGCGTGGAGCAGCCGCTCAGGCCCAGCAGGCAGATCAGAATCAAGGGGAAAAGATGGCGCATCGGGATGCCTCCGGCAGATGGGTGCGGCTATCCTGTCCCATTCCCGCCTTCCCGCCAAGGGCCAGCGCCCGTTTCCCCTGCAGGTCATGCCGCCCTCTCCGTGACAGCCATCGGGCGAGGCAGTAGGCTAACCGCGATTCGCCGCCATGCGGCACTGGTATTCCTTCTGCGCGTTACTCCTACGTTCTTTTCCCGCTTCCCGGAGCTCGATGACATGGATGCCTTGGCCCTCGGCCCGCTGTTGATCTCGCTGCCGCGCCTCTACGCCCTGGCCGCGGCACTTCTCCTGCTGACGCTGAGTCTGGTGCTGCTGGGCCTGCCCCGCCGCGCTCATGCTCGCTGGTTCAATGGTCTGCTGCTCAGCTGGCTGGTCGGTGCGCGCCTGGGCCATGTGCTGACCCACCTGGACAGCTTCGCCGCGGCGCCGCTGGACGCGCTGAAGGTCTGGCAGCCCGGCTACCTGGGCCTGGCGGGACTCGCCGCCGCCAGCGCCTGGACGGCCTGGACGCTGCGCGACCATCTGGGGCGCCTGCTCGGCGGCCTGGCCCTGCTGCTCGGATGCTCGGCGCTGTGGCTGGCGCTGGTCGGCTGGAACCCGCTGGGCACAAGCCTCAGCCTGCGCAGCCTGCCCGAACTGACGCTTGAGAACCTCGACGGCGAGCCGGTGGAGCTCGAGACGCTGACCGGTCAGCCGGTGCTGATCAACCTGTGGGCCACCTGGTGCCCGCCCTGCCTGCGCGAGATGCCGCTGCTCGCCGAGGCGGCCCGCCGCGACGACATCACCGTGGTCGTCGCCAACCAGGGGGAAGAACTCCTGCAGGTGGTGCGCTACCTGGACGACCAGAACCTGGTCTTCGACCAGGCCCTGCTCGACCCCAACCAGCGTCTTGGCGTGATCGCCGAGTCGCCGGGGCTGCCCACCAGTCTCTACTTCGCTGCCGACGGCCGGCTGATCGAGCGGCATGTCGGCGAGCTCACCCGCGCCCAGCTCGACGCCTGGATGACGCGCTGAGCGCGCCCTGCCCTTCCGAGGCGCTGTTGGCGCCTTCCCTACTTAAGCCGCGCTCCGCTTTGCTGTAAGATACCGCGCCCTGTCGTCGTCGGCCCCCTTGTGCCGGCTGCGTGCGCATCGTCCCTTTCAGTATCCGAGGCAGCATGAGCGAATTTTCTCCCGGCCAGCGCTGGATCAGTGACGGCGAAGCCGAGCTGGGTCTGGGCACCGTCCTGAACTGCGATTTCCGAACCGTCACCGTGCTGTTCGCCGCCAGCGAGGAAACCCGCACCTACAGCGTGCGCCAGGCCCCGCTGACCCGCGTGGCCTTCGGCAGCGGCGACCGCATCCAGTCCGCCGAGGGCTGGCAGATGCTGGTCGACGACAGCAAGGAAGAGCGCGGCCTGATCGTCTATATCGGCGAGGATGATCAGGGCCAGCTGCGCGAGCTGCCCGAAGCACAGCTCGCCGACACCATGCAGTTCGACCAGGCCCGCGATCGCCTGCTGACCGGCCAGGTCGACCGCAACGACTGGTTCAACCTGCGCTTTCGCACTCTGCACCATCACAACCGCATCGAGCAGAACCCGGCGCTGGGCCTGGCCGGCCCCAAGGTCGACCTGATCGATCACCAGCTCTACATCGCCGACGAGATCACCCATCGCCACGCCCCGCGGGTGCTGCTGGCCGACGAAGTGGGCCTGGGCAAGACCATCGAAGCGGGCCTGATCCTGCACCGGCTGCTGCTCACCGGCCGCGCCGAGCGGGCGCTGATCCTGGTGCCGGACAGCCTCACGCACCAGTGGCTGGTCGAGCTGCTGCGCCGCTTCGCCCTCAAGGTCACTCTGCTCGACGAACATCAGAGCCAGGCGCACAGCGACGGCAACCCCTTCGAGACCGGCCAGCTGGTGCTGGCGAGCCAGCAGTGGCTGTTCAACAACCCGCACCGCCAGGCCCAGGCCGAGGCCTGCGACTGGGACATGCTGATCGTCGACGAGGCCCATCACCTAGACTGGACCCCGGACGAACAGGGTCCCGGCTACGCTTGCGTCGAGCGCCTGTCGACGACCATCGACGGCGTGCTGCTGCTCACCGCCACGCCGGAGCAGATGGGGCTTGAGAGCCACTTCGCACGACTGCGCCTGCTCGACCCGGACCGCTATCAGGACCTCGAGCGCTTCAAGGCCGAGGAAGCCGGCTACGTGCAGGTGGCCGAGGCCATCGATGCCCTGGAAACGCTGCCCGCCGCCACCGCAGCCGAGGGCGACACCGCCCGCGCACGGATCGACGCGGTGATCGACGACGCCGACAGCCAGGCCCTGCTCGACACCCTGGCCGAGCCGGAGAGCGATGACACCCAGCGCGAGGCCGCAAGGCGCCAGCTCACCGAGCAGCTGCTCGATCGCCACGGCACCGGCCGGGTGATGTTCCGCAACAGCCGCCGTCACGTCGGCGGCTTCCCGGCCCGCGAGCTGCACGTCAGCGAGCTCGCCCTGCCCTCGGCCTATCGCCGGGTGCTACGCCGGATCGAGCGCGACGAGGACTACCTCGACGAGCTCTTGATCGAGACCGGCCTGGATCACCCGGACGTGCTGATCTACCCGGATGCCATGTACCGGGCGCTCGGTGAGGACCCGCTCAACGCCGAGCCCTGGTGGCAATTCGACCCCCGGGTGACCTGGCTGCTCGAGCAGCTCACCGAGGTCGGCGACGACAAGATGCTGGTCATCGCCCACGACCGCGACACCGCTCTCGAGCTCGCCGAGGGCCTGCGGGTGCTGGGCGGCGTGCATGCGCCGGTGTTCCACGAGGGCCTGACCCTGGTCGAGCGCGACCGGGCCGCCGCCGCCTTCGCCGACACCGAGGACGGCTGCCAGGTGCTGGTGTGCTCGGAGATCGGCTCAGAGGGCCGCAACTTCCAGTTCTGCCGTCATCTGGTGATGTTCGACCTGCCGCAGCACCCGGACCAGCTCGAGCAGCGCATCGGCCGCCTGGATCGCATCGGCCAGCAGCACGCCATCCAGCTGCATGTACCGGTGTTCGAGCAGAGCCCCGGCGCCCGCCTGCTGCGCTGGTACCGGGAAGGAATGGATGCCTTCAGCGCCCCCCACGCGGTCGGCAGCGAGCTGTTCGACGCCTTCGGCGATGAACTGGCCGAGGCGCTGCTCGACGAGGAAGGCCTCGAGGAGCTGATCACCGAGACCCGCGCGCTGTTCGAGGCCAAGCTCAAGGAGCGCGAGGCCGGTCGCAACCGCCTGCTCGAACACAATGCCTGCCGCCCCGCCCGCGCCGCCAAGGTCATCGAGGCGATCCGCGAGCTCGACGACGACAAGGCACTGCCGCGCTACCTGGAACAGGCACTGGATATCTTCGGCGTCGACAGCCAGGAGCTCGGGGGCGAGATCCTGCACCTGCAGCCGAGCCCGCAGATGCTCGATGGCCTGCCGGGACTGGTGAAGGGCGAGGATGGCTTCTCGGCCACCCTGTCGCGGCCGAAGGCCCTGGCCCGGGACGACGTCCAGCACCTGTCCTGGGAGCATCCGCTGGTGCGCGAGATGATGGCCCGCCAGCTCGACGGCAACATGGGCAACACCGCCCTGGCGCTGCTCAAGCACCCGGCGATTCCCGGTGGTCGCCTGATGACCGAGCTGGTCTTCCGCACCCACTGCCCTGCGCCGAAGAAGCTGCACGTCAACCGCTTCCTGCCGGCGACCGCGGTGCGGGTGCTGCTCGATGAGACCGGCAGCAACCTGTCCTCCAAGGTCTCCTTCGGGGGCCTCGCCAAGAACCTCACCAAGGTCAAGAAGGCGGTGGCCCGCGACCTGATCAAGGATCGCCACGACCAGCTGCGCGAGCTCTTGACCCAGGGCGAGCAGGAAGCCGAACGGGAGCTGCCGAGCATCGTCGAGGCCGCCCAGACCCGCATGCGCGAGACCCTGGATGGCGAACTGGCCCGCCTCAAGGCGCTCTCCCGTCACAACCCAGCGGTGCGCGAGGATGAGCTCAACGCCCTCGCCGAGACCCGGACCGCCCTGGACAGTGCCATCGAGGGCACCCGGCTGCGCCTGGATGCGGTGAGGGTGATCGTCACCATCGATACCGACTAGTCTCCCCCGTCCGTATCGACGCAGGCGCCGCCTGACCGGCGCCCGCGGCAGCTCCGATAGACGAGATATCACGCAACGCGCCCGGCCACCTTGGCCGGGCGCGTTGCGTTTGTGCGAGACATTCAGGCGAAACATTCGAGCGGAACGTTCGAGCCAGACCTCGAGGGCTGAGGCTTGAGGGGAGGCGCTCGTATGAAGAAAGCTGAGGAAGAAACTAGCGACCGAGGATCGCCGTCAGCGCCTGATCGAGGGTCGGGTACTCGAAGGTGAAACCGGCCTCCTCGAGGCGCGCCGGGCGCATGTCGGCCCCGGTCAGCAGCAGGTTGGCCATCTCTCCAAGGCCGATCTTGAGCACCCAGGCCGGCACCGCCATGAACGCCGGCCGCTTGAGGTGCCGGGCCAGAGTGGCAGTGAAGGCCGCGTTGGTCTCGGGCCGGGGGGCCGAGGCATTGAAGGGGCCGGTGAGGTCCTCGCGCTCAAGCAGAAACTCGAGCAACGCCACCATGTCCTGGCGGTGGATCCAGGGCATGAACTGGCGCCCGCTGCCGAAGGGACCGCCGAGCCCCAGCTTGAAGGGGAGGAGCATCTTCGCGAGAGTACCGCCGTCCTTCTCGAGCACCAGACCGGTGCGCACCAGTACCACCCGCACGCCGTGGGCCTCGGCCGCCTTGGCTTCCTGCTCCCAGCGTTCGCACAGCCGATGGGCGAACTCATCGTGGGGCGGGGTGTCCTCGGTGACCCGGGTATCACCCTGATCGCCGTAGTAGCCCATCGCCGAGCCGGAAATCATCACTCGCGGCGCGGCGCCGGCCTCGGCCAGCCGGCCACACAGGTCCGCCAACTCCCGGGTGATCTCGACCCGGGAGTCCACCAGGCGACGCTTCTGGGCCTCGCTCCAGCGCTTGCCGGCGATCGACTCGCCGGCGAGATTGATGATCGCCTCCGGCCGCGCCTCGGCGAATTCCATCACCGAGGCCGCGACCGTCACGCTTGCCGGCAGCACCTGCCGTGCGGCAACCGGGTCCCGGGACACCACCAGCAGGTCATGCCCCGCCTCGGCCAGGCGTCGGCACAGTGGCCTGCCGACGAAGCCGGTACCTCCCGTGATCAGAATGCGCATGCTGCCTCCCGTGAATGCTGAGTCGTGCCCTTGTCCGTCCTGCTCGCCGTCGTCGCGCTCGCTGTCGTCTTGCCTCACGCTACCCTGAGGATAGGCTCAGATGACAGCCACCGAGCGTGATATCGGCTCCCGCGGGCTCCTCCCTGGCAAGGCGCCTTGAAGGGCCGGCGGACAGGGCTGTATCGGATACCGGAGCCGAGGCACACTGCCTCGGGCACCCCCTTAATGTTATACAGGCTTTATACGAAACTGTTAACCGGGTAGGATAATGGCCTGTCCTGGGTACGCCCGACTCACGGAGGATTCATGACCGCCATGCCTTCCATCGCCATCATCGGCGCCGGCCTCACCGGGCTCGCCTGCGCCCGGGTGCTTGCCGAGCGCGGCGTCTCAAGCGAGATCTTCGACAAGGCCCGTGGCCCCGGTGGCCGCCTGACCAGCCGCCGGCTGCCCGGCGCGGTCGTCGATCTGGGCGCCCAGTACTTCACCGCCCGCGAGCCCCGCTTCGCCGCCAGAGTCGACGCCTGGCGCCAGGCGGGCCTGGTGGCACCCTGGCCGACACGGCTGTGGCGGGTCGAGGCCAAGGGCTGGCAACCGCATCGGGATGACCAGACCCGCTACAGCGCCGTGCCGCGCATGAGCGCCCTGACCCGCGCGCTGGCCGAGGGGCTCACCCTGCATGTTCAGACCCGCATCACCGCCCTTGAGCAACAGGCCGACGGCTGGTGGCTGGCCGACGACCAGGGTCAGGAGCATGGCCCCTATGCCCGGGTGGTGATCACGGTACCCACACCTCAGGCGGAGCCGCTGGTCGCGCCTCACGATGCGGCCCTTGCCGCCGACTGTCGCGCCGTCACCCAGCGGCCCTGCTGGGCCGGCCATGCGCTCTTCGAGGCACCGCTTCCCCCGCCGCCCGGCGTAGACGACGACTGGCAGGCCGCCTTCGTCAATTCAGGCCCGCTGTCTCTGGTCAGCCGCAACGACTCCAAGCCCGGCCGCACAGGACAGGGCGAGAGCCTGACCCTGCTGGCCGGCCCCGCGGCCAGTGCCGACTGGCTGGAGGACGACGCGGAGACGGTCGCCCCACGGCTGTTGTCCGCCTTCGAGACGCTCTACGGCCGACCGCTGCCGAGGCCGCGGCTGCTCGGTGCCCACCGTTGGCGCTATGCCCAGCCGGCCGGCCAGGTCTCGGGGCCCGGCTACCGGCTGAGCGCCCAGGGCCTCGCCCTCGCCGGCGATGGCTTCCGTGCCTCCCGGGTCGAGGATGCCTGGCTCTCCGGTCACGACCTGGGCCAGGCCCTGGCCGCCGAACTGGGCCACTAGCGTCGGGCGCAGCGCGATGCCCCGCGTGCTCCCCGTCGTGGGTGCCGCGCTCGTCAGGCCCTGCCACGCCCATAATGTATTCAACGTACGAGGTATGAAATGTCACACGCCCTGATCCTGCTCGCCCACGGCTCCCGAGACCCGCGCTGGAAGGCGCCCTTCGAGTCGCTCGCCGAGACCCTGGCGGGCCGCCAGTCCACGCCGCTGCGCATGGCCTACATGGAACTCTGTGAGCCATCGCTTGAGGCGACGGTGGCCGACCTGGCACAGGATGGCATCACTCGCGCCGACATCCTGCCGCTCTTCTTCGCCGCCGGTCGTCACCTGCGCGAGGATGTGCCGGGACAGATCACCGCCCTCGGCGAGGCCCACCCCGGCATCGCCCTGACCCTGCTGCCGCCGGTGGGCGAGCACCCCGCCTTCGTCGACGCCCTGGCCGGCATCATCGACGAACGCGCCGGCGGCTGAACGGCCTCGATGGCAGGGCGTCTCTCGTCGCACGCTTTGTACAACGTCATTGCCTTGTATAATAATTTGCACCATTCTTAGGCTCATCAGCGACGTAGCGCAGCGCCCTGCCGGTCGCTGATTCGACCGACACAGCGAGAGGCTTCCCAGCGCATGACTACCAAGGTGACCCATCCGGCCGACACGCCGCTCTACCCCATTCGTGAAGTCTCGCGATTGACGGGGGTCAACTCGGTGACCCTGCGGGCCTGGGAGCGACGCTACGGGCTGATTCGTCCCCAGCGCACCGCCAAGGGCCATCGCCTCTATGCCTACGAGGACGTGGAGCGGGTCGAGCAGATCCTGCAGTGGCTCAACCGCGGGGTGCCGGTCAGCCAGGTCCGGGAGCTGCTGGATCAGCCGGCGCCGGCTGAACCCCAGGCGCCGGCCACCGGCGACTGGAGCGCACAGCGCCAGCAATGGCAGGCCGCCGTCGAGGCCCTGGACCTCAACCGCCTGGACGCCCTCTATCACCAGGCGATGACGCTCTATCCGGTGGCCACCTGCGTCGGCGAACTGTTCAGGCCGTTGGTCGCCTCCCTCGAGGAGCATTGGGGCGATCAGCTGGGCGCGAGGCTACAACGCGCGACCCTGGAAGCCTTCCTGCGCAGCCGCATCGGCACCCGTCTCTATCACGCCAACCAGTCAAGTAGCGGCGGTACGGTGCTGATCAGCCGCCTGCCGGAGGCGCACGGCATGCTCTGGGAGCTGCTGATCGCCCTGACGGCAAGCGACGCCGGCTACCGGGTACAGCTGTTCGACGACGCCCTGCCCCTGGGCGAGATACCGCTGGCCGTGCAGCGCCTGGGAGCGTCCGCCATGCTGGTCTGCAGCGGCCAGGCCGAGCGCACCGACCTGTTCCGCCGTCAGCTGCCCAAGCTCGCCGACCAGCTCGAGGTACCGCTAGGCCTCTGTGGCCCGGTGGCGCGCATCCGCGAACAGGAGCTGCAGGGCACCCCGGTGGCGGTACTCGGCGACGACCCCATTCAGGCCGTGTCCCGACTCAAGCCACTGATTCGGGGCTGACGGTCGCGGCCGACGGCGACCGGCCCCTCCCGTCCGGAGGCACTCGCCGCGCGCCATCCGTACGAGGCCCGAATGAAGCCCACATGAAGGAAGGAGCGATCATGCAAGGTGCGACTCGGGCCGACATGGCCCCGCGACTGGTCTGGCTGCGCAGCGACCTGCGCCTGCACGACAACACCGCCCTGAGCGAGGCCGCCCGCCAGGGCCCGGTGGTCGCCGTCTTCCTGCGCTGCCTGCCCCAGTGGCAGGCCCACGGCCACGGCGCCAACAAGCTCGACTTCCTCAATCGCGGGGTCGCCGCCCTGGCCAAGGATCTTGCCGGTTACGACATCCCGCTGCTGCACCGGGAGATCGCCCACTTCGACGAGGCGCCGGCGACCCTGCTGGCACTGGCCGAGGAGGTTGGCGCCAGCGCCCTGCACTTCAACCGCGAGTACCCCCTCAACGAATGGCGCCGCGACCAGGCGGTCATCGAGGCCGGCGAAGGCGCGGGCCTTCAAGTCCGGGCGCATACCGATGCCATCGCCTTCGCCCCCGGCGAGCTGCGCACCGGCCAGGGCGACTTCTACAGCGTCTTCACGCCCTTCGCCAAGGCCTGGCACCGGGCGCTAACCCCGGAGCATCTGGCGCTACGCGACACGCCTGCCGTCCAGGCGCCGCTCGGGATCGCAAGCGAGCCGGTGCCCGACCTGCCTGCCCTGGAGGACACCCCCGCCGCCCCCGAGCGCTGGCCCGCCGGCGAGCAGGCCGCCGCCGACCGGCTGGAGCGGTTCCTGCGCTTTCGTGGGCGGCACTACAAGGAGCAGCGCGACCTGCCGGCGGTGGCCGGCACCAGCGAACTCTCCCCCTACCTGGCGCTGGGCATGCTCTCCTGGCGCCAGTGCTGCCAGGCGGTGCTTGGCGAAAACGACGGCAGCTTGAGCGAGGGCGATGCAGGGCTCGCGGCCTGGGTCAACGAGCTGGTCTGGCGGGAGTTCTACCAGCACATCGTGGTCGGCTTTCCCCGGGTGTGCCGTCATCGCGCCTTCCAGCAGCACACCGAGGCCCTGGCCTGGCGCAACGACGAGGCCGCCTTCCAGGCCTGGTGCGAGGGGCGCACCGGCTATCCGATCGTCGATGCCGCCATGCGCCAGCTGGTCGAGACCGGCTGGATGCACAACCGGCTGCGCATGGTCACCGCCATGTTCCTCACCAAGCACCTGCTGATCGACTGGCGCCGCGGCGAGGCCTTCTTCCTGCGCCACCTGATCGACGGCGAGTTCGCCGCCAACAACGGCGGCTGGCAGTGGGCCGCCTCCACCGGCACCGATGCCGCGCCCTATTTCCGCATCTTCAACCCCACCACCCAGTCCCGGCGTTTCGACCCGGACGGCACCTTCCTCACCACCTACCTGCCCGCCCTGGCCTCGCTGCCCGCCAAGCAGCGCCATGCCCCCCCAGCGGACGACCTGCTCGGCGAGGCCGATTACCCCGCCCCGATCGTCGACCACAAGGCGGCCCGCGCCCGGGCGCTGGACGCCTTCAAGGCCCTCAAGCACGAGTCGTCCTGACGGGACGTCGCTTTCACAGGAGTCATGCCCATGTCACGGGACCCGGCACTGGACGCCTTCTGCGCCTTCTTCAACAAGCTAGACAAGACCTGTACAAATAAGCTGAGCAGCGTATACACTGAGGACGTGATCTTTCAGGATCCACTGCACCGCATCGAGGGTCTGAGCACGCTGGAAGGGTATTTCGCCGCCTTGTACACCCACGTACAGGAATGCCGATTCAGCTTCCATCATCGTCAGCGTCAGGGCGATACCGCCTTCGTCACCTGGACCATGACCCTGCGTCACCCCCGGCTGGCCGGCGGCAGGCGCTACGAGGTGGAAGGCTGTTCGCACCTGATCTTCGCGCCGGCGGGGACTGGCGGCGAGGAAGAGGGTCTGGGAGAGCAACGAGAAAAGGTACGGTGCCACCGGGACTACTTCGATGCCGGCGAGTTGCTCTATGAACGCCTGCCCCTGCTCGGCGGGGTGATCCGTCACCTCAAGCGGCGGGCCGGCACCTGACACGTCATCGCTCCGATTGCCGTAGCTGTAGGCAATCAAGGGATGGCGCCGACATCAGGACCGCCCATCGAGGCAGACAGGGCCGTCTGGCCAGGAGGATGCATGACCGCGACACTCGCACCACAGCGCATCTGGTTGACCGGAGCCACCTCGGGCATCGGTCGAGCCCTCGCCGAACGCCTCCTCGACGACGGCCATCGGGTCGCCTTGAGCGCCCGCAGCGCCGAGGGGCTCGCGGCGCTGACCGAGGGCCGCGACAACGCCCTGGCGGTGCCGCTGGACATCACCGATCGCGAGGCCGTGGCCGCCGCCGGCGAGCGCATCGACGCCGCCTTCGGCGGGCTCGAGCTGGTACTGCTCAACGCCGGCACCTGCGAATACCTGGACGCCCGAGACTTCGATGTCGACCTGATCGAGCGAGTCTTCGCCCCCAACTTTCACGGCGCCCTGTACGCCATCGAGGCGGCGCTGCCGCTGCTGCGCCAGGCGCGGGACCGGGACGGCAGCCGGCCACTACTGGCGGCCACGTCCAGTGCCTCGGCCTACGTGGCGCTGCCCCGAGCCGAGGCCTACGGCGCCTCCAAGGCGGCCTTGACCTATTTCATGGAATCGCTGCGCCTGGACCTCGCCGCCGAGGCCATCGATGTCAGCGTGATCCACCCGGGCTTCGTCAAGACGCCGCTCACCGACCGCAACGACTTCCCGATGCCGATGCGGGTCGGCGTCGAGACCGCCGTCGAGGCCATCCTCGAGGGCCTCGCCCGGCGCGCACTGGATATCCACTTCCCCAAGCGATTCACCTATCTGGTCAAGCTGATGGGCATCCTGCCGCCGGGACTGCGCTTTCGGCTCGGCAAGCGCATGATCCGTGATCGCGACACCGAAGCAGCAGGAGATCAGACATGAGCCGGCAACGCATCGCCGTCATTGGCAGCGGTATCAGCGGCATGGCCGCGGGCTACTACCTGTCGAAGCACCACGATATCACCCTCTTCGAGGCCGCCGACCGCCTGGGCGGGCACACCGCCACCATCGACGTGACCCTCGACGGCCGCGATTACGCCATCGACACCGGCTTCATCGTCTTCAACGACTGGACCTACCCGCACTTCCAGGCCCTGCTGGCCGAGCTGGGCGTGGCCAGCCAGCCCACCGAGATGAGCTTCTCGGTGCATGAGCGCAGCTATGACTTCGAGTACAACGGCCACACCCTGTCCACCCTGTTCGCCCAGCGTCGAAACCTGCTGCGTCCCCGCTTCTACCGTCTGCTGGCCGACATCCTGCGCTTCAACCGCGAGGCGGTGCGGGATTTGGAAAGCGGACGCCTCGACCCGGCGCTGACGCTTGGCGACTACCTCGAGGCCGGCGGCTACGGCGAGGACTTCCGCCGCCGCTACCTGCTGCCGATGGGCGCGGCGATCTGGTCGGCCAGCATCCGCGACCTGAAGGGCTTCCCGCTGACCTTCTTCGTGCGCTTCTTCAAGAACCATGGCCTGCTATCGGTCAGCCACCGCCCCCAGTGGCATACCCTGGTCGGCGGCTCCCGAGCCTACATCCCGGCCCTGACCGCGCCCTATGCCGAGGGCATCCGCCTGGCAAGCCCGGTCAAGGGCATTCGCCGCCACGCCGATGGCGTCGAGATCGAAAGCCGCCACGGCGTCGAGCAGTTCGACCAGGTAGTGCTGGCCTGCCACTCGGACCAGGCCCTGGCCCTGCTCGAGGATCCCAGTGACGCCGAGCGCGAGATCCTCGGCGCCCTGCCCTATCAGGACAACGAGGTGGTGCTGCACACCGACACCCGCCTGCTGCCCAGGCGCCCGCGGGCCTGGGCGAGCTGGAACTACCGCCTCGACGGCCGCGGCGACGCCGCCCGGGTCTCGGTCACCTACGACATGAACATCCTGCAGCGCCTGGAGGCCCCGCATACCTTCTGCGTGACCCTCAACGACAGCGCCAGCATCGACCCGCGCCGGGTACTGGGGCGCTTCACCTACGCCCACCCCTGCTTCACGCTGACCGGCCAGGCGGCTCAGGCGCGCCACGGAGAGATCTCCGGCGGCAAGAGCCGCACCCACTTCTGCGGCGCCTACTGGCGCAACGGCTTCCATGAGGACGGCGTCTGGAGTGCGCGCCGGGTGGCCCTGGCGCTGGGGGACGCGCCGCGCCCGGCCGACGGGCTCGTCCTCGACTCCCCCCGAGCCCATCAGGACGCCGCCATGGAGACGCCCGCATGATCCGCGCGCCCCGCTCGCGGATCTATCACGGCCGGCTGCGCCATCGCCGCCACCTGCCCCGTGACCACGCCTTTTGCTATGGCCTGTGGATGGCCTGGCTGGATCTCGACGAGCTGCCGAGGCTGTTTCGCGGCGTGCCGGGCTTCGGCGAAGGCCGGCTGGCGCTGGCCCGCTTTCGCCGCGCGGACTATCTGGCGCCCCACGACAGGCCGCTGAAGGAGGTGGTCCGCGAGGAGCTCGCGCGCCAGCTCGGCGAGGCCCCGGACGGCCGGGTCTGCATGCTGACCCAGCTGCGCACCTTGGGGGTGGCCTTCAACCCGATCACCCTCTACTACGCCTACGACGCCGAGGAGCGGCTGGTCGCGCTGCTGGCCGAGGTGTCCAACACGCCCTGGGGCGAGCGGGTGCGCTACGCCTGCCGCGTCGACCCGACTCTCCACAGTCACCAGGCCCGCTTCGCCAAGGCGATGCACGTCTCGCCCTTCAACCCCATGGACATGACCTACCGCTGGCGCTTCTCGACCCCCGGGGAGCACCTGATGATGCACATGGAGACCTGGAAGGATGACGCCCTGCACTTCGATGCCACCCTGACCCTCAAGGCCCGGCCCGCCACCCGCGGCGCCTTGGTCGCCACTCTGGCCCGTCAGCCCTTCATGAGCCTCAAGACCCTGGCCGGCATTCACTGGGAGGCCCTGCGGCTATGGGCCAAGCGGGTACCGGTCCATGATCATCCCCACCGCGAGGAGACACCGTCGTGAGTACGATCCGCTCTGCCACCTCAGCGCCGCAGCCTGATACCGGCGATCGCCTGACCCGACTGCTCAAGCCCCGCCTGCTCGCCCAGCTGGCCGATCTCGAGGGCGGCCAGATCACCCTGATCGAGGGCGATCAGCGCCATGAACTGGGCCGCGGCGGGCCGCTCTCGGTCACAGTCGTGGTCAATCGCCCCCAGGCCTGGCGCCGGCTGGCGCTGGGCGGCACGGTGGGCGCCGCCGAGGCCTACATGGATGGCGATTGGGAGGCCGATGACCTGGTCGCTCTGACCCGGCTGTTCGCCGCCAATCTGGAACGGGTCAACGGCGAGGTCGAGAACGGCAGCGCGCGCTTCGGTCGCTGGCTGCTGACCGCTGCCTACGCCCTGCAGCGCAACACTCAGCGCGGCGCCCGGCGCAACATCTCGGCCCACTATGATCTTGGCAACGAGCTGTTCGCGACCTTCCTCGACACCGAGCACTGGATGTACTCCAGCGCCATCTTCCCGCACCCGGAGGCGAGCCTCGAGGAGGCCTCGACCCATAAGCTCGATGTGATGCTCGACCGGCTCGACGTGGGCCCCGAGCACCACCTGCTGGAGATCGGCACCGGCTGGGGCGGGCTCGCCCTTCACGCCGCCAAGAGCCGCGGCTGCCGGGTCACCACCACCACCATCTCCGACGAGCAATATGCCCACACCGCGGCACGCATCGAGGAAGAGGGGCTCGGCGAGCGGATCACCCTGCTCAAGCAGGACTACCGGGATCTCGAGGGCCGCTATGATCGGGTGATCTCGGTGGAGATGATCGAGGCGGTGGGGCATCAGTACCTCAACACCTATCTCGCCACCCTGGACCGGCTGCTCACCGACGACGGCCTGGTCATGCTGCAGGCGATCACCATCCGCGACCAGCGCTTCGAGGCCGCCAAGCGCGAGATGGACTTCATCAAGCGCTACATCTTCCCCGGCGGTTTCCTGCCCTCGCACCGCGCCATCCTCGACGGCATCACCCGCCATACCTCGCTGAACGTGCTGTCGCTTGACGAGATCGGGCTGCACTATGCGCGCACCTTGCGAGAGTGGCGTCATCGCTTCGAAGCTCGCCTGGAGCGGGTCCGCAAGCTCGGCTACGACGAACGCTTCATTCGCATGTGGCGCTATTACCTGTGCTACTGCGAGGGCGGTTTCCTGGAGCGCAGCATCGGCACCTGCCACCTGCTGATGGCCAAGCCCGGTGCTCGCCGCGATGCCCTGACGGGGGCGCCGTGACCCGGGCGACGCCCGGAGGCTGGCAGGTCACGGTCGCCAACATCGCGGCCTTCCAGCTCGGCTGGTTCGCCTGCGTGCTGGGCGGCAGTGCGGTGGGAAGTGCCGTTGCCGCACTGATCGTGGCCGGGCACCTCTCCTGGCTGGGGCGGCCGGGAGAATGGCGGCTAGTGGCGAGCTTTGCCGGCCTGGGGCTGATCGTCGATGGCGGCTTCTCGCTGCTCGGCGGTTTCGGCTTCGGCGCCGAGTCGGCGAGTGAGCTGGCCTTGGCGAGCGCGGGGGCAGGACCCGTGATGGCTCTGCCGCTGCCCCTGTGGATGTGGCTGCTGTGGCCGCTGTTCGCCACCCTGCCGCGGCATTCGCTGGCCTGGCTATGGCGGCATCCCTGGCTGGCGGCGCTGGGCGGGGCGACGAGTGGTCCGCTGTCGTATCTGGCCGGCGCGCGCCTGGCCGGCGTGGAGCTGGCCCCCTGGCTGCTGCCGGCGGAGGCCGTGGTCTGGGCGCTACTGTGCCTGGGGCTCTGCCGGCATCTGGGGGAGCAACGCGCCTAGGGCGGCTTCTCCGTCGCCCTTATGCCGGATCGGTCTCCATGCCGACGCCGTCAGCAGATGATACCGCTTCGCTCTGCCGTCGTGCCTCGAGCTCGGCGGCGGGCACTGGCCGCGAATACAGGAAGCCCTGCACGGTGGGGCAGCCTTGCTGACGCAGGAAGTCCCGCTGCGCCGTTGTTTCCACCCCCTCGGCCACCACCTCCAACGACAGGCCCCTGGCCATCGCCAGCACCGCGCCGACGATCGCCGCGTCCCCACTGTCGTCCGGCAGGGCGCGCACGAAGGCGCGGTCGAGCTTGAGCTTGTCCACTGGCAGGCGCTTCAGGTAGCTCAGGGAGGAATAGCCGGTGCCGAAGTCGTCGATGGCGATCTGGTGCCCCTTGTCGCGCAGTGAGGTCATGCGCGGGTAGACATCTCCGGCGCGTTCGTCGAGCAGCACCGACTCGGTGAGCTCGAGCCCGAGCAGCCGCGCCGGCACCTGGTAACGAGCCAGACAGGCCGCGAGGTGCGCCTCCAGGTCGCCCTGGATCAGCTGCAGCGCGGACACGTTCACCCACACCGGCACCGGCGGCAGCCCGACCTGCTGCCAGCGCGCCAGCTGGGCGACCGCCTGTTCGGTCACCCAGGCGCCCAGCGGCGTCATCAGGCCGTGGCGCTCGGCCAGCGGGATGAAATCCCCGGGAGAGACCATGCCCAGCCGGGGATGACGCCAGCGCATCAGGGCCTCCATCCCCACCAGGGCACCATCCTGGAGGTTATGCTGGGTCTGGTAATACAGCTCGAGCTGGCCGCCATGCGCCAGGGCCGCGCGCAGGTCGTTGACCAGCTCGAGCTGACGATCCCCCTGCACATCGAGGGAGGGCTGGAAGCGGCGATGATGATTGCGGCCATGACGCTTGGCGCCGTAGAGCGCGCTCTCCAGGCGCTGGAAGAGCACGCTGGACTCCCGCCCGTCGTCCGGCGCCCGACAGCTGCCAACGGTCAGCCCCAGCCGCAACGACTGCCCCTCCTGCTCGAAGGGTGCCGTCAGGTGCTCGCAGAGCCCGGCGACCCAGGCATCGTGATCATCGAAGGTGGTGGTGCGGATCACCATGAACTCGTCGCCGCCCAGGCGTCCCACCACGCCGCCGGCGACCTGGCGCGCCAGGCGCTGACCGAAGCGCGCCAGCAGTCGGTCACCGGCCTCGACGCCCATGGCATCATTGATGGCCTTGAAGCCATCGATATCGATCAGCGCCATGTCCAGCCCCTCGCCGGCCCTCAGGTGGCGCAGCCGGGAGCTCAGCAGGTCATGCAGGCGGCGCCGGTTGGGCAGGCCGGTCAGCGGATCCTCGAAGCCGATGCGGCGCAGGTCCTGCTCGCGGGCCTTGTGGCGGGAGATGTCGGTAAACAGGCCCACATAATGGGTGAGCCGGCCGCGTTCATCACGGAAGGACTGCATGCGCAGCCATTCCGGGTACTGGTCGCCCTGCTTGCGCTGGTTCCAGATCTCGCCCTCCCACTTACCGGAGGAGCTCAGAGCCTGCCAGTAGCGGTCGTAGAAGGCCTTGTCATGGCGTCCGGCCGAGAGCGTGGAGGGGTCCTGGCCACGTACCTCCTCGAGGTCATAGCCGGTGATCTGGGTAAAGGCCGGATTGACGGTCAGGATGCGGTGGCGGGCATCGCAGATCATGACCCCATCCTCGGAGGCCAGCATCGCCTGCTCGCCGAGGGCACGGCGATCGTGCTCCTTGCGCACCATCCGCCAGGCATCCCACAGCCCCAGCCCCACCAGCAGCATGCCGCCCAGGCGCGTCCCCACGCCGCTGGCCCAGGGCAGGGCGGCAATGCCGAGCAGGCCAAGCCAGATCAGCGGTCGATTGAGAGTGAAGAGCGGCCACATAGGATGTCATCGGTTCCGAGGTCATGGACGAGCGCATGAAAAACTCTCTCGCCTTTCATGACGCTATCGGCGAACGCTATCATGGGTTTAGGGGGCGAATCACCTAATTGCTGGCCGGGTGACGCCCCTCCGCGCAGAGGGCCTGGACGCGACCGGGGGCGGCGACGTGCAATCATTAAGCGCTGCCAGTAGAATAGCCCGCAGTCTAGCCGGTCCTCGGCCCACCCTACTGTCGACTCTCGGAATGATTCTGTGATCAAGCAACACTCCTTTAGCCATGAAGAACTGCTGGCATGCAGCCAAGGTGAACTGTTCGGCCCGGGCAATGCCCAGCTGCCGGCACCCAACATGCTGATGCTCGACCGGATCACCCACATCCATGAGGAGGGTGGGGAACACGGCAAGGGCGAGCTGATCGCCGAGCTCGATATTCATCCGGACCTGTGGTTCTTCGACTGCCACTTCCCCGGCGACCCGGTCATGCCTGGCTGTCTCGGCCTCGACGCCATGTGGCAGCTAGTCGGCTTCTACCTGGGCTGGCTCGGCCATCCGGGACGCGGCCGCGCCCTGGGCTGCGGCGAGGTCAAGTTCTCGGGCCAGATCCTGCCGAACGCCAAGAAGGTCAAGTACCATATCAACGTCAAGCGCATCATCACCCGGCGCCTGATTCTGGGCATCGCCGACGGCACCGTGTCCGTCGACGGCCGCGACATCTACCAGGCCAATGACCTGCGGGTCGGCCTGTTCACCTCCACCGCGAATTTCTGATCAGGAGGCTCCCATGCGACGAGTGGTAGTCACCGGCCTGGGTATCGTGTCATGCCTCGGCAACGACCGGCACCAGGTCCTCGATGCGCTCAAGACCGGGCGCTCTGGCATCCGTTTCAAGGACGACTACGCCGAGCGCGGCTTCCGCAGCCAGGTGGCGGGGGTCGTCGATATCGACCTCGACGCCCTTGTCGATCGCAAGCTGCGCCGCTTCATGGGGGATGCCGCGGCCTATGCCTATGTGAGCATGGCCCAGGCCATCGAAGATTCGGGCCTCACCCCGGAGCAGGTCTCCAACGAGCGTACCGGCCTGATCGCCGGCTCAGGCGGCGCCTCCAGCGCCAACCAGGTCGAAGCCGCCGATGTCATGCGCGAGAAGGGCCTGCGCCGCGTGGGACCCTACCGGGTCACCCGCACCATGGGCAGCACCGTGTCGGCCTGCCTGGCGACCCCCTTCAAGATCAAGGGCGTCAACTACTCGATCTCCTCGGCCTGCGCCACCTCGGCGCACTGCATCGGCAGTGCCGTCGAGCAGATCCAGCTGGGCAAGCAGGACGTGGTGTTCGCCGGCGGCGGCGAGGAAGAGCACTGGACCCTGTCCTGCCTGTTCGATGCCATGGGCGCCCTCTCGACCCACTATAACGAGACGCCGGAGAAGGCCTCGCGGCCCTATGATCAGGCGCGCGACGGCTTCGTGATCGCCGGCGGCGGCGGCATGTTGGTGCTCGAGGATCTGGAGCATGCCCAGGCGCGCGGCGCCAAGATCTATGCCGAGGTGGTCGGCTACGGCGCCACCTCCGACGGTCACGACATGGTCGCTCCGTCCGGTGAAGGCGCGGCGCGCTGCATGCGCCAGGCGATGGCCACGGTCGATGGCGACATCGACTACGTCAACACCCACGGCACCTCCACACCGGTAGGCGATGTCGCCGAGCTGAAGGCGATCCGCGAGGTGTTCGGCGACCAGACCCCGGCGATGAGCTCCACCAAATCGCTGACCGGCCACTCGCTGGGCGCCACTGGCGTGCAGGAGGCCATCTACTCGCTGATGATGATGGAGCATCGCTTCATCGCCGCCTCGGCCAACATCGAGCACCTGGACGAGCAGGCCGCCGGCTTCGATATCGTCACCGAGCGTCGTGACGACGCCGAGGTCAAGCGCGTGCTGTCCAACAGCTTCGGCTTCGGCGGCACCAACGCCTGCCTGGTACTGGAGAAGTTCGACGGCTAACGCAGATCTCCGACCCCTCGAATGCAAGAAAGGCGCCCCACGGGGCGCCTTTCTTGTTTTCGGTCCTGTTGCTGGCGGGCTGATGGCGCGGCCCGCCCGATGAGACCCGCGAGCCACCCGCGGAGGGGAGCACGGGGCGTCAGCCGTTCACCGGCTCACGGACGGGCTCGCTTACCGGCCGCGGCACCCCGGAGATCTCGGCCAGGCGCCCCTCGATCCAGGCCTCGACGTCGGCCAGCACCGCCTCCGCCGTGCGCCCCTCGGTCTCGATCGGTGGGCCGATCTCCAGCGTCAGGCGCCCCGGGTTCTTGACCCAGTGCCGCCCCGGCCACCGCTCGCCGGCATTGTGCGCCACCGGCAGCACCGGCACGCCGGCGCGACAGGCGATCACCGCCCCGCTCTTGTTATAGCGGCGACGCTGACCCGGTGCCACCCGGGTGCCCTCGGGGAAGATCAGCACCGACAGCCCCTCCTCGAGGCGAGCCTTGCCCTGGATGAGCACCTGCTTCATGGCTCGCGCCGGCTTGGAACGATCCAGGGCGATGGGCTTGAGCAGCCGCAAGCCCCAGCCGAAGATCGGGAAGTTCAGCAGTTCCTGCTTGAGCACCGTGCATACCGGCGGCTTGATCAGCTGCAGATAGATGGTCTCCCACTCGCACTGATGGTTGGCGAGAATCACGCAGGGCCCAGCGGGCACATTCTCGCGTCCGCGGAACTCGTAGCGGACCCCGCAGGTGATGCGGAACCAGGCGATCACCGCATGGTTGTAGAGATTCAGCAACCGATAGCGCGACCGCAGCGGCAACAGCGGCGCCACCGGCAGCAGCAGAACGCCGCTGAGTAGCATGGCCAGAAAGTAGCCGGCATAGAAGAGCAGGCTGCGCAGGGTATTCATGCGGTTCTCCCACTACCGGGCGGGTGATAGGCCTGACACCAGGCATCGAGCATGCGCCCGACCTCCAGACGCCAGGGCTTCTGATGCACGCCGAAGGCCTGCAGTACCCTTCGGCAATTCAGCACGCGGCGCAACGGATGCCCGTGGTGATGATCCATCGCCTTGAGCTCGCCGAGGGTCGTGGACAGGCCGAGCCCCTCCAGGCGCGTGGCCAGCTGAGTCCGCACCATCGAGGCGAAGGCGAAGGCACTGACCGGCTCGGTGCCGGCCAGGTGGTAGACCCCCCAGCGGTCGGCGCCGCAGTGGATCTGCTGCAGCATGCCGATCAGCGCCATCGCCGCCGCATCCGCCGAGGTCGGGCAGAAGATCACGTCCTGAGCCGCGCTGATCCGGTCGCCGCACACCAGGCTATCGAGCATGTCGCCCAGCCAGGCGCCGCCGCCCTCCAGGGCAAACAGTGGCCCCAGGCGCACGATCAGGTGGCGTGGGAGCCGCTCGCGGATCCCGAGACCGACGGCCAGCAGCCGGCGCAGGCCGTCGTCGCGGGGATCGGGCAACATGTGCTCATCGATGGGGCCATCGAAGCCGTCTTCATACAGCTGGTCCGACACGCACCACACCAGGGGCACCTCGAGTTCACGGCAGCACGCCACGCAGCGCTCGACCGCCTCGGCATGGGCCGTGATCGCCGCCGGCTCGATCTCCATCGGCGTGACCAGCGGCGGAATCAGCACCGCATCCGGCGCCAGGCCGGCGAGCCGATCGGTGTCGAGCTCCAGCCCGGCCTCGATCACCAGCTCGGTATCGGTCCGGCGATTGGCCTCACGGGCCAGGGCCAGGCTCAGGCAGTGCCCGGCATCCAGTATCAACAGCTTCACGACGACTCCTTCACAGGCACCGGTTCAGCAAGAGGCATTCCCTAGAACGGGATCTCATCATCGAAATCGTCGAAGCTACCCGGGTTGGGGGCACCGAAGTTGTTGCCCTGCTGAGGTTGCTGCTGGGGCGGCTGCTGCGGCGGGCGCTGGGGCTGACCGCCCTGCTGACCGAAGTTGTTGCCCTGGGGCGGCTGCTGCGGCGGTTGCTGGGGCGCGTTGCCGTAGTTGCCCTGCGGCATGCCGCCCTGGTTCATGCCACCACCCTGGTTCATGCCACCACCAAAGTTGCCGCCCTGCGGCGCCCCCTGGGGGTCGTTCTGCGGATAGCCGCCCTGGCCGCCGCTGCGGGAGTCGAGCATCTGCATGTCGTTGCAGACGATCTCGGTGGAGTAGCGGTCCTGGCCATCCTGACCCTGCCACTTGCGGGTCTGCAGGCGACCCTCGACGTAGATCCGCGAGCCCTTCTTGACGTACTGCTGGGCGATCTCGGCGAGCTTGTTGAACAGCACCACCGTGTGCCACTCGGTACGCTCCTGACGCTGACCGCTCTGGCGATCGGTCCAGCTGTCGGTGGTGGCGATGCGCAGGTTGGCGACCGGGTTGCCGGAGGGCAGGAAGCGCACTTCCGGGTCCTGGCCAAGATTGCCGATCAGGATGACCTTGTTTACACCACGGGCCATGTTTTGCTCCTTGATTGCGGGCGACCGCCTGGCCGCCCCGATGAATGGTGACCGCCTAGCGGTCCGAGGCCCCGGCCACGCGTGCCAGGGCCTCGCTGTCCAGCTGCTGGCGGTCCACCTTGAGGTAGGCAAGGCGCTCCTCGGGCACCACCAGCACGTCTTCGACGCCCGCCACGTCGGCGAAGCGTTGCATCAGGGTCTCCAGGGCATCGCCATGGGCCGATTCGCCGAGCGCCACCACTTCGCTCGAGAGATGGCGCGGCGCGGGCAGGCCGTGCAACACACAGAGCCACAGCGCCCCTACCAGCGTAGCACCCAGGAAGACCGCCTCCTGTCCCCACTGCTGGCTCAGGGCGCCACCCAGCAGGCCGCCGAGGAAGGCCCCGAGGAACTGACTGGTGGAATAGACGCCCATGGCGGTGCCCTTGGCGCCCGCCGGCGCCAGCTTGCTGATCATCGACGGCAGGGTCGCTTCGAGCAGATTGAAGCCGGTGAAGAAGAGCATCAGCAGCGCGGCGAGACCCCACCAGCCGGTCTCCATCACCCCCATGCCCAAGAGGCTCAGGGTCAGCCCGGCCACGGCAAGCAGCATCATGCCCTTCATGCGCCGGCGCTTCTCGGCGATGATCACCAGCGGCACCATGGCCACGAAGGCGAGCCCCATGATGCCGAGATAGACCCAGCCATGCCGCTCGGCCGGCACGCCCAGCGTGGCCAGACGCACCGGCACCGCGACGAAGATCATCATCAGCAGCAGATGCAGGGAGAAGATCGAGAGATCCAGGCGCACCAGGTCGCCACGGCCGAGCATGGCCTTGAGCTGAGCTCGATCGAGGCCCACATCCCGGTGGCGCAGCCGCCGCGGCGCAGGCGGCACCAGCTTCCACAGCACGACGAGCCCCAGCAGCGCCAGGGCGGCGGTGAACCAGAAGACGCCGCTCAACCCGTAGTGGGCGGCCAGCAGCGGCCCCAGCACCATGGCCACGGCGAAGGCCACGCCGATCGACAGGCCGATGGTGGCCATCGCCGCGGTGCGGACCTGCTCGCGGGTCTGATCGGCGAGCAGCGCCATGATGGCGGCGGCCACGGCGCCGCAGCCCTGAAGGCCACGCCCGACGATGATCTCCCCGATGCCGTTGGCCTCGGCGGCCACGGCACTGCCGAGGAAGAACAGCAGCAGGCCGAAGGCAATCACCGGCTTGCGACCCACGCGATCCGACAGCAGGCCGAAGGGGATCTGCAGCACCGCCTGGGAGAGGCCGTAGATGCCCAGCGCCACGCCCACCAGCAGCGGCGTGGCACCGGCCAGGTCGCCGGCATGCAGCGCCAGTACCGGCAGCACCATGAACAGGCCCAGCATGCGCGAGGCATAGAGCCCCGCCAGGCCACTGATGGCGCGCCGCTCGGGGGCGGTCAGCAAACGAGAAACCATGGAGAATAGCGATTCCAAACACATGAAAGGGGCGCGAGGGGCGCCCTGGGCAGATCCCGTATTCTACCGGCTTGGCCGCACCCAGGGAAAGCCGCGGTGGCGGAAAGCCCTCAGGCTTTGGCGCCGCCCTCACCGAGCCCGTATACTCGAGCTTTTGTCTGCACGAGGTGGCAATGGACAAGATCCTGGTCAGGGGTGCCCGCACCCACAACCTCAAGCAAATCGACGTCGAACTGCCCCGTGACAAGCTGATCGTCGTCACCGGCCTGTCCGGGTCGGGCAAGTCTTCCCTTGCCTTCGACACCCTCTACGCCGAGGGCCAGCGCCGCTACGTGGAGTCGCTGTCCACCTACGCGCGCCAGTTCCTGTCGATGATGGAAAAGCCCGACGTCGACCATATCGAGGGCCTGTCGCCGGCGATCTCCATCGAACAGAAGTCCACCTCGCACAACCCCCGCTCGACCGTCGGCACCATCACCGAGATCTATGACTACCTGCGCCTGCTGTTCGCCCGTGCCGGCACGCCACGCTGTCCCGAGCACGGCGAGGATCTGGAGGCCCAGACCATCTCACAGATGGTCGATCAGGTCCTCGCCCTGCCCGAAGGCAGCAAGCTGATGCTGCTGGCTCCGGTGGTCAAGGGCCGCAAGGGCGAGCACCTGCAGCTGCTCAGCGAGCTGCGCGCCCAGGGCTTCGTGCGGGCAATGATCGACGGCCAGGTGCTCGAGCTCGACGACCTGGCGCCGCTGGAGAAGAACAAGAAGCACGACATCAGCGTGGTGGTGGACCGGGTCAAGGTCCGCGAGGGCCTGACCCAGCGCCTGGCCGAGTCCTTCGAGACCGCCCTGGGGCTGGCCGACGGCGTGGCCGTCATCCACTTCATGGACGGCGAGCGGGAGGACATCAATTTCTCGGCGCGCTTCGCCTGCCCGGTGTGCGGCTACTCGATCGCCGAGCTCGAGCCGCGGATGTTCTCCTTCAACAACCCCGCCGGCGCCTGCTCGAGCTGCGACGGCCTCGGCGTCCAGCAGTTCTTCGACCCGGACAAGCTGATCAGCCACCCGGAGCTGTCGCTGGCCGAGGGCGTGATCAAGGGCTGGGATCGCCGCAGCGTCTACTACTTCAGCCAGCTCCAGGCGGTGGCGGACCACTACCGCTTCGCCCTCGAGACCCCCTGGCAGGAGCTGGCCCGCCACGAGCGCGACGTGATCCTGCATGGCAGCGGTCACGACGACATCTCCTTCAGCTACGTCAACGACCGCGGCCGCCAGGTCAACCGGGAGCATCCCTTCGAAGGGGTGCTGCCCAATATGCAGCGCCGCTACCGGGAAACCGAGTCGAGCATGGTCCGCGAGGAGCTGTCGCGCTACATCGCGGAGCAGCCCTGCCCGAGCTGTCAGGGCTCTCGGCTGCGCAAGGAATCCCGCCACGTCTACATCGACGACCGGCCCCTGCCTCAGCTGGTGAGCCTGCCGATCGGCGAGGCGATGCGCTACTTCGAGGCACTCAGCCTGCCCGGCCGCCGCGGCGAGATCGCGGTCAAGATCATCCACGAGATCCACGCCCGCCTCGAGTTCCTGGTCAATGTCGGCCTGGACTACCTCAACCTGGAGCGCAGCGCCGAGACCCTGTCCGGCGGCGAGGCCCAGCGCATCCGCCTGGCGAGCCAGATCGGTGCCGGCCTGGTGGGGGTGATGTACATCCTCGACGAGCCCTCGATCGGCCTGCACCAGCGGGACAACGACCGCCTGCTCAAGACCCTCGAGCGGTTGCGCGACCTGGGCAACACCGTGATCGTGGTCGAGCACGACGAGGATGCGATCCTCGCCGCCGACCATGTGCTGGATATCGGCCCCGGCGCCGGGGTCCACGGCGGCGAGATCGTCGCCCAGGGCACGCCGCAGCAGATCAAGGACACCCCGGGCTCGCTGACCGGCCAGTATCTGTCGGGCACGCGACGCATCGAGGTGCCGCCCTGGCGCATTCCGGGCAATCCCGAGAAACAACTGAGGCTCACCGGCGCCAGTGGCAACAACCTGCGCGACGTCACCCTGACGCTGCCGCTCGGCGTGCTGACCTGCATAACCGGGGTCTCCGGGTCGGGCAAGTCGACGCTGATCAATGGCACCCTGATGCCCATCGCCGCCCGGGAGCTCAACAAGGCCACCACCCTGACCCCGGCGGCCCACACCGGCATCGAGGGGCTCGATCAGCTCGACAAGGTCATCGATATCGACCAGAGCCCGATCGGGCGCACGCCGCGCTCCAACCCGGCCACCTACACCGGCATCTTCACCCCCATCCGCGAACTGTTCGCCGGCACCCAGGAGGCCCGCTCCCGAGGCTACAAGCCGGGCCGCTTCAGCTTCAACGTCAAGGGCGGTCGCTGCGAGGCCTGCCAGGGCGAGGGCATGATCAAGGTCGAGATGCACTTCCTGCCCGACATCTACGTGCCCTGCGACGTCTGCAAGGGCAAGCGCTACAACCGCGAGACCCTGGAGATCCAGTACAAGGGCAAGAGCATCCATGAGGTGCTGGACATGACGGTCGAGGACTCCCTGGAGTTCTTCAGCCCGGTGCCGGCCATCGCCCGCCGCCTGCAGACGCTGTTGGACGTGGGCCTGTCCTATATCCGGCTGGGGCAGAGCGCCACCACCCTGTCCGGCGGCGAGGCGCAGCGCATCAAGCTGGCCCGGGAACTGGCCAAACGCGACACCGGCAAGACGCTCTACATCCTCGACGAGCCCACCACCGGCCTGCACTTCGAGGATATTCGCCAGCTGCTGACGGTCCTGCACCGGCTGCGTGATCATGGCAATACCATCGTGGTCATCGAGCACAACCTGGACGTGATCAAGACCGCCGACTGGCTGATCGACCTGGGGCCGGAGGGCGGCTCCGGCGGCGGGCAGATCATCGCCGAGGGCACGCCCGAGCAGGTGGCGGCCAACCCGTGCTCGCACACCGGGCACTTCCTCAAGCCGCTGCTTGAACGGGTCGCGCCCCCCGCGACGGTCGAGAGCTAAGGCCTCACACCGTAAGACTACGCATCTGGCCCTGCCGGCGACTGCCGGCGGGGCCTTTTGTTGCCATCAGCCGCGCCGCCGGGGTGGGATCACTCGGCGAAAGGAGCTAAACGGAGAAAGAGGCGAAAGCCAACGAACGAACATAAAAAAACCGACTCCCGGAGGAGTCGGTTTTCTGTGTCGCAGGCCCGATGCGAGGCAGCGCGAGGATCACTCCTCGGCAGCTTCCTCGACGACCGGACGATCGACCAGCTCGACGTAGGCCATGGGGGCGTTGTCGCCGGTGCGGAAGCCGCACTTGAGGATACGGACGTAACCGCCCGGACGCTCGACGTAACGCGGACCCAGCTCATTGAAGAGCTTGCCGACCGCTTCTTTGGAGCGGGTGCGGCTGAAGGCCAGACGACGGTTGGCGACACTGTCCTGCTTGGACAAGGTGATCAGCGGCTCGATATGACGACGCAGCTCCTTGGCCTTGGGCAGGGTTGTCTTGATCACTTCGTGCTCGACCAGCGACACGCACATGTTCTTGAACATGGCCTGGCGGTGCGAGCTGGTACGATTGAGGTGACGACCACTCTTACGATGACGCATGGTTGTAATTCCTTACCAAACTGGGACTCGAGGCGACGCTCACGCGGAGGCCTTGTCGTCCTTCAGGCTTGCCGGCGGCCAGTTTTCCAGCCGCATGCCAAGGGACAGACCGCGCGTGGCCAACACATCCTTGATTTCGTTCAAGGACTTCTTGCCGAGATTCGGGGTCTTCAACAGCTCCACCTCGGTGCGCTGAATCAGATCGCCGATGTAATAGATATTCTCGGCCTTGAGGCAGTTGGCACTGCGAACGGTCAACTCGAGATCGTCTACGGGGCGCAGCAGGATGGGATCGATCTGATCCTCTTCCTCTACCACTTCCTGTTCCTTGTCGGCTTCCAGGTCGACGAACGCGGCCAGCTGCTCCTGCAGGATGGTCGCGCTACGACGGATCGCCTCTTCCGGATCCAGGGTGCCGTCGGTTTCCAGGTCGATGATCAGCTTGTCGAGGTCGGTACGTTGCTCGACACGCGCGGCATCCACGGAATAGGAAACACGACGCACGGGGCTGAAGGTCGCATCCAGCTGCAAGCGACCGATGGCCCGGGATTCGTCCTCCGCGCCATCGCGGGTATCCGCCGGCTCGTAACCACGACCACGGGCCACCTTGAGCTGCATCTTCAGCTCGGCGCCTTCGTTGACGTGGGCGATCACGTGCTCGGGATTGACGATCTCGACATCATGGTCGGCGGCAATGTCACCGGCCGTGACGACGCTGGGGCCCTGCTTGTTCAGCGTGAGCATCGCTTCGTCGCGGCTATGCATCTTGATCGCCACGTCTTTGAGGTTCAGGAGCATCTCGATGACGTCTTCCTGAACCCCTTCGATCGCACTGTACTCGTGGTCGACTCCCGCGATTTCGACTTCCACCACGGCGCAGCCGGGCATGGAAGACAGCAGGATGCGACGCAGAGCATTCCCCAGGGTGTGACCGAAACCGCGCTCGAACGGCTCGAGCACGATCTTCGCGTGGTGCGCGTTGATCTCTTCGACCTTGATATCGCGAGGACGGAGAAACTCTGTCACTGAACGCTGCATATGAACACCTTTCAGGCTGCCAAACGGATACTCGGTACTCGACCGGGCCACCTCGGTGGCCCGGCGCCGCTAAGCGGATTACTTCGAGTACAGCTCGACGATCAGGTTTTCGTTGATGTCGGCAGACAGGTCGCCGCGTTCAGGCAGAGCCTTGAAAGTGCCTTCCATCTTCTTGGAGTCGACGTCGACCCAGGCCACATCACCACGGTTAGCGGCGATGGAAAGCGCATTCTGGATGCGCGCCTGGTTCTTGGCCTTCTCGCGAACGCTGACCACGTCACCCGGCTTGACCTTGTAGGACGCCACGTTGACGGTACGGCCATTGACGGTGAGGGCCTTGTGACTGACCAGCTGACGCGCTTCGGAGCGAGTCGAGCCGAAGCCCATGCGGTAGACGACGTTGTCCAGTCGGGTTTCGAGGAGCTGCAGCAACACTTCGCCGGTCGCACCCTTAACACGGGCTGCTTCCTTGTAGTAGTTGCGGAACTGCTTCTCGAGTACGCCATACATGCGACGTACTTTCTGCTTCTCGCGAAGCTGCAAGCCGTAGTCGGAAAGACGCTGACGGCGCTGGCCGTGTACACCCGGAATCTGCTCGGATTTACACTTCTTCTCGAAGGGAGTCACACCGCTCTTCAGAAAGAGGTCGGTGCCTTCACGACGAGACAGTTTGCACTTCGGTCCAATATAACGAGCCATGAGTCTGTCTCCTTAAACGCGGCGTTTCTTCGGCGGACGGCAGCCGTTGTGGGGAACGGGCGTCGCGTCGGTGATGCTTTGCACGCGGAAACCGGCGGCATTGAGAGCACGCACGGCGGACTCACGACCAGGTCCAGGACCTTTGACCAGCACGTCGACGTTTTTCACACCATACTCGGCTGCAGCAGTTGCTGCACGTTCACTTGCCACTTGAGCAGCGAACGGGGTGCTCTTGCGAGAACCACGAAAACCCGAACCACCGGCTGTCGCCCATGACAGAGCGTTGCCCTGGCGGTCTGTGATCGTCACGATAGTGTTGTTAAAAGAGGCGTGGATATGCGCAACGGCATCCACCACCTGCTTTTTAACCTTTTTGCGATTACTACGCGGGTTAGCCATGTTGATGTTTCTTCCTGTCTTAACGCCAGAACATGCGTGTTATTTGCGAATCGGCTTACGCGGGCCCTTGCGGGTACGCGCATTGGTCTTGGTACGCTGACCACGCAGCGGAAGACCACGACGATGACGCAGACCACGATAGCAACCCAGATCCATGAGACGCTTGATGTTCAGCGTCGTATCACGGCGAAGGTCGCCTTCTACGGTGTACTTGCCAACCTCGGCACGCAGGCTGTCGACTTCATCAGAAGACAGTTCCTGCACCTTGGCGGTCGGCGCGATACCGGCAGCTGCACAGATATCCACTGCGCGAGTACGGCCGATCCCGAAGATATAGGTCAGCGAGATCGCCGCATGCTTGTTGTCCGGGATATTGACGCCTGCAATACGGGCCATCAGCTTACTCCGAAATTTGAGCGGCTTGCTCGTTTAATCATCTACAAAAGGCGCAACAGCATACCCCTTTACCCTCGAGAGGGCAAGGGGCATGCCGGCACCCGGTTGAGTACAGCCGCCAGGCTTAACCCTGGCGCTGCTTGTGCCGCGGCTCCGTGCAGATGACGCGAACGGCGCCATTGCGACGGATGATCTTGCAGTTACGGCACATTTTCTTCACGGAAGCTCGAACTTTCATCGTTCTCTCCAAATCGCGTGCGGCACGCTCAGCGCATGCCGCCGCTACCGTAGCCTTTCAGGTTGGACTTCTTCATCACCGAGTCATACTGGCTCGACATCAGATGCGACTGCACCTGCGACATGAAATCCATGATGACAACCACCACGATCAGCAACGACGTCCCGCCAAAGAAGAAGGGAACGTTCCAGGCCACGATCAGGAATTGGGGCATCAAGGATACGGCGGTGATGTACAGGGCACCAAACAGGGTCAGACGCGTCATGACCTTGTCGACATAGCGAGCGGTCTGCTCACCAGGACGAATGCCCGGCAGGAAGGCCCCTGACTTCTTGAGGTTGTCAGCGACATCCTTGGGATTGAAGACCAGCGCTGTGTAAAAGAAGCAGAAGAATACCACCGCGAGCGCGAAAAGCAAGATGTACAACGGTTGACCCGGCCCGAGAGCCAAGGACGCCTGTTGCAACCAGTCCAGCCCCTCACCGGAGCCGACCCACTGTCCGAGCGATGCCGGGAACAGCAGAATGCTGGACGCAAAGATCGCCGGGATGACCCCTGCCATGTTGACCTTGAGCGGCAGGTAGCTGCTCTGGCCCGCATACATCTTGTTGCCCACCTGGCGACGGGGGTAGTTCACCGTGATGCGACGTTGGCCGCGTTCGATGAACACCACGAAGGCCACCGTGGCGATGCCGAGGATCGACAATGCCAGCAAGGGCAGCACGTTCCAGGCACCGTCGTTGCGTGCCAGTTCGAACGACTGACCCACCGCGCCCGGCAGACCCGCCACGATCCCCGAGAAGATCAGCAGCGAGATGCCGTTGCCGATGCCCTTCTCGGTGATCTGCTCACCCAGCCACATCATGAACACCGCACCGGCCACGAAGGTGACCACGGCGGTGAAATAGAAGCTGAAGTCTGCGGTGTAGGCAATCCCTTGCCCCGCCAGACCGACGGACATGCCGACGGCCTGGACGAATGCCAGGATCACCGTACCGTAGCGGGTATATTGGCTGATCTTGCGGCGGCCGGCCTCGCCTTCCTTCTTCAACTGTTCCAGTTGAGGCGAGACCGCCGACAGGAGCTGCATGATAATCGACGCCGAGATATAGGGCATGATGCCCAGGGCGAAGATACTCATGCGCTCCAGCGCACCACCCGAGAACATGTTGAACATGCCAAGGATGGTGCCCTGCTGCTCCCTGAACAAGGCAGCAAGCTGGTCAGGATTGATACCGGGCACGGGAATGTGAGCACCGATGCGGTACACCACAATGGCGAGGAGCACGAAGCGCAGTCGCGCCCAGAGTTCACTCAGACCGCTGCCCATCGCCGGCATGTTTCCTGACTTAGCCATTTAGTCCTCTACCTTGCCGCCAGCGGCTTCGATCGCGGCCCGGGCACCCTTGGTGACCTTGAGACCGCGGACGGTAACCGCTTTGTTCAGTTCGCCAGAGAGGAGCACCTTCGCGTACCGCGTGGCGTCCTTGAGCACGTTGGCCTGCTTCAGCGTTTCCAGGGTCACGACGTCGCCGTCGACCTTGGCAAGCTCGGCCAGGCGAACTTCTTCGCTGACCAGAGACTTGGCTGAAGTGAAGCCGAACTTCGGCAGACGACGCTGCAGCGGCATCTGACCGCCTTCGAAACCAGGCTTCACGGAGCCGCCGCTGCGTGACTTCAGGCCCTTGTGGCCGCGGCCACCGGTCTTGCCCAGACCGGAGCCGATGCCACGACCGACACGCTTCTCAGCATGCTTGGAACCCGGTGCCGGGCTCAGGCTATTGAGTTTCATGGATTACTCTCCCTCTACACGCACAAGGTAATTTACCTTGTGGATCATGCCGCGCACGGCAGGGGTGTCTTCCAGCTCGACCGTATGACCGATGCGGCGCAGGCCAAGACCGGTCACGGTGGCCTTGTGCTTGCCCAACACGCCGATGGTGCTGCGGATCTGGGTAACCTTGATCGTTGCTGCCATGGTGTCTTACCCCGTGATCGCTTCGACAGACAGGCCACGCTTGGCGGCGATGTCTTCCGGAGACTGCATGGAGGCGAGACCATTGATGGTCGCACGCACCACGTTCACCGGATTGGTGGAACCGTAGCACTTGGCCAGGACGTCATGGACGCCAGCCAGTTCGAGCACGGAGCGCATAGCGCCGCCAGCGATGATCCCGGTACCTTCAGAGGCCGGCTGCATGTACACCTTGGAGGCGCCGTGACGGGCCTTGACCGGGTACTGCAGGGTGTGACCACTGAGGCTCACCTTGATCATGTTGCGACGCGCCTGGTCCATGGCCTTCTGGATCGCGACCGGCACTTCACGCGCCTTGCCGCGGCCAAAACCGACACGACCACTGCCATCGCCGACGACGGTCAGAGCGGTGAAACCGAAGATACGGCCACCCTTGACCACCTTGGCGACACGGTTGATCTGCACCAGCTTCTCTTGCAGATCGCCGCTATTCTGTTCGTTCTTCGCCATCGTAAAACCCTTTAGAATTCCAGGCCGCCTTCACGAGCGGCGTCGGCCAGGGCCTTGACTCGACCGTGGTACCGGAAACCGGCACGATCGAAGGCAACCTGAGTGATGCCTGCTTCCTTAGCGCGTTCGGCAATCAGCGCACCCACCTTGGCGGCGGCGTCTGCGTTACCGGTCGCACCCTCACGAAGCGCCTTGTCCAGCGTGGAAGCGCTGGCCAGGACCTTGCCACCATCCGGCGAGATGATCTGCGCGTAGATGTGGCGCGGGGTACGGTTGACGCTCAGGCGATACACGCCCAGCTCGCGGATCTTGGCGCGAGCACGGCGGGCACGACGGAGACGAGATTCTTTCTTCGCGTTCATAACCCTGCCTTACTTCTTCTTGGCTTCTTTACGACGGATCTGCTCGTCACCGTACCGGATACCCTTGCCCTTGTAGGGCTCGGGCGGACGGAAGGCGCGGATCTCCGCGGCGACCTGGCCGAGACGCTGCTTATCGGCGCTTTTCAGCACGATAGTGGTGTTCTTCGGCGTTTCCGCCACGACACCCTCAGGCAGCTGGTATTCGACCGGGTGTGAGAAGCCCAGTGTCAGGTTGAGCGTCTTGCCACTTGCCTGGGCACGATAGCCGACGCCATTGATCTCGAGGGACTTGGTGAAGCCCTCGGTGACACCGGTAACCATGTTCTGGACCAGTGCACGGGTAGTACCAGCCATCGCCCAGCTCTTGGCGGACTCGCTCGGAGCGAAGGTCAGCTGACCTTCTTCCTGACCGATCACGACCTGGTCGTGAACGGTCATTGCGAGTTCACCCTGACCGCCTTTGACGGTCAGTTGGTTGCCGTCGATTTTTACCTCGACGCCGCTCGGCAATTTAACCGGATATTTGGCTACGCGGGACATTCCAAACTCCTAGAATACGGTGCAGAGGACTTCACCACCAACACCAGCATGACGGGCCGCACGATCGGTCATCACGCCATTCGAGGTGGAAACGATCGCGATGCCCAGGCCGTCGGCAACCTTCGGCAGCTCGGCCTTGCCCTTGTACGAGCGCAGCGAGGGCTTTGACACCCGCTGAATGTGCTCGATGACGGCCTTGCCCTCGAAGTACTTGAGGGTCACGGCCAGCTCAGGCTTGGTGCCTTCAGCGACGCTGTAGTCGTTGATAAAGCCTTCTTCTTTCAGTACGCGGGCCACCTCGACCTTCAGCTTGGAAGACGGCATGGTGACCGTCTCCTTGGTGGCCATCTGCGCATTACGGATACGAGTGAACATATCCGCCAGCGTATCTTGCATGCTCATTACGTTGCGCTCCTGATGATTCTACGTGGCGTTACCAGCTGGACTTCTTGAGTCCAGGGACGTCGCCACGCATGGCGGCTTCACGCAGCTTGTTACGGCCCAAGCCAAACTTGTTGTAGTAGCCGTGCGGACGACCAGTGATGCGACAGCGGTTACGCTGACGCACCGGGCTGGAGTCGCGCGGCAACTGCTGCAGCTTGAGCTGCGCGTCGAAGCGCTCTTCGTCGGAAGCGTTCACGTCACTGATGAGGGCCTTGAGCTCTGCGCGCTTGGCAGCATACTTGTCGACCAGCTTCGCACGCTTGTGCTCGCGTCCTACCATGCTTTTCTTTGCCATGATCCCACCCTTATTTCTTGAACGGGAAGTTCAGCGCACGCAGCAGCGCACGGCCTTCTTCATCGGTGTTGGCAGTCGTGGTGATAGTGACATCCAGACCACGGATCCGGTCGATCTTATCATACTCGATCTCCGGGAAGATGATCTGCTCACGCACCCCCATCGAATAGTTGCCACGGCCGTCGAAGGACTTCGGGTTGAGACCACGGAAGTCACGAACGCGGGGGATCGCGATGTTCACCAGGCGATCCAGGAAGTCCCACATGCGCTCGGAGCGCAGTGTGACCTTGATCCCGATCGGCCAACCTTCACGCACCTTGAAGCCCGCGATGGACTTGCGTGCCTTGGTCACCATCGGCTTCTGACCGGAGAGCTTCTCCAGGTCGCCGACGGCATTGTCGATCAGCTTCTTGTCGCTGGTCGCTTCGCCGATACCCATGTTCAGGGTCACTTTAGTGATCCTGGGCACCTGCATCACGTTGGCGTAGCTAAACTGCTCTTTGAGTTGAGCCACCACCTCGTTTTGATAACGTTCTTTCAAGTTCGCCATTTTGCTACCCGACTCACGTTAGGCGTCGATCTGCGTCTGCGTCGACTTGTAGATACGTACCTTGGTACCGTCTTCTTTAACCTGGAAGCCGACGCGATCCGCTTTGCCGGTCTCCTGATTGAAGATGGCCACGTTGGACGCGTGAATCGGAGCCTCGCGCTCGACGATACCGCCTTGGTTGCCTGCCATGGGATTGGGCTTGGTGTGACGCTTGATCATGTTCACACCGGTCACCACATAGCGCTCGCCCTGAAGGACGCGCTTGATGGTGCCACGCTTACCCTTATCCTTGCCGGCAATGACGATCACTTCATCGTCACGTTTGATTTTTTGCATATCCGCCTCGCTCCTTACAGCACTTCAGGCGCCAAGGAAATGATCTTCATGAACTTTTCGGTGCGAAGTTCACGAGTGACCGGCCCGAAGATACGGGTGCCGATCGGCTGCTCGTTGGTGTTGTTCAACAGAACCGCCGCATTTCCATCGAAGCGGATCAGCGAACCGTCGTTACGACGGACGCCACTACGAGTGCGAACCACGACCGCCTTCATGACCTGGCCTTTCTTGACCTTGCCACGCGGAATGGCTTCTTTGACTGTTACTTTGATGACATCGCCTACGCGAGCATAGCGACGGTGTGAACCGCCCAGCACCTTGATGCACTGCACCCGGCGCGCCCCGCTGTTGTCGGCGACATCCAGCATTGACTGCGTCTGAATCATCGGTTTTCTCCAAACCTAATCTGACTGCACTGGTTTCGAGCGCGGGGCGATCAGCCCTTCGCCTGCTCGACCACTTCGACCAGCGTCCAGGCTTTCTTCTTTGACAGGGGACGGGATTCCTCGATGGAAACCGTGTCACCGGCCTTCGCCTGGTTCTGCTCATCATGGGCGTGCAGCTTGGTGGAGCGCTTCACGTATTTGCCGTAGATCGGGTGGCGCTCGCGGCGCTCGATCATCACGACGATAGATTTGTCCATCTTGTCACTCACCACCTTGCCGGTGAGCGTCCGGACTTTCTTTTCTTCGGACATCTCAGTCACCTGCCTTCTCGTTGAGCACAGTCTTCACGCGGGCAACATCCCGACGAACCTGCTTGAGCAGATGGGTCTGGCTCAGCTGGCCAGTGGCCTTCTGCATGCGCAGGTTGAACTGCTCGCGGAGGAGTTCGAAGAGCTGCGCCTGCAGGTCTTCTACTGACTTTTCACGAATTTCCTGGGCTTTCATCACATCACCGTCCGTTTCACAAAGGTGGTGGAGACCGGAAACTTCTGAGCGGCCAGGCCGAAGGCCTCACGAGCCAGCTCTTCAGAAACGCCTTCAATCTCGTAGAGGACGCGGCCGGGCTGGATCTGCGCGACCCAGTACTCGACGGAGCCCTTCCCCTTACCCATACGGACTTCCAGGGGCTTCTTGGAGATCGGCTTGTCCGGGAAGACCCGGATCCAGATCTTGCCGCCACGCTTGACGTGACGAGTGATGGCACGACGCCCAGCTTCGATCTGGCGCGCGGTAACGCGGCCACGACCGGTGGCCTTGAGGCCATATTCGCCGAAACTGATCTTGCTTCCGCGCTGTGCCAGGCCGCGGTTGCGACCCTTCTGCACCTTGCGGAACTTCAAACGCTTAGGTTGTAACATCGATCCGCTCTCCCCTTACCTGGAACCTTTCTTCTTGGAGGGTGCGCTTTGCGGCTGCTTGGCCTTGGCGCGAACCTCTTCGATGCCCCCGAGGATTTCACCCTTGAAGACCCAGACCTTGACGCCGATGACGCCGTAGGTGGTGTGGGCTTCGTAGGTGGCGTAATCGATGTCGGCACGCAGCGTATGAAGCGGCACGCGGCCTTCGCGGTACCATTCGGTACGCGCGATTTCCGCACCACCAAGACGACCAGACAGCTGGATCTTGATGCCGCCGGCGCCGAGGCGCATGGCGTTCTGTACGGCACGCTTCATGGCACGACGGAACATGACGCGACGCTCGAGCTGGCCGCAGACGTTCTGGGCGACGAGCTTGGCATCGAGTTCCGGCTTGCGCACTTCTTCGATGTTGACGTGAACCGGCACGCCCATCATCTGGGTGACGTCGCGACGCAGACGGTCGACGTCCTCACCCTTCTTGCCAATCACGATGCCCGGACGGGCGGTGTGAATGGTGATACGAGCATTGTTGGCCGGACGCTCGATGTGGATGCGGCTCACGGACGCATTCTTCAGACGCTCCTCGAGGAAGCGACGCACTTCGAGATCGTTGTTCAGCTTATCGGCATAGGCACCGCGCTCGGCATACCAGACCGAGGTGTGGTCTTTGACGATACCCAGCCGAATGCCTGTCGGATTTACTTTCTGACCCATCTGGTCGACTCCTACTTCTCGGCTACCATAACGGTGATGTGGCAGGTGCGCTTCAAGATACGATCCGCACGGCCTTTGGCGCGCGGCTGGATGCGCTTGAGCGTCATGCCCTCATCGACGCAGATGGTCGAGACACGCAGCTCGTCGATGTCCATGCCGTTGTTTTCTTCCGCATTCGCGATGGCGGACTGCAGCACTTTCTTAACCAGCTTGGCAGCCTTCTTCGGTGAGAAGGTCAGCAGGTCGAGTGCCTCGGCGACCGGTTTACCGCGCACCTGGTCAGCCACCAAACGGGCCTTCTGGGCGGATAAACGAGCGCCACGCAGCTTAGCTGTGACTTCCATCTCTCAATCCTCTTTGGCTTACCGTTTGGCTTTCTTGTCCGCCGCATGACCGCGATAGGTGCGGGTAGCAGCGAATTCGCCCAGCTTGTGGCCAACCATTTCCTCGGAGACGTGCACCGGGACATGTTGACGCCCGTTATGGACCGCAATGGTGAGCCCGACCATGTTCGGCAGGATCATGGAACGACGCGACCAGGTCTTGATCGGTTTGCGGTCGTTCTTCTCCACTGCAGTCTCAACCTTCTTCAGCAGATGAAGGTCAATAAAAGGACCTTTCTTCAGTGAACGTGGCACAGCCGTTACCTCTTAATGTCTGTTACTTGGCCTTGCGGCGACGAACGATCAGCTTATCGGTGCGCTTGTTCTTGCGAGTCTTGTAACCCTTGGTGGGGACGCCCCACGGGGTCACCGGGTTACGACCACCGCTGGTGCGGCCTTCACCGCCGCCGTGCGGGTGGTCCACCGGGTTCATCGCAACACCGCGAACTGTCGGGCGAACGCCACGCCAGCGTTTGGCACCGGCCTTGCCCAGTTGACGGAGGCTGTGCTCAGAGTTGCTCACTTCACCCAGGGTCGCGCGACACTCGGCCAGGATCTTGCGCATCTCGCCGGAGCGCAGACGCACGGTGGCGTAGTTGCCTTCGCGAGCCACGAGCTGGGCGCTGGTGCCGGCACTGCGTGCGATCTGAGCGCCTTTACCCGGCTTCAGTTCGATGCAATGCACGGTGGAACCCACCGGGATGTTGCGCAGCGGAAGGGTGTTGCCCTTCTTGATCGGCGCATTGACACCGGATTCGACGCGATCGCCCGCCTTCACGCCCTTCGGGGCGATGATGTAGCGGCGCTCGCCGTCCAGGTACTTCAGCAGCGCGATATGAGCGCTACGGTTCGGATCGTATTCCAGGCGCTCGACGATGGCTGCAACGCCATCCTTGATGCGCTTAAAGTCGATCTGACGGTAGTGCTGACGGTGCCCACCACCCACGTGACGTGTGGTGATACGACCGTTGTTGTTACGCCCACCCGAGCGCGACTGCTTTTCCAGCAGCGGCGCGTACGGCCGACCCTTGTGCAGATCGTCGGAGACGATCTTGACCAGGTGGCGACGACCGGCGGATGTGGGTTTGGTCTTGACGATTGCCATTATCCGTACTCCTGCCCTTATTCGGCGCCAGAGAAGTCTTCAAGGGTCTCACCCGCGGCGAGGGTCACATACGCCTTGCGGTAACCCTTGCGCTGGCCCAAGCCATTGGCGGTGCGCTTGGTCTTGCCCTTGATGTTCAGGACCTGTACGCGATCAACCTTCTTGCCGAACAGCGCCTGGACGGCCTGCTTGATTTCCGGCTTGGTCGCGTCAGAGGCCACCTTGAACACGTACTGGTTGTTCTCGGCGGCGGAGGCGGCCTTCTCGGTCATGTGCGGACCAAGCAGAACCTTGAATACGCGTTCCTGGTTCATGCCAGCTTCTCCTCGAATTTGCGCAGGGCGGAGACGGTGACCAGGACCTTGTCGAAGGCGACCAGGCTCACCGGATCGGCAGCAGCGACGTCCACCACATCCACGTGCGGGATGTTGCGAGCGGCCAGGTAAAGGTTCTCGTCGACCTCTTCGGTGACGATCAGCGCCTTCTCCAGGTCCAGCTCCTTGAGCTTGGCGGTCAGCTGCTTGGTCTTGGGCGCGTCGACGGTGATGTCTTCGACGACGACCAGACGCTCCTGACGGACCAGCTCAGACAGGATCGAGCGAATCGCCGCCCGGTACATCTTGCGGTTGACCTTCTGAGTGTAGTCCTGCGGACGGGCCGCAAAGGTCACGCCGCCGGCACGCCAGATCGGCGAGCGGATGGTACCGGCACGGGCACGACCGGTGCCCTTCTGGCGCCACGGCTTCTTGCCGCCGCCACGCACGTCGGAACGGTTCTTCTGGGCGCGGGTGCCTTGGCGACCGCCGGCCAGATAGGCCGTGACGACCTGGTGAACCAGCGCTTCGTTGAATTCTTTGCCAAAGGTGGCGTCGGACACTTCGACCGTGCCGGCACTAGCACCTGAAAGATTCAGATTCATTGGATCAAACCCCCTTAGCGAGCTTTCACGGCACTGCGAACAACAACGTCGCTGCCCGGTGCACCCGGTACGGCGCCCTTGATCAGCAGCAGGTTGCGTTCAGCGTCGACGCGCACGACTTCCAGGCTCTGCACGGTGCAGCGGACGTTGCCCATCTGACCGGCCATTTTCTTGCCCTTGAAGACGCGACCCGGGGTCTGACACATACCGATGGAACCCGGAGCGCGGTGCGCCAGAGAGTTACCATGGCTGTTGTCTTGGGTGCGGAAGTTCCAGCGCTTGACGGCGCCCTGGAAGCCCTTGCCCTTGGAGGTGCCGGTCACATCGATCTTCTGACCAGCTTCAAAGAGGGATACGGTGAGCTCGCCACCCACTTCCGGAGCCTCATCGCCTTCGGCGAGGCGGAACTCCATCAGCGAACGACCGGCCTCGGTACCTGCCTTGGCAAACTGTCCAGCTTGCGCCTTGGTCAGGTGCTTGGCCTTGCGTGAGCCAGAGGTAACCTGCACGGCGCTGTAGCCGTCGACGTCGACGGTCTTAACGCGCGTAATGCGGTTAGGCTCAACTTCGATAACGGTTACGGGCACGGATGCGCCATCTTCGGTGAAGACACGGGTCATCCCGGCCTTCTTACCGACCAAACCGATAGTCATGTTCAGTCTCCTATAGTGTACGGGGCTATCACCCGCTATGGCTGCCCTTTCCAGAGCATTCCACTAGCACATTGTGTGACGCCATCCCGGCGTGACGGCGGCTGCTCGATGAGCGGCGACCGTGAGTGTCTAGTGAGGTCTCAGTCGAGTTTGATTTGCACGTCCACGCCGGCGGCGAGGTCGAGCTTCATCAGTGCATCAACGGTCTTTTCGGTGGGTTCGACGATGTCGAGCACACGCTTGTGAGTACGGATCTCATACTGGTCACGCGCGTCCTTGTTGACGTGCGGAGAGACCAGGATGGTGTAGCGCTCACGATTGGTCGGCAGCGGGATCGGACCACGCACCTGAGCACCGGTACGCTTGGCGGTCTCAACGATCTCCGCGGCGGACTGGTCAATCAGGCGATGATCGAACGCCTTCAACCGAATGCGAATCTTCTGGTTCTGCATTTGCCCTAAACTCCAATGGATGTCGACGGCGCGAGCCGTCTACCCACGCATTCAAAGGATGCGCATTATAGGCATGCAGCCTCACAGAGTCAAACCCTGGGAGACAACATGCGCAGAAAGGGGGCTCCCGCAGGAGCCCCCTTCGATCATCGGGTGAGCCTAAGGCTTACTTGACGATCTTGGCGACAACACCGGCGCCGACGGTACGGCCGCCTTCGCGAACGGCGAAGCGCAGGCCGTCTTCCATGGCGATCGGTGCGATCAGGGTGACGGTCATCTTGACGTTGTCACCCGGCATCACCATCTCGACGCCTTCCGGCAGCTCACAGGTACCGGTCACATCGGTGGTACGGAAGTAGAACTGCGGACGGTAGCCCTTGAAGAACGGAGTGTGACGACCACCCTCGTCCTTGGACAGCACGTAGATTTCGGCTTCGAAAACGGTGTGCGGAGTGATGGTACCCGGCTTGGCCAGGACCTGGCCACGCTCGACGTCGTCACGCTTGGTGCCACGCAGCAGGGCGCCGACGTTCTCGCCAGCACGACCTTCGTCGAGCAGCTTGCGGAACATCTCGACACCGGTAACGGTGGTCTTGACGGTGTCCTTGAGGCCGACGATCTCGACTTCTTCGCCCGCCTTGACGACGCCACGCTCGACACGACCGGTCACAACGGTACCGCGGCCGGAGATGGAGAACACGTCCTCGATCGGCATCAGGAACGGCTGATCGATAGCGCGCTCCGGCTCCGGAATATACGCGTCCAGGGCCTTGATCAGGTTGGCAACGGCGGTGGTACCCATGCCGTTGTCGTCCTTGCCTTCCAGGGCCATCAGCGCAGAGCCGATGATGATCGGGGTGTCGTCACCCGGGAAGTCGTACTCGCTCAGGAGTTCACGCACTTCCATCTCGACCAGCTCGAGCAGCTCTTCGTCGTCGACCATGTCGGCCTTGTTCAGGAACACGACGATGAACGGCACACCGACCTGACGCGAGAGCAGGATGTGCTCGCGAGTCTGCGGCATGGGGCCGTCGGCAGCGGAACAGACCAGGATAGCGCCGTCCATCTGGGCAGCACCGGTGATCATGTTCTTGACGTAGTCAGCGTGACCCGGGCAGTCGACGTGCGCGTAGTGACGCTCTTCGGACTGGTATTCCACGTGAGCGGTGGAGATGGTGATACCGCGCTCACGCTCTTCCGGGGCGTTGTCGATGGAGTCGAACGCACGAGCGTCGCCACCGAAGACTTCTGCAGAAACGCGGGTCAGGGCCGCGGTCAGCGTGGTCTTGCCGTGGTCAACGTGACCGATGGTGCCGACGTTGATATGCGGTTTGGAACGTTCGAATTTTTCCTTAGCCACTGCTATAACCTCTTTACGTTAGCTAACGGTTAACCGTTCTGGTTGATGACGGCTTCCACGATGCTGGAGGGCGCCTCGTCGTACTTCGCAAACTCCATGGAGTAGCTTGCACGGCCCTGGGTCTGAGAACGTAGATCGGTTGCGTAACCGAACATCTCAGCCAGCGGCACCATTGCGCGGATGGTCTTCCCGGAGGAAGTATCATCCATGCCCTGCACCAGACCGCGACGACGGTTAAGATCGCCCATGACGTCACCCATGAATTCCTCGGGGGTCACGACTTCGACCTTCATCATCGGCTCCAGCAGCACGGCCTTGGCCTTCTTGGCACCTTCTTTGATCGCCATGGAAGAAGCGATCTTGAACGCGGTCTCGTTAGAGTCCACGTCATGGTAGGAACCATCGTACAGCGTGACCTTGACGTCGATCATCGGGTAACCCGCGATGACACCGTTCTGCAGCTGTTCATAGGCCCCTTTCTCGACAGCAGGCACGTATTCCTTCGGAACCACGCCGCCGACGATCTCGGACGAAAACTTGAAGTGCATCTCCTCGTCGTCGCCCTTGTCTTCCTCGGTCAGCGGTTCGATGCGCAGATACACATGACCGAACTGACCGCGGCCGCCTGACTGACGAACAAACTTGCCTTCCTGTTCGACGCTGTGACGGATGGTCTCGCGATAGGCGACCTGCGGCTTGCCGATGTTGGCATCGACCTTGAACTCGCGACGCATGCGGTCAACGATGATGTCGAGGTGCAGCTCACCCATGCCGGAGATGATGGTCTGGCCGGTTTCCTCGTCGGTCTTGACCTGGAAGGACGGATCCTCCTGAGCCAGCTTGCCGAGGGCGACGCCCATCTTCTCCTGGTCGGCCTTGGACTTCGGCTCAACGGCGACCGAGATCACCGGATCCGGGAACTCCATGCGCTCGAGCACGATCTTGTCGGTCAGGTCGCACAGGGTATCACCGGTGGTGACATCCTTCAGGCCGATGCAGGCGGCGATGTCGCCGGCCAGGACTTCCTTGATCTCTTCGCGAGAGTTGGAGTGCATCTGGACGATACGACCGACACGCTCCTTCTTGCTCTTCACAGAGTTGAAGACGCTGTCGCCAGACTTCAAGACCCCGGAATACACACGGATGAAGGTCAGGGTGCCAACGAACGGGTCGGTGGCGATCTTGAAGGCCAGCGCGGCGAAGGGCGCACTGTCATCGGCCTCACGGGTCGCGATGGTGCCGTCCTTGTCGTCCAGCTCACCCTCGATGGCCTTGACCTCGGTGGGTGACGGCATGTACTCGATGACGCCATCCAGCACGGCCTGCACGCCCTTGTTCTTGAACGCGGAGCCACAGGTCACCAGGACGATTTCGTTGTCGAGGGTACGACGACGCAGACCGGCCTTGATCTCCTCGATGGACAGCTCGCCCTCTTCGAGGTACTTGTCCATCAGCTCTTCGGAGGCCTCGGCGGCGGCTTCGACCATCTCTTCGCGGTACTTCTCGGCGGTCTCCTGGAGCTCGGCCGGGATGTCAACCAGGTCATAGTTCATGCCGTGGTTGTCTTCGTCCCACAGGATCGCCTTCATCTGCAGCAGATCGACGACGCCCTTGAACTCGTCCTCGGCGCCCCAGTTGATCTGGATCGGCACCGCATTGGCGTTCAGGCGGGTCTTCAGCTGGTCGAGGACCATGAAGAAGTCGGCGCCGGCACGGTCCATCTTGTTGACGAACACCATACGCGGAACTTCGTACTTGTTGGCCTGGCGCCAGACGGTCTCGGTCTGCGGCTGCACACCGGAGCTACCACACAGCACGACGACCGCACCGTCGAGCACACGCAGGGAACGTTCGACTTCGATGGTGAAGTCAACGTGTCCCGGGGTGTCGATGATGTTGATGCGGTGCTCATCGAACTGCTTGTTCATGCCCTGCCAGAAGCAGGTGGTCGCCGCGGAGGTGATGGTGATACCACGCTCCTGCTCCTGCTGCATCCAGTCCATGGTGGCTGCGCCATCATGGACCTCGCCGACCTTGTGGGACAGGCCGGTGTAGAACAGGACACGCTCGGTAGTGGTGGTCTTCCCGGCGTCGACGTGGGCAACGATACCGATATTACGGTAACGCTTAAGCGGTGTCTTACGTGCCACGATGGAATTCCCCGTTGGTTGGAGGCGCCCAGACATATAGGCGCCTCGTGTTGCGAAGCCTGCTTAGAAGCGGTAGTGCGAGAAGGCCTTGTTGGCCTCCGCCATGCGGTGCACGTCTTCGCGCTTCTTCACGGCCGAGCCCTTGCCTTCGGCGGCATCGAGCATCTCACCGGCCAGACGCTGCACCATGGTCTTTTCACCACGGTTACGAGCAGCGTCGGCCAGCCAGCGCATGGCCAGCGCCTGACGGCGTGAGGGACGGACTTCCACGGGCACCTGGTAGGTAGCACCACCGACACGACGAGATTTCACCTCGACCATGGGCTGGATGGTTTCCAGCGCCTTGTCGAAGATCTCCAGCGGGTCATCATTGCTGCGCTCGGACACACGGTCCAGGGCGCCATAGACGATACGTTCAGCTACAGACTTCTTGCCGCTGATCATGAGGTGGTTCATGAACTTTGCCAGGCGCTCGCTTCCGAACTTCGGATCCGGGAGGATTTCGCGCTTCGCAGCAACTCTTCTTCTAGGCATGATAAGCCCTCAAAACTAAGGGGTCCTTCAGGTAAACCCGAGACTGGCACGGGACTCGCCCGCGACGCTCGACCTTACTCTTATCAGACCGATGCAATTTGGTATGTGGCGTTCCGGCGTCGAGCGTCCCTTAGGACTTCGGACGCTTGGTGCCGTACTTGGAACGGCCCTGCTTACGGTTCTGGACACCGGAGGTGTCGAGAGCGCCGCGGACGGTGTGATAACGCACACCCGGCAAGTCCTTCACTCGGCCGCCGCGAATCAGCACGACAGAGTGTTCCTGCAGGTTGTGACCCTCACCACCGATGTAGGAGGAGACCTCGTACCCGTTGGTCAGACGAACACGGCACACCTTACGCAGTGCGGAGTTCGGCTTCTTCGGGGTAGTGGTGTAAACGCGGGTGCAAACCCCGCGACGTTGCGGGCAGGCCTGCAGCGCCGGCACGTCGCTCTTGACGACGGGACGCTTGCGCGGCTTGCGCACGAGCTGGTTGATAGTTGCCATGGTCTGTAGCTGACTCCAATGGTTGCCTTGGCCTTTCGATAGCGAGCGCGGGCGTACCCACCCCACTATTAAAGGCTGCGCATTCTACTGTCTCGGAGCGATCGGCGTCAAGACCGGCGCCATGAGGCGCCGATCTTGAGCAGGCTCCGGTTAGATCTCGTCGTCATCCGCGTCGAGGGCGGTGAGCTGGGCGCCCAGCTCCTGCTCGACGTCCTGGGCCGACGGGTGGAGCACACGCTCGGCGTCTTCACGACGACGGCGACGCTCCGCGTGGTGGGTCAGGCCGGTACCGGCCGGGATCAAGCGTCCCACCACCACGTTTTCCTTCAGGCCGCGCAGGTAATCGCGCTTGCCGGTCACCGCCGCTTCGGTCAGCACCCGCGTGGTCTCCTGGAAGGAGGCCGCGGAGATGAACGACTCGGTGGCGAGGCTCGCCTTGGTGATACCCAGCAGCAGGCGGTTGTACTTGGCCGGGAACTTGCCGTCCTGCTCCAGGCGGGCGTTCTGCTCGAGCACGCGCACCACCTCGACCTGATCACCGGTGATGAAGTCGGAATCGCCGGCATCGGTGATCTCGACCTTGCGCAGCATCTGACGCACGATCACTTCGATGTGCTTGTCGTTGATGCCCACACCCTGGAGGCGATAGACCTCCTGCACCTCGGCGGTGATGTACTTGGCCAGCTCGCTGACGCCCAGCAGGCGCAGGATGTCGTGCGGGTTGCTGGGGCCATCGGAGATGACCTCGCCCTTCTCGACCGTCTCGCCCTCGAAGACCGCGATCTGACGCCATTTCGGGATCAGCATCTCGAACGGATCGCCATCGGCCGGGGTGATCGTCAGACGACGCTTGCCCTTGGTCTCCTTGCCGAAGCTGAGCACGCCGCTGATCTCGGCGAGGATCGCCGATTCCTTGGGCTTACGGGCTTCGAACAGGTCGGCCACGCGGGGCAGACCACCGGTGATGTCCTTGTTGCCGGTGGCTTCCACCGGAATACGGGCCACCACCTCGCCGACACCGACGCTGGCACCGTTCTCGATCGAGACGATGGCCTTGCCGGGCAGCAGGTACTGCACCGGGGTGTTGGAGCCCGGCAGCGAGATGTGCTGGCCGGCATCGTCGGCGAGCATGATCATCGGACGCTTGTCACGGCCGGAGGCCGGACGCGCGGCGGACTCGATCACCTCGATGGAGGACAGGCCGGTCATCTCGTCCACGCTGCGGTGGATGGAGACGCCCTCGTCCATGTCGATGTACTGCGCCTTGCCCTCGACCTCGGCGACGATCGGGTGGGTGTGCGGGTCCCACTTGGCGACGGTCTGGCCACCATCGACCAGCTCGCCGTCCTTGACCGACAGCTCGGCACCGTAGGGCAGCTTGTAGTACTCGCGCTCGCGACCGTGCTCGTCGGCGACGGCCAGGGCGCTGGAGCGGGAGACCACTACCAGCTTGCCGTCGGCACGCTCCACCGACTTGATGTTGTGCAGGCGCACCTTGCCGCCGTGCTTGACCTGTACGCTGTCCACGGCGGAAGCCCGGGAGGCCGCGCCACCGATGTGGAAGGTACGCATGGTCAGCTGGGTACCCGGCTCACCGATCGACTGGGCGGCGATGACGCCGACCGCTTCACCGGTGTTGACCTGGTGACCGCGCGCCAGGTCACGACCGTAGCAGGACGAGCAGACGCCGTGGGCGGTGTCACAGGTGATGGTCGAGCGCACCACGATCTCGTCGACGCCCATGGTGTCGAGCTCGGCACACCAGGCCTCGTCGAGCAGGGTGCCACGCGCGATCAGCACTTCGTCGCTGGCCGGATCGACCACGTCCTGCGCGACCACGCGGCCCAGCACACGCTGCGCCAGGGAGACGATGATGTCGCCACCCTCGATGACCGGGTGCAGGGTCAGGCCGTTCTCGGTGCCACAGTCGGCCTCGGTGATCACCAGATCCTGCGCCACGTCGACCAGACGACGGGTCAGGTAACCGGAGTTGGCGGTCTTGAGGGCCGTATCCGCCAGACCCTTACGGGCACCGTGGGTGGAGATGAAGTACTGGAGTACGTTCAGGCCCTCACGGAAGTTGGCGGTGATCGGCGTCTCGATGATCGAGCCATCCGGCTTAGCCATCAGGCCACGCATGCCCGCCAGCTGACGGATCTGGGCGGCGCTACCACGAGCACCGGAGTCGGCCATGATGAAGACGCTGTTGAAGGAGTCCTGCTCGACCTCTTCCCCGTCACGGTTGACCACGCTCTCCTTGGAGATGCCGGTCATCATCGCCTTGGCGACCTTGTCGTTGGCCTTGGACCAGATATCGATGACCTTGTTGTACTTCTCGCCCGCGGTCACCAGACCGGAGGAGAACTGGTCCTCGATTTCCTTCACCTCGTCCTCGGCGGCATCGACGATGCCCTTCTTGGCATCGGGGATGACGAAGTCGTTGACGCCGATCGAGGCGCCGGACCAGGTGGCCATGCGGAAGCCGGTGTACATCAGCTGGTCAGCGAAGACCACGGCGTCCTTGAGGCCGGTACGGCGGTAGACCTCGTTGATCAGGCCGGAGATCGCCTTCTTCTTCATCGGCTGGTCGACCAGCTCGAAGGGCGCGCCCTTGGGCAGGATGCGGAACAGCATTGCGCGGCCAACGGTGGTGTCGTAGATCGAGGTACGCTCGATCAGTTCACCGCCCTCTTCCTCGGGCAGGAACTCGGTCAGACGGACCTTGACCCGGGCGTGCATGGAGACGCTCTGGGTGCCGAAGGCGCGCTCGACCTCCTTGAGGTCTGAGAAGATCATGCCTTCGCCCTTGGCGTTGATCTTCTCGCGGGTCATGTAATACAGACCCAGCACCACGTCCTGGGACGGCACGATGATCGGATCACCGTTGGCCGGCGACAGCACGTTGTTGGTGGCCATCATCAGCGCACGGGCTTCGAGCTGGGCTTCCAGGGTCAGCGGTACGTGGACCGCCATCTGGTCACCGTCGAAGTCGGCGTTGTAGGCAGCACAGACCAGCGGGTGCAGCTGGATGGCCTTGCCTTCGATCAGCAGCGGCTCGAAGGCCTGGATGCCCAGACGGTGCAGGGTCGGGGCGCGGTTCAGCAGCACCGGGTGTTCGCGGATGACGTCGGCGAGGATGTCCCACACCTCCGGCAGCTCGCGCTCGACCATCTTCTTGGCGGCCTTGATGGTGGACGCCTGGCCACTGGACTGCAGCTTGGAATAGATGAACGGCTTGAACAGCTCGAGCGCCATCTTCTTCGGCAGGCCGCACTGGTGCAGACGCAGGGTCGGACCCACGGTGATCACGGAACGACCGGAGTAGTCGACGCGCTTGCCCAGCAGGTTCTGACGGAAGCGACCCTGCTTACCCTTGATCATGTCAGCAAGCGACTTCAGCGGACGCTTGTTGGAGCCGGTGATGGCACGACCGCGACGACCGTTGTCGAGCAGCGCGTCCACGGACTCCTGCAGCATGCGCTTCTCGTTGCGCACGATGATGTCCGGCGCGTTGAGATCAAGCAGGCGCTTGAGGCGGTTGTTGCGGTTGATCACGCGACGGTACAGATCGTTGAGATCCGAGGTCGCGAAACGACCACCGTCCAGCGGCACCAGCGGACGCAGGTCCGGCGGCAGCACCGGCAGCACTTCCATGACCATCCAGGCCGGCGCATTGCCCGACTTGGAGAAGGCCTCGAGCAGCTTGAGGCGCTTGGACAGCTTCTTGATCTTGGTTTCGGAGTTGGTCTGCGGGATTTCCTCGCGCAGATGATTGATCTCCTCCTCCAGATCGATGTCCTTGAGCAGCGCCTGCACGGCCTCAGCACCCATGCGGGCGTCGAAGTCGTCACCGAACTCCTCGAGGGCCTCGAAGTACTGCTCGTCGTTGAGCAGCTGACCACGCTCGAGGGTGGTCATGCCCGGGTCGACGACCACGAAGCTTTCGAAGTAGAGCACACGCTCGATGTCGCGCAGGGTCATGTCCAGGAACATGCCGATGCGGGACGGCAGCGATTTCAGGAACCAGATGTGCGCCACCGGGCTGGCCAGTTCGATGTGGCCCATGCGCTCGCGGCGAACCGCGGCCTTGGTGACCTCGACGCCACACTTCTCGCAGATGATGCCGCGGTGCTTCATGCGCTTGTACTTGCCGCACAGGCACTCGTAATCCTTCACCGGGCCAAAGATCTTGGCGCAGAACAGGCCGTCACGCTCCGGCTTGAAGGTACGGTAGTTGATGGTCTCGGGCTTCTTCACCTCGCCGTAAGACCAGGAGCGGATCAGGTCCGGTGACGCGAGAGTGATCTTGATCGCGTCGAACTCTTCGGACTGTGCCTGCGACTTGAGAACTTTAACCAAATCTTTCATAGGTCGGCTCCGTTGCGGAGTTGTCATAGGCGGGGGCGGCGTACTGCCCGCCCCCGCGGACCATCTTTCTCGAGCACTGTCGTGAGTACTGTCGCCAGTACTGACTCAAGTCCCGGGTGCTTAGCCTTCCAGCTCGATGTCGATGCCCAGCGAGCGGATTTCCTTCACCAATACGTTGAAGGATTCCGGCATGCCCGCCTGCATGGTGTGATCGCCATCCACGATGCTCTTGTACATCTTGGTACGACCTTCCACGTCATCGGACTTGACCGTGAGCATCTCCTGGAGGGTATAGGCAGCACCGTAGGCTTCCAGGGCCCAGACCTCCATCTCACCGAAGCGCTGACCACCGAACTGCGCCTTGCCGCCCAGCGGCTGCTGGGTGACCAGGGAGTAGGAGCCCGTGGAGCGCGCGTGCATCTTGTCGTCGACCAGGTGGTTGAGCTTCAGCATGTACATGTAGCCCACCGTGACCGGACGGTCGAAGGACTCGCCGGTACGCCCGTCGTAGAGCGTCATCTGACCGGAATCCGGCAGATCGGCCAGGGACAGCAGATGCTTGATCTCATGCTCCTTGGCACCGTCGAAGACCGGCGTGGCCATCGGCACGCCACCCTTGAGGTTCTTCGCCAGAGCAATCACCTCGTCGTCGGACAGCGAGCTGATGTCCTCGAGCCGCGCCCCCTCGGTGTTGTAGACCTGGCCGAGGAACTCGCGCAGCTGGCCGACCTGCTGTTCGCGGGCCTCGCGCAGCATGTGCTCGATCTTGACGCCAAGGCCACGGGCCGCCATGCCCAGGTGAGTCTCGAGGATCTGACCGACGTTCATGCGCGATGGCACGCCCAGCGGGTTCAGGACCACGTCGACCGGCTCACCGCCACCGTCGAAGGGCATGTCCTCGATCGGCATGATCGCGGAGATGACACCCTTGTTACCGTGACGGCCGGCCATCTTGTCGCCCGGCTGGATGCGACGCTTGACCGCCATGTAGACCTTGACGATCTTGAGCACGCCCGGCGCTAGGTCGTCGCCCTGGGTCAGCTTGCGTTTCTTGTCCTCGAAGCGCTCGTCCATCTCCTTGCGACGGTTCTCGAGCTGTTCGTCGGCCTGGGCCAGCAGCTCGTTGAGCGACTCGTCCTGCAGGCGCAGCTTGAACCACTGCTGACGCGGCAGCTCCTCGAGGTACTCCTCGGAGAGCACGTCGTCCTTCTTGAGCTTGGGCCCACCATTGACCGGCTGACCGGACAGGGTGCGCTTCAGGCGCTCGAAGGTCGCGTCTTCGGCGATGCGGTAGGTCTCCTGAAGATCCTTGCGCACCTCGTCGAGCTGCATCTGCTCGATGGACAGGGCGCGGGAATCCTTCTCGACGCCGTCGCGGGTGAAGACCTGGACGTCGATGACCGTCCCCTTCATGCCGGTCGGGGCACGCAGGGAAGTATCCTTCACGTCGGAGGCCTTCTCACCGAAGATCGCACGTAGCAGCTTCTCTTCCGGTGTGAGCTGGGTCTCGCCCTTGGGCGTGACCTTGCCGACCAGGATGTCGCCCGGACCGACCTCGGCGCCGATGTAGACCACGCCGGCCTCATCGAGCTTGCCAAGCGCGGACTCACCGACGTTGGGAATGTCCGAGGTGATCTCCTCGGCGCCCAGCTTGGTGTCGCGAGACACGCAGGTCAGTTCCTGGATATGGATGGTGGTGAAGCGATCTTCCTGCACCACGCGCTCCGAGAACAGGATGGAGTCCTCGAAGTTGTAGCCGTTCCAGGGCATGAAGGCGATGCGCATGTTCTGGCCGAGCGCCAGGTCGCCCATGTCGACGGACGGGCCGTCGGCAAGGATGTCGTCCTTCGACACCTGATCCCCCGGGCGCACGATCGGGCGCTGGTTCATGCAGGTGTTCTGGTTCGAACGGGTGTACTTGGTGAGGTTGTAGATATCGACGCCGGCTTCGCCGCCGATGATCTCGTCCTCGTTGACCCGCACCACCACGCGACGGGCATCGACCGAATCGATCACGCCACCGCGGCGCGCCACGGCGCAGACACCGGAGTCACGGGCGACGAAGCGCTCCATGCCGGTACCGACCAGCGGCTTGTCGGCGCGCAGGGTCGGCACCGCCTGACGCTGCATGTTGGCACCCATCAGGGCGCGGTTGGCGTCATCGTGCTCGAGGAACGGGATCAGGGCCGCGGCCACGGACACCACCTGTCGCGGTGACACGTCCATCATGGTGACCTTGTCCGGTGCCATGAAGGTGGTCTCGCCGCGGTGACGCACCTGCACCAGGTCGTCGACCAGCTGGCCGTTCTCGTCCACGGTGGCCGAGGCCTGGGCGATGACGAAGTTGCCCTCCTCGATCGCCGACAGCTGCACCACCTCGTCGGTGATCTGTCCGTCCACCACCTTGCGGTACGGGGTCTCGAGGAAGCCGTAGCTGTTGGTGTGGCTGTAGGTGGCCAGCGAGTTGATCAGGCCGATGTTCGGGCCTTCCGGGGTCTCGATCGGGCACAGGCGACCGTAGTGAGTCGCGTGAACGTCACGCACCTCGAAGCCGGCGCGCTCACGGGTCAGGCCGCCCGGGCCGAGGGCCGAGACGCGACGCTTGTGGGTGACCTCGGACAGCGGGTTGTTCTGGTCCATGAACTGCGAGAGCTGGGAGGAGCCGAAGAACTCCTTCACCGCCGCCGCGACCGGCTTGGCGTTGATCAGGTCCTGCGGCATCAGGCCTTCGCTTTCGGCCATGGACAGGCGTTCCTTGACCGCACGCTCGACGCGCACCAGGCCGACGCGGAACTGGTTCTCGGCCATCTCGCCGACGCAGCGAATGCGGCGGTTGCCCAGATGGTCGATATCATCGACGTCGCCAAAGCCGTTGCGGATCGCAATCAGCTCCTTGAGCACGTCGAGGATGTCGCCGTTGTCGAGTACGCCGGAGCCGGTGTCGGACTCGCGACGCAGGCGACGGTTGAACTTCATCCGGCCGACGCCCGACAGGTCGTAGCGGTCTTCGGTGAAGAACAGGTTGTGGAACAGCGTCTCGGCGGCTTCCTTGGTGGGCGGCTCGCCGGGGCGCATCATGCGGTAGATCTCGACCAGGGCCTCGAGCTGGCTGCGCGTGCTGTCCAGCTTCAGGGTGTCGGAGATGAAGGGACCGCAGTCCAGGTCATTGGTGTAGAGCGTCTGGAGCGAGGTGATGCCGGCGGTGGCCAGCTTCTCGAGCAGCTCCGGAGTGATCTCGGAGTTGCACTCGCAGATCAGCTCGCCGGTCTTCGGATCGACCTGATCCTTGGCCAGCGTCTTGCCGTACAGGTACTCCATCGGCACCTCGAGACGCTCGAGGCCCGACTTTTCCATCTGCCGGATATGCTTCTGGGTGATGCGACGGCCTTCCTCGACGATCACGCTGCCATCGGCATCCTTGATGTCGAAGGTCGCGGTCTCGCCGCGCAGGCGCGACGGCACCAGCTCCACCGAGAACCCGCTCTTCTCGATATGGAAGGTGCTGGTCTCGAAGAAGTTGTCGAGGATCTCCTCGGCGCTCATGCCCAGCGCGCGCAGCAGCACGGACGCCGGCAGCTTGCGGCGACGGTCGATGCGCACGAAGACGTTGTCCTTGGGATCGAACTCGAAGTCGAGCCAGGAACCGCGGTAGGGAATGACCCGCGCGGAGTACAGCAGCTTGCCAGAGGAGTGGCTCTTGCCCTTGTCATGGTCGAAGAACACACCCGGCGAGCGATGCAGCTGGGAGACGATGACACGCTCGGTACCGTTGACCACGAAGGTACCGTTCTCGGTCATCAGGGGGATCTCCCCCATGTAGACTTCCTGCTCCTTGATATCCTTGATCGCCTTGTTGGATGACTCGCGATCGTAGATGATCAGACGTACCTTGACGCGCAGCGGTGCCGAATAGGTGACCCCGCGCAGCTGACATTCCTTGACGTCGAAGGCCGGCGTGCCGAAACGGTAGCTGACATACTCGAGAGCAGCGTTGCCCGAGAAGCTCTCGATCGGGAATACGGACTTGAAGGCGGCGTGCAGGCCGAGCTCGAGCCGCTCTTCCGGCGAGCGATCCTGCTGGAGGAAGTCGTAGTAGGAATCAAGCTGGATGGCCAGCAAGTAGGGCACATCCATCACTTGGGGCAGTTTGCCGAAATCCTTGCGGATGCGTTTTTTCTCAGTGTATGAGTAAGCCATCTGTATTCCCCAGCTTGTTCACCATGGGTGACCGATGCGTGTCGGCGCCACCCGACGGGATGGGTCCCGTCAGGCGCTGACGGCAAGCCCCCTCGTGGAAGCTCGCCGTCGGAATTCGGCTAGCGGCGGCGCATTGAATGCGGGCGGCTAGTAACAACAGAAAAAGGCCGGTAGCGGGAAGCCCGCCACCAGCCGTGGAAGCTTACGCAGCGCGTGAAGCCGTGGGCACAAGAATTACTTGAGCTCCACGCTCGCGCCGGCTTCTTCCAGCTTCTTCTTCGCTTCTTCAGCGTCGTCCTTGGACATCGCTTCCTTGATGGTCGCCGGCGCGCCGTCGACGGCACCCTTGGCTTCCTTCAGGCCGAGACCAGTGATCTCGCGGACGGCCTTGATGACGTTGACTTTCTTGTCGCCAGCGCCGGTCAGCACCAGGTCAAATTCAGTCTGCTCTTCTTCAGCAGCGGCGTCAGCGCCACCCGGGCCGGCGACGACGGCAGCAGCCGCGCTCACGCCGAACTTCTCTTCCATCGCTTCGATCAGCTCAGCCACTTCCATGACGGACATGTCGGCGACGGCGTTGATGATGTCTTCTTTGGTCAGTGCCATGTTCAATTTCCTAGACTTTGCGGAGCCTCGGCCAGGGGACCAAGTGCTCATGATTCAATGGTCGGTTCAGGCTATCAGGAGAAGCGCGCCAATCAGGCGGCCGCTTCTTCCTTCTGATCGCGCAGCGCAGCGAGAGTACGAACCAGCTTACCGGCAGAAGCTTCCTTCATGACGGACATCAGCTTGGCGATCGCCTCATCGCGGGTCGGCAGCGTGGCCAGACGGTCAAGATCGGAAGCCGGGATGAACTCGCCTTCGTATGCCAGCGCCTTGACTTCGAAGTCCTTCTGACCCTTGGCGAACTCCTTGAACAGGCGGGCGGCTGCGCCCGGATGCTCGTAGGAGAAGGCCAGCATGGTCGGACCGGAGAAGGTCTCGTCCAGAATCTCCCAGGGAGTTCCGGACAGGGCGCGGCGTGCCAGGGTGTTGCGGACAACACGGATCTGCACGCCATTCTCGCGCGCCTGCTTGCGCAGGTCGGTCATGGCACTAACGGCCACACCGCGAGAATCGGCAACTACGACGGAGAGAGCGTCCTTAGCGGCCTCACTGACCTCGGCAACAATTGCCTTCTTGCCTTCGAGAGCTAGTGGCACAGTGATCACTCCTTCGTGCCGGGACGCAAAGACTCACGCCTCTGTGTCCCGGGGGTTACCATCTCCCCTCACCTAATGGCGAGGAGGCTTGGGTGATGGTGCACACCAGTGACTGGCGGCCACACCATCTGCGCAGGCTTCCCCGGAGGGAGATTAAGCCGCCCCTCGCATGCGAGGGGCAACACCTGCGGTCTTTGACGGCGCCCCGGCCTTCACGAGGAAGGATGGGGACCGCAAAGTATCTTTGGCTGCGTCGATCACGCGAATGCGGAGTGATCGACGGTCAGACCCGGACCCATGGTGGTGGACAGGGTCAGCTTCTTGAAATACACACCCTTGGAAGTGCTGGGCTTGAGACGCTTGAGGTCAGCGACCAGCGCTTCCAGGTTGCCGCGGATATCGTCAGCCGCGAAATCCACCTTACCCAGAGTAGTGTGGATGATGCCGTTCTTGTCGGTACGGAAACGCACCTGACCGGCCTTGGCGTTCTTGACCGCAGTCGCAACGTCAGGGGTCACTGTACCGACCTTCGGGTTCGGCATCAGGCCACGCGGGCCGAGAATCTGACCCAGCTGACCGACGACGCGCATGGCGTCCGGCGAGGCGATGACCACATCGAAGTCGAGCTGGCCTTTCTTGACCTGCTCGGCCAGGTCGTCCATGCCGACGATATCGGCACCGGCTTCCTTGGCGGCATCAACGTTGGCACCCTGGGTGAACACGGCGACGCGAACATCCTTGCCGGTACCGTTGGGCATGACGGTAGCGCCACGCACGACCTGGTCGGATTTCCGCGGATCAACGCCCAGGTTGATGGCCACGTCCAGGGATTCCTTGAACTTGACGGTGGACAGCTCGTTGAGCAGTGCCACGGCGTCTTCCAGGGAGTAGACCTTGGTAGCGTCGACTTGCTCTTTGATCTTCAGAGCGCGCTTGGACAGTTTAGCCATGATCAGAGACCCTCCACGTTGAGGCCCATGCTGCGGGCGCTACCGGCAATGGTACGCACCGCGGCATCAAGATCAGCAGCCGTCAGATCCGGCTCCTTGGTCTTGGCGATCTCTTCGAGCTGCTCGCGGGTCACGGTACCGACCTTGGTCTTGTTCGGCTCACCAGAGCCGGACTTGATGCCAGCGGCCTTCTTCAGCAGGACGGCGGCGGGCGGCGTCTTGGTGATGAAGGTGAAGCTGCGGTCGGAGTAGACGGTGATGACGACCGGCGTCGGCAGGCCCGGCTCGATATCCTGGGTCTCGGCGTTGAACGCCTTACAGAACTCCATGATATTGACGCCGTGCTGACCCAGCGCGGGGCCCACGGGAGGACTCGGGTTAGCTTTACCAGCTGCGACCTGCAGCTTGATGTAAGCCTGTACTTTCTTGGCCATGATAGGACTCCAGTTGGGTGCAAGCGCCTTGCGGCTCCCCGGTTGAATGGCCGCCTGAGCGACCTGGTTACTGCTTGATCACACAGGCGCGCGATCACGCCGAGGCGATCGCGCGCCGAGGCCGAGAATCAGTCCTTCTCGACCTGGGAAAATTCGAGCTCGACAGGGGTCGCCCGACCGAAGATCAGCACGCTGACCTGGACGCGACTCTTCTCGTAGTTGACCTCTTCGACCACCCCATTGAAGTCGGCGAAGGGGCCATCGATGACGCGCACAGACTGACCCGGCTCGAAGACGGTCTTCGGCCGCGGCTTGTCGGTGCCGTCCTGGACACGACGCAGAATGGCATCGGCCTCTTTCTGACTGATCGGCGCCGGCTTTTCCTTGGTGCCGCCGATAAAGCCCAGCACCCGCGGCGTCTCATTAACCAGATGCCAGGTCGCGTCGTCCATCTCCATCTCGACCAGCACATAGCCGGGATAGAACTTGCGCTCACTCTTGCGGCGCTTGCCGTCGCGCATCTCGACCACTTCTTCGGTCGGCACCAGAATCTCGCCGAAGCGATCTTCCATGCCATACATCTTCACGCGCTCGATGAGCGAGCGCATGACATGCTTTTCGAAGCTGGAGTAGGCATGCACGACATACCAACGCTTGGACATGGAATCTCCTAACCAATGACGCCGGACATCGCCCAGCCAAGAAGGGTATCAATCAGCCACAGCATCAGACCAACCACCAGCACCGCCACCATCACGATCGCGGTGGTCTGGATGGTTTCTTGGCGGGTCGGCCAGACGACGCGCTGAATTTCCTTGCGCGCACTGCGGGCCAGCTCCAGGAGATTGCGCCCCTTGGTGGTGGTCAGCGCCACACCAGCGGCACCCGCACACAAGGCAACGACGCCCAGCACACGATAGAGCAGAGCCTGATCGGCGAAATAAGAGTTACCGACAACGGCAACGACTACCAGAGAGACGACAACCGCCCACCTGAGCCCGTCGTGGCGCGACTCCTGCACCTCGGCGTTTTGTTTCATGCGAACGAGACTCCTCAGGGTGCAGCAATCGAAACATGAAAAATATGAGATATCACCAGCCTGGGGAAGACTGGCAGGCCAGGAGGGAATCGAACCCCCAACCTGCGGTTTTGGAGACCGCTGCTCTGCCAATTGAGCTACTGGCCTGTATCAACGCTTTCACCGAATACCCTTTGCAGGCATCCCGTGAACAGCGGGCGCCATCATAGCGAAAGCACCCCTGCCTGACAACCCCCAGCATGCCGCCGGAGGAAAAAGAAAAGGCGAGCTTGTGGCTCGCCTTTTCTAATATGGAGCTCGTGGGCGGATTTGAACCGCCGACCTCACCCTTACCAAGGGTGTGCTCTACCCCTGAGCTACACGAGCGAAACACATTACAGCAAAAACTGGAGCGGGCAGCGGGGATCGAACCCGCATCATCAGCTTGGAAGGCTGAGGTTCTACCATTGAACTATGCCCGCCTGCCCGCTCTTACCACCGAATCGACTACAGGCGCTTCGGCTAAATCTGGTGGAGGGGGAAGGATTCGAACCTTCGAAGCTTTCGCGGCAGATTTACAGTCTGCTCCCTTTGGCCACTCGGGAACCCCTCCGAATCACGCGGTAAATTCTACCACTTTTCGCAACAATGTCAAGCGCTTATCTAACTTTTTCCGAACCGTGGCCCGGTAACGCTTGCCCTGCGAACGCGCTGCATTTTGTCAAAGCAGCATGGAGAATGCAAGGCTTGCACGAATTTTTTCCAGCGCTACTGGCGCCGGCACCTCAGGTGCGCCTGACAGGCGCCCCGCGCGCTCGGCGGCCGTCTGCGGAAAACAGGCCTCCAGGCCGCCATAGACCATGTCCGGCCACAAGGCATGAGGCACCCGGATCCCTCGAGAGACCACCCGCGCATCCCCGCCGGTCAGAATCAGCGGCAGCGCCACCCCCTCGCGATCGCAGACTTCGCCATAGATCCGGTTCACGGCACTGACCGCGGCCATGTAGATGCCATGATTGACCGCCTCGACGGTATTGCACCCCGGCGCCAAGAGCTCATCGGCCTCGCTGTCCGGGTCGATTGCCACATTGCGGGTCCCGAGCTTGAGACTCTCCTTCATCAACCGCAGGCCGGGCAGGATATAGCCACCCAGATGGCGCCCGCCGGGCAGCACGAAATCGATTGTGATCGCACTGCCACAGTCCACCGTGCAGCAGGCGCCGGCCAGATGGTAGCTGGCCAGGGCTCCCAGCCAACGGTCCACGCCGAGCCGACCAGGGTCGTCGTAGCCGTTGACCACCCCCAGCGCCTCTCGGACCGGCCTGGCCACGTGCACCACGCCGACCTCATGCCGCAGGAGCTCGACGGTTTCCTTGAGCACCTTCTGACGGGCTACGCTGGAGATCCGCACCGCCCTCACCACATCCAGGTCGGGAATATCCGAGCCGGGACGCCACTCTTCGCGCGTCCAGACCGCGCCGCGGGAACGGATCTCGCTGTTCACGCTGTCCTTGAGACGCCACTTCGACAGGGTGTTGCCAATATCCAGGTCCAGAATCATGAATGGCCACGCACGCTGATTTCACCGCTCGCCAAGGACTGGCGCTCTCCGTCCTGCCACACGATCAGGTTACCGGCAGTATCGACCCCCTCAGCTACCGCTGACTGGCGACGCGACCCCTGAATGATATCGATGGCCTGGCCGGCGTGAGCATGACGCGCGTTCCAGGCTTTCTGCCAGGCCCCGAAGCCCTCAGCCTCGAAACGCGGCAGCAGGACCAGCAGGGCATCGATGAGGTCCGCCGCCAGACGGTTACGGGTAACGTCGGGCTGCTGATCATGCACCGCCGCGACGGGCTGATCGATGTCCTGACGCATGGCCTCGGGGAGAGAGACATTGATGCCGAGTCCGATCACCACCTCACAGGGCCCCGACAGGTCGCCGCTGACCTCGAGCAGGATGCCGGCGAGCTTCCGGGACGGGCCCTGGCCTAGCACCAGGACATCATTAGGCCACTTGAGCGCCACCTCGACGCCATGGCGCTCAAGCACCTCGGCAAGCGCGACCCCCACAGCCAGACTCAAGCCCTCCAGGGCCGCGGCGCCGGACTCGAACCGCCAGCCCAGCGACAGCAGCAGTCCGCGCCCCCAGGGGCAGGCCCAGGCGCGTCCCCGGCGCCCACGCCCGGCACTCTGCGCCTCGCTCAGACAGACCTCTCCATGACCGGCGCCCTGCTCGAACCGCTCTCGCAGGTAACGGTTGGTCGAGGGCAGGCTCTCTTCGATGAACAGCCGCGTCAGTCGCTGGCGACTATCACGGGAGAGTTCGGCGACGATCGCCGGCCCGTCCAGCAGTTCGATGGGATCGGCCAGGCGATAACCCAACCCCTTGACTGCCTCCAGAGGGATATCCATTGCCTCGAGCTTCTTGAGCTGCTTCCACACCGCAGTACGGGATACGCCCAGACGCTCACCCAACTGCTCGCCGGAGTGAAAGTCACCGTCACTCAACAAGCGAATCAGTTCACCGATGGTCATGCGCACCTTCCCGCCGCAAAAACCGCCATTCTAGCGGATGGCTGCTGCCCCCGGAAATCTTCTCGACCAAAGTTGCGCCCTCCCCTGCTCAAGCCGATGAGTGAACGAGCCGCTCATACGAACAACAATCCGACGACTGACACTGCCAGCCAAACCGGAGGCAGCACCAGAGGCAAGCTGAAAAACGGCAGACGGCCCTTTTCTACGCCTTGAGGCCTGACGCCCACGCGCATGCAGCTCATGCATGAGTAGGCAGATACCAAAAACCCCGGCCCGCGTTAGCGGCCGGGGTTCAAGAGAATCGTCTGAGCAAGGTCAGGAAAGATCAGGCCAGCGCACCACAGCGATGCCTCGGCGCCCTGCTGGGGAGCGGTCTGGAGGAGCGTTGTCGACCGTCCAGACATGAAAAAACCCCGGCCTCTGGGAGACCGGGGTTTTCTCTGAATAAGTGCCTGACGATGACCTACTCTCGCATGGAGAAGCTCCACACTACCATCGGCGCTAAGCGGTTTCACTTCCGAGTTCGGCATGGGATCGGGTGGTTCACGCTCGCTATGGTCGTCAGGCGAAACGGGTTGATGAGTCGCCGTGGCGGCTCATCGCAATATGAAATCATGCTGACGAGATGCGTCTCGCGTATCCGTCAATTGTGCGCGTCATGCGCAGACCCCTTGGGGTTATATGGTCAAGCCTCACGGGCCATTAGTACACGTTAGCTCAACGCCTTGCAGCGCTTCCACACCGTGCCTATCAACCAGCTCGTCTTGCTGGGCCCTTCAGGAGGCTTACGCCTCGGGGAAGTCTCATCTTGAAGGGGGCTTCCCGCTTAGATGCTTTCAGCGGTTATCCCGTCCGCACTTAGCTACCCGGCAATGCCACTGGCGTGACAACCGGAACACCAGAGGTGCGTCCACTCCGGTCCTCTCGTACTAGGAGCAGCACTTCTCAAACTTCCAACGCCCACGGCAGATAGGGACCGAACTGTCTCACGACGTTCTAAACCCAGCTCGCGTACCACTTTAAATGGCGAACAGCCATACCCTTGGGACCGACTTCAGCCCCAGGATGTGATGAGCCGACATCGAGGTGCCAAACACCGCCGTCGATGTGAACTCTTGGGCGGTATCAGCCTGTTATCCCCGGAGTACCTTTTATCCGTTGAGCGATGGCCCTTCCATACAGAACCACCGGATCACTAGAACCTACTTTCGTACCTGCTCGACGTGTCTGTCTCGCAGTTAAGCACCCTTATGCTCTTGCACTCACTGCACGATTTCCAACCGTGCTGAGGGTACCTTCGTGCTCCTCCGTTACTCTTTGGGAGGAGACCGCCCCAGTCAAACTACCCACCACACACTGTCCTCGATCCGGATAACGGACCGGAGTTAGAACGCCAATGATGCCAGGCTGGTATTTCAAGGTTGGCTCCACTGCAGCTAGCGCCACAGTTTCCAAGCCTCCCAGCTATCCTACACAAGCAACATCAGCGTCCAGTGTGAAGCTATAGTAAAGGTTCACGGGGTCTTTCCGTCTAGCCGCGGGTACACAGCATCTTCACTGCGATTTCAATTTCACTGAGTCTCGGGTGGAGACAGCGTGGCCATCATTACGCCATTCGTGCAGGTCGGAACTTACCCGACAAGGAATTTCGCTACCTTAGGACCGTTATAGTTACGGCCGCCGTTTACCGGGGCTTCGATCAGGAGCTTCGCCGAAGCTAACACCATCAATTAACCTTCCGGCACCGGGCAGGCGTCACACCCTATACGTCCGCTTACGCGTTGGCAGAGTGCTGTGTTTTTAATAAACAGTTGCAGCCACCTGGTATCTTCGACCGCTTCACGCTTAGGGAGCGAGTCCCATCACGTTAATGCGGCGTGCCTTCTCCCGAAGTTACGGCACCATTTTGCCTAGTTCCTTCACCCGAGTTCTCTCAAGCGCCTTGGTATTCTCTACCTGACCACCTGTGTCGGTTTGGGGTACGGTTCCACAGTATCTGAAGCTTAGAGGCTTTTCCTGGAAGCGTGGCATCGATGACTTCCAGACCGTAGTCTGTTCGTCTCGTCTCTCGGCCTTAGGGTACCGGATTTACCTGATCCCCCAGCCTACTGACTTTCACCAGGACAACCAACGCCTGGCTCACCTAGCCTTCTTCGTCCCCCCATCGCAATACTGTGAAGTACGGGAATATTGACCCGTTTCCCATCGACTACGCCTTTCGGCCTCGCCTTAGGGGCCGACTCACTCTGCTCCGATTAGCGTCGAACAGAAACCCTTGGTCTTCCGGCGGGGGAGTTTTTCACTCCCCTTGTCGTTACTCATGTCAGCATTCGCACTCGTGATACCTCCAGCATGCTTCTCAACACACCTTCATTGGCTTACACGACGCTCCTCTACCGCTCGCCATTCGGCGAACCCGTAGCTTCGGTACCTGGTTTAGCCCCGTTACATCTTCCGCGCAGGCCGACTCGACTAGTGAGCTATTACGCTTTCTTTAAAGGATGGCTGCTTCTAAGCCAACCTCCTAGCTGTCTGAGCCTTCCCACATCGTTTCCCACTTAACCAGGATTTGGGGACCTTAGCTGACGGTCTGGGTTGTTTCCCTTTTCACAACGGACGTTAGCACCCGCTGTGTGTCTCCCACGCTGCACTCACCGGTATTCGGAGTTTGCCTCGGGTTGGTAAGTCGGGATGACCCCCTAGCCGAAACAGTGCTCTACCCCCGGCGGTGATACGTGAGGCGCTACCTAAATAGCTTTCGAGGAGAACCAGCTATCTCCGGGCTTGATTAGCCTTTCACTCCGATCCACAGGTCATCTCAGCATTTTTCAACATACTTGAGTTCGGTCCTCCAATTGATGTTACTCAATCTTCAACCTGCCCATGGATAGATCGCCCGGTTTCGGGTCTATTTCCAGCGACTGGTCGCCCAGTTAAGACTCGGTTTCCCTACGCCTCCCCTATACGGTTAAGCTCGCCACTGAAAATAAGTCGCTGACCCATTATACAAAAGGTACGCGGTCACAGAACGAGTCTGCTCCCACTGCTTGTACGCATACGGTTTCAGGATCTATTTCACTCCCCTCTCCGGGGTTCTTTTCGCCTTTCCCTCACGGTACTGGTTCACTATCGGTCAGTCAGGAGTATTTAGCCTTGGAGGATGGTCCCCCCGTCTTCAGTCAAGGTTTCTCGTGCCCCGACCTACTCGATTTCACACCAATCAGATTTCGACTACGGGGCTATCACCCTGTATCGCGTGGTTTCCCAACCACTTCGTCTATCAGTCATGGTGCTTAAGGGCTGGTCCCCGTTCGCTCGCCGCTACTAGGGGAATCTCGGTTGATTTCTTTTCCTCAGGGTACTTAGATGTTTCAGTTCCCCTGGTTCGCCTCCCAACACCTATGTATTCAGTGTGGGATACCCAAGTTACCTTGGGTGGGTTTCCCCATTCAGAAATGTCCGGGTCGCAGGTTGTTTGCCACCTCGCCGAACCTTATCGCAGGCTTCCACGTCTTTCATCGCCTCTGACTGCCTAGGCATCCACCGTATGCGCTTCATCGCTTGACCATATAACCCGAAAGGGTCTGATCCGCGATGACGTCACGACAATTGCCGGATACGCTTGAGACGTATCTCGTGCTTCTTCCTCTCGGAAGAAACGTTTGTCAGCATGATTCATATTGTTAAAGAGCGACTGTCGAACCGACAGTCACAAACCCGACATCATCATTTGTGATGATAGGTTTGTGACTGTGGACTCACAGGTGACTGTGTTGGGATGGTGGAGCCTAGCGGGATCGAACCGCTGACCTCCTGCGTGCAAGGCAGGCGCTCTCCCAGCTGAGCTAAGGCCCCTCTGACAAGTAAACATTGGTGGGTCTGGGCAGACTCGAACTGCCGACCTCACCCTTATCAGGGGTGCGCTCTAACCAACTGAGCTACAGACCCGGCTTACTAACCACTGGGTCCGCGACCCAAACAGTCTTATGCTCTGGCCGATCAGATAATTCATTGTGGACACTTGCCGAGAAGAGGCGAGTCGTCGATTAAGGAGGTGATCCAGCCGCAGGTTCCCCTACGGCTACCTTGTTACGACTTCACCCCAGTCATGAACCACACCGTGGTGATCGCTCCCCCGAAGGTTAAGCTAACCACTTCTGGTGCAGTCCACTCCCATGGTGTGACGGGCGGTGTGTACAAGGCCCGGGAACGTATTCACCGTGACATTCTGATTCACGATTACTAGCGATTCCGACTTCACGGAGTCGAGTTGCAGACTCCGATCCGGACTGAGGCAGGCTTTATGGGATTAGCTCCACGTCGCCGTCTTGCGACCCTTTGTACCTGCCATTGTAGCACGTGTGTAGCCCTACTCGTAAGGGCCATGATGACTTGACGTCATCCCCACCTTCCTCCGGTTTGTCACCGGCAGTCTCCTTAGAGTTCCCGACATTACTCGCTGGCAAATAAGGATAGGGGTTGCGCTCGTTACGGGACTTAACCCAACATTTCACAACACGAGCTGACGACAGCCATGCAGCACCTGTCTGTGCGCTCCCGAAGGCACCAATCCATCTCTGGAAAGTTCGCACGATGTCAAGAGTAGGTAAGGTTCTTCGCGTTGCATCGAATTAAACCACATGCTCCACCGCTTGTGCGGGCCCCCGTCAATTCATTTGAGTTTTAACCTTGCGGCCGTACTCCCCAGGCGGTCGACTTATTGCGTTAACTGCGCCACTAAGAACTCGAGGCTCCCAACGGCTAGTCGACATCGTTTACGGCGTGGACTACCAGGGTATCTAATCCTGTTTGCTACCCACGCTTTCGCACCTCAGTGTCAGTGTCAGTCCAGAAGGCCGCCTTCGCCACTGGTATTCCTCCCGATCTCTACGCATTTCACCGCTACACCGGGAATTCTACCTTCCTCTCCTGCACTCTAGCCTGACAGTTCCGGATGCAGTTCCCAGGTTGAGCCCGGGGCTTTCACAACCGGCTTATCAAGCCACCTACGCGCGCTTTACGCCCAGTAATTCCGATTAACGCTTGCACCCTCCGTATTACCGCGGCTGCTGGCACGGAGTTAGCCGGTGCTTCTTCTGCGAGTGATGTCCTTCCTGACAGGTATTAACCGTCAGGCCTTCTTCCTCGCTGAAAGTGCTTTACAACCCGAAGGCCTTCTTCACACACGCGGCATGGCTGGATCAGGCTTTCGCCCATTGTCCAATATTCCCCACTGCTGCCTCCCGTAGGAGTCTGGGCCGTGTCTCAGTCCCAGTGTGGCTGATCATCCTCTCAGACCAGCTACGGATCGCGGTCTTGGTGAGCCATTACCTCACCAACTAACTAATCCGACATAGGCTCATCCGATAGCGCAAGGTCCGAAGATCCCCTGCTTTCCCCCTTGGGGCGTATGCGGTATTAGCTTGAGTTTCCCCAAGTTATCCCCCACTACCGGGCAGATTCCTATGCATTACTCACCCGTCCGCCGCTCGACGCCTCCTAGCAAGCTAGGATCGTTTCCGCTCGACTTGCATGTGTTAGGCCTGCCGCCAGCGTTCAATCTGAGCCATGATCAAACTCTTCAGTTTAAAATCATACGGTCTTACCTTTCCGAAGAAAGAAGCAGACCAAACTTGGCTCAAGGTTCAAACGTCTCAAAAAGTCAGCCGAAATGGCTTCCTTTGACGAGTCGCTTGCCTTGAAGTATCGGTGACTGATCACCCCTTCATCGACAAGCGCCCACATGAATTATCTGATCGATTGTTAAAGAGCAGCTCCGAGCTCTTAGAGAGTGGAGCATCCCGCATCTGCCTGGCCGTTCGGCCGGCGCCCTGCGAGGAAGGCGTATTCTACTGAATCGGCAGTGAATGTCAACCCTTGCTGTTGTTGCTCACTCTAGATGACCGAGCGAACCAGCGGCGAGTTGAGCGCCGATCGAGTGGAGGAGCATTCTACCGTTTCCGGTGTTTTTGTCAATCCCGATATCGCCGAGCGATTCGAAAAACCTAAACAAAAACAAGTACTTCCAACACTCTTCACCGCATCCGACGTTTGCTCGTCGGCGGCAGCGGATGCGTACTTTACGGATTATCGCGGAGCGGTACAACCCCTTTCTTTCAAAAAGATGAAGAAGGGTTGTGGATAGATCAGGGCGACCAACCGGGTGTGGGTAAGCAGAAGCGCCAGAGACGACAACGCCCGCACAGGGGCGGGCGTTTCGGTAGCTTATAAGGTAGAGGCCGGAGACCGGTTCGCGTCAGGCGAGGATCACCCGGGCATAGCGCTTCTTGCCGGCCTGGATCACATAACTCGCGCCGGTTTCCAGCATATGATCGCGCGCCACCACTTCTCCATCGACCTTGACCCGCCCGTTGCCGAGCATGTCCTTAGCCTGGGCGCTATTGTTGGCGAGCCCCGAGCGGTTGAGCACCGCGGCGATCGGCGCCTTGTCGCTGCCCTCGAAGTCGACGTGCACTTCGGGCAGGTCCTCGGGCAGCTCGCCATCGGCCAGCTGATTGCCGGCGGACTTGTGGGCGTTGGCCGCCGCCTCTTCGCCGTGATAACGACCGACCAGCTCGCGCGCCAGCACCATCTTGATGTCACGCGGGTTGGCCCCTTGCTCGACATCGCGCTTGAGCGCCTCGATTTCCTCGTTGGACTTCAGCGACAAGAGCTCGAAGTAACGCCACATCAGGCTGTCGGGCATCGACACCAGCTTGTTGAACATGGTGCCCGGCGCGTCATCGACGCCGACATAGTTGCCCAGCGACTTGGACATCTTCTGCACGCCATCCAGCCCCTCCAGCAACGGCATGGTGATCACCACCTGCGGCGACTGGCCGAAGTGTTTCTGCAGCTCGCGCCCCATCAGCAGATTGAACTTCTGATCGGTGCCGCCGAGCTCCACGTCGGCCTCCAGGGCCACGGAGTCGTAACCCTGCACCAGCGGGTAGAGGAACTCGTGGATGGAGATCGCCTGCCCGCCCCGATAGCGCTTCTCGAAGTCGTCGCGCTCCAGCATGCGCGCCACGGTGCTCTGGCCGGCCAGCTCGATCATGTCGGCGGCGTTCATGGCGGAGAACCATTCGGCGTTGAAGCGTACCTCGGTCTTCTCAGGGTCGAGGATCTTGAAGACCTGTGCCTTGTAGGTCTCGGCGTTGGCCTTGACCTCTTCCTCGGTGAGCGGCTTGCGGGTGACGTTCTTGCCGGTGGGATCACCGATACGCCCGGTGAAATCGCCGATCAGGAAGATCACCTGATGACCGAGATCCTGAAACTGGCGCATCTTGGTCAGCAGCACGCTGTGACCCAGGTGCAGGTCCGGCGCGGTCGGATCGAAGCCGGCCTTGATGCGCAGGGGGCGACCGGATGCAAGCTTCTCCTTGAGCTCATCGGCCAGCAGAATCTCGTGGGTGCCGCGCTCAAGCAGCGCCAGCGCATCAGCGACGTCGGACATCGTTACCGTTCTCCCCTTAAAGCTGTGGATCGCCAGATAGAGCCCCTTCTACATCCGGGGCAGGCCTCATGATGGGGGCAGATGGTAGCATGACCAGCTCAATCGGTTGAGCACCGCATCTATCAGGGAGACGAGCATGCCACTGTTGATCGGCTTGATGTCCGGGACCAGCCTCGACGGTATCGACGCGGCCCTGGTCGAATGCGGCGAGCCGGGCCCGGATGGCAACGAACGCGTCCCTCGCCTGCTGGCCAGCCACGCGGTTCCCATGCCGGCGACGCTGCGCGCCCGGCTACTCGACCTGTGCCATGCGGACGCGGTGCGTTTCGCGGACCTGGCCCGGGCCGAGGATGCCTTCTGCCGCCTGCAGGCTCACGCCGTGGACGAGCTGCTGGCGGCGAGCGCGACGCCGGCCTCCGCCGTCGCGGCCATCGGCAGCCATGGCCAGACCATCGAGCATGCGCCGCTCGGGCACCCCGGCAAGGAAGCAGGCGCCCCCTATACTCTGCAGCTGGATAACCCCAGTCTGCTCGCCGAGCTGACCGGCTGTTCGGTGGTCGCCGACTTTCGCCGCCGCGACCTGGCTGCAGGCGGACAGGCCGCCCCTCTGGCGCCCGCCTTCCATGCCGCCCTGTTTCGTCATCCCCACGACTGGCAGCTGGTGCTCAACCTGGGCGGTTTCGCCAACCTGACCCTGCTGCCCCCCACGGCAAGCGACGCCGCGGTGATCGGCTTCGACACCGGCCCGGCCAACGTGCTGCTGGATGCATGGCACCAGCGCCATCGGAATGCGCCCTTCGATGCCGACGGCGCCTGGGCGGCCGGCGGTCGCGTCATCGAGCCGCTGCTCGCCCGCCTACTCGCCGATCCCTTCTTCGCCAACCCACCGCCCAAGAGCACCGGCCGCGAGACCTTCCACCTGCCCTGGCTGGAGGCCCGGCTGACCGGCGACGAAGCCCCCCAGGACGTGCAGGCCACCCTAGCCGAGCTGACCGCCGCCAGCGTCGCCGGCGGCATCGCGCAGGCCATGACTCAATTCAACACCCCGCCCCCCGCACGGCTGCTGCCCTGCGGCGGCGGCGCCCGCAACGTCGACCTGCTCGCCCGGCTGGCCAGGCGACTGCCGCAGACCGAGATCGGCGCCATCGGCCAGGATGGCTGGAGCGCCGACTGGCTGGAGGCCGGCGCCTTCGCCTGGCTGGCCTGGCGAAGGCTCGACGGCCTGCCCGGCAACCTGCCGGCGGTGACCGGCGCCGCCGGTCACCGGGTGCTGGGCGGCGTCTATTCGGCCTGAGACGCACGAGCCGCACCTGGACAAAGCCCCCGGGACAGGAGGCGCCCCGCACCTTTGCCGATGCAGGGGCATCACGCCCGTAGTTCAGACGCTTGAGGCCAGTGCCTGGAAGTCATGATGCCTAGAAATCATCGCCGCTTCGCAGCTCGAAGTGCTTGCCGGCGCCCTGGGCGTCGGCCACGCCGCCTTCATCGGCAAACTTGATCATCATGCGCAGATCGTTGGCCGAGTCGGCATGCACCATGGCGATGTCCTCGCTGATCACGCCCTCCTTGTACAGATCGAAGAGCGCCTGATCGAAGGTCTGCATGCCCATGTCCCGGGAGCGCGCCATGATGTTCTTGATCTCGCTGACATCGCCCTTGCGGATCAGGTCGCTGATCAGCGGCGAGCGCAGCAGGATCTCGATCGCCGCCCGACGGCTGCGATCCACCGTCGGCAGCAGTTGCTGGGCGACGATCGCCTTCAGGTTCAACGACAGGTCGAGCCATACCTGGTCATGTCGCTCAGCGGGAAAGAAGTTGATGATCCGATCCAGCGCCTGGTTGGCGTTGTTGGCATGCAGGGTCGCCAGGCACAAATGCCCGGTCTCGGCGAAGGTCAGCGCATGCTCCATGGTCTTGCGGCTGCGGATCTCGCCGATCAGGATCACGTCCGGAGCCTGGCGCAGGGTATTCTTCAGCGCCACCTCGAAGGACTCGGTGTCGATGCCGACTTCCCGCTGATTGATGATCGACTTCTTGTGCGGATGCACGTACTCGATCGGATCCTCGATGCTGATGATGTGACCGCACTGGGTCTCGTTGCGCTGCTGGATCATCGAGGCCAGGGTCGTCGACTTGCCGGTGCCGGTGCCCCCGACCACCAGCACCAGGCCGCGCTTTGCATTGGCCAGCTCGGCCAGGCTCGGCGGCAGGTTCAGGGTCTCGAAGCGCGGAATCTCGAAGGAGATCCGCCGCAACACCATGGCCGGCTGGTTACGCTGCTGGAAAGCGCTGACACGAAAACGCCCCCGCCCGGGCAGGCTCAGCGCGAAATTGGCCTCCTGCTCGGCCGCGAAGCGCTCGCGCTGGGCCGGCGGCAGGGCGGCCTTGACCAGCTCGGCGACCTGGGCCGGCGAGAGCACCTGCTCCCCCAGCGGCGTGAGCTGGCCGGCCGTCTTGAGAGACGGCGGGGCATTTACCGATATCAGCAGATCCGAGGCTTGCTTCTCGATCATGATCTCGAGCAACTGCTGCAACCATTCGTTCGCTTTCATGACGTCCTGCCTGTTCGCTGTTCGAAGGGGGAGATATCACCGCGGCGGACTCAGATCGCGCCCTTGGCCTTGGCCTGAGCTTCCTCGCGCACCACGACCCCATCGCTGACCAGCCTCGCCAGCGACGCATCCAGGGTCTGCATGCCCAGGTTGCCCCCGGTCTGAATCGCCGAGTAGATCTGCGCCACCTTGTCTTCCCGGATAAGGTTGCGAATCGCCGAGGTCGTCACCAGGATCTCGTGCGCCGCCACCCGTCCTCCGCCATGACGCTTGAGCAGCGCCTGGGAGATCACCCCCTGCAGCGACTCCGAGAGCATCGAACGCACCATGTCCTTCTCCGACCCGGGGAAGACATCGATGATGCGGTCGACGGTCTTGGCCGCCGAGGTGGTGTGCAGGGTACCGAACACCAGGTGGCCGGTCTCGGCGGCGGTCAGGGCCAGGCGGATGGTCTCCAGGTCACGGAGCTCGCCGACCAGGATCACGTCCGGGTCCTCGCGCAGGGCGCTGCGCAGCGCCGGGGCGAAGCCCTGGGTATCACGATGCACCTCGCGCTGGTTGATCAGGGAACGCTTGCTGCGGTGCACGAACTCCACCGGGTCCTCGATGGTGAGGATATGGTCATAACGGGTGTCGTTGATGTAGTCGATCATCGCGGCCAGGGTGGTACTCTTGCCCGAGCCGGTGGGGCCGGTGACCAGCACCAGGCCACGGGGCAACGAGGCCATGCGGCGGAAGACCTCGCCCAGGCCCAGCGCCTCCATGGTCAGCACCTCGGAGGGCACGGTACGCATCACCGCGGCCGCCCCGCGCCCCTGATGGAAGGCGTTGACACGAAAGCGCGACACGCCCGGCACCTCAAAGGAGAAGTCCGTCTCCAGGAACTCCTCGAAGTCGCGGCGCTGCTTGTCGCCCATGATGTCGTAGATCAGCGCGCGCACCTCACGATCGTCCATGGCCGGCACATTGAGCCGGCGAATGTCCCCATCGACCCGGATCATCGGCGGCAGGCCCGCGGAAATATGCAGGTCCGAGGCGTTCTGCTTTGCCGAGAATGCCAGCAATTCGGTAATATCCATTAGATTCCCCCTACTCCCTGGTGAGGTCGCCCTCAGTATGACAGAGGTTGTGTTAACCGAAACCTTCGCCGCCGCTCGCGCGCGACTCGCGGCGGCCCTGGCCGCGGCCGGCCGAGACCCGCAGGATGCCGCCCTGCTCGCGGTCAGCAAGACCAAGCCTGCGTTGATGATTCGTGAGGCTCATGGCCTCGGCCAGCGTCAGTTCGGTGAAAACTACCTGCAGGAGGCCATCGACAAGCAGGCCGAGCTTGCCGATCTCGACGACATCGTCTGGCATTTCATCGGCCCGCTGCAATCGAACAAGACCCGCCAGGTCGCCGAGCACTTCGACTGGGTTCACAGCGTCGATCGTGAGAAGATCGCCCGACGCCTGGCCGAGCAGCGCCCCGCCGACCGCGCGCCGCTGAACGTCTGCCTGCAGGTCAACATCAGCGACGAGGCCAGCAAGGCCGGCGTCGCCCTCGCTGACCTCGATGCCCTGGCGGAAACCGTGATGTCGCTGCCCGGGCTGCGGCTGCGCGGCCTGATGGCCATTCCCGCCCCGAGCGCCGATCCCGCCGAACAGCGCCTCCCCTTCAAGAGGCTGCGCGAGGCTCTCGAGGCGCTCAAGGCCCGCTTCCCCGAGGCCGCGCTCGACACCCTGTCGATGGGCATGAGCGACGATCTCGAGGCCGCCATCGCCGAGGGCGCAACCCTGGTACGCATCGGCACCGCCCTGTTCGGCGCGCGGCCGCGACCGACGACCTGACAGTCAGAGACAGGCGCCGCGGCGGCAGCCCCGCGCGACGGCCAACCAGACACCACAAGAGGATTCCCGCATGGCGAGCAACGTGACCTTCATCGGCGCCGGCAACATGGCCAGCGCCATCTTCGGCGGCATGATCGAGAGCGGCTATCCCCGCGAGGCGATCACCGCCACCTCCCCCGACGATGCAATGCTGGCGCCGCTGCGCGAGCGCTTCGGCATCCAGACCCAGACCGACAACAATGCCGCCGTGGCCGAGGCAGATGTAGTGGTGCTGGCGGTCAAGCCGCAGATCATGCATGACGTCTGCGTGGCCATGCGCGAGGCGGTTCAGGGCCGCAAGCCGCTGATCGTCTCCGTCGCCGCCGGCCTGACCGCCGAGACCCTGGAGCGCTGGCTGGGCGGTGACCTGCCGGTGATCCGCTGCATGCCCAACACGCCCTCCCTGGTGGGCACCGGCGCCAGCGGCCTCTACGCCAACCGCCTGGTCAACGACGATCAGAAGGCGCTGGCCACCACCCTGATGGAGGCCGTGGGCCTGGTGGAATGGGTCGACGAGGAAGTGCTGCTCGAGGCGGTGACCGCCGTCGCCGGCAGCGCCCCCGCCTACTTCTACCTGGTCTTCGAGGCCCTGGAAGAAGCGGGCGTCAAGCTCGGCCTGCCCGCCGAGAGTGCGCGTCGCCTGGCCGTGCAGACCGGCCTCGGCGCCGCCCGCATGGTGCAGCAGGGCGAGGGCGAGGTTGACCCGGCCCAGCTGCGGCGCAACGTGATGTCGCCCAACGGTACCACCGAGCGGGCGGTGAACCACCTCGAGCAGGGCGGCCTGCGCCAGCTCTTCCTCGAGGCCGCCGAGGTCTGTGCCGCCCGTGCCCGGGAGATGGGCGAGGAGCTCGGCAAGCAGTAAGCGCGGCCCCGGGCGAGGCGGCCGGCAACCCGGTCGCCTGTCCGCGATACTGCCTCGTTTTCCGTTTCACCACCCCGTCGTCATCGCCGTTCGCTGCGTCTTCGGTTGCCGTCTTTCGTTAGCGTCATTGGTTAAAAAGGAGCCCCCATGGGCAGTCAATTGGGAAGTGCCGGCCTGCTGCTGGTCAATACGCTGATCAACATCTACCTGCTGATGCTGATGATGCGCTTTCTGCTCCAGGCCTCCCGGGCCGACTACTACAATCCGATCAGCCAGTCGGTGGTCAAGGTCACCCAGCCGGTGGTGAAGCCCTTTCAGGGCATGCTGCGCCCGGTGGGCCGCTTCGACCTGGCCACCCTGGCGGCGGGCCTGCTGATCAAGGTGGTCAGCATCATCCTGATCCTGCAGGTGGCGGGCTACGGCATGCCACCGATTGCCGGCATCGCCATCGCCGGGGTCGCGGCGCTCGCCAATGCCATCCTCAAGATCTATTTCTTCGCGCTGATCGTGATGATCATCCTGAGCTGGGTGGCGCCTCAGGCCAGTCATCCGGGCGCCCTGCTGGTGATGCAGCTGGTCGAGCCGATCATGGCCCCGGTGCGCAAGGTGATCCCGCCGCTGGGCATGATCGACCTGTCGCCGATCGTGGTGTTCATCTCCATCAGCCTGCTCGACAGCCTGGTGGTCGGCTCGTTGACCCGTGCCGCCGGCATCTCCGGCGCCCTGGTCGGGCTGTGACGGCCAGAACCGTGACTTGCGAAACCCCAAGCGGGGCGGCGCGCCCCGCGGTCGTGCATCTTCATCTGACAGGACACTGAGACCGCCATGCCCGAGCTCGCCTCCGACTCGGTCGGCCTGGTGACGCCCCAGACGGCCCACTTCGACGACCCGCTGGCCCTGGCCTGCGGCAAGACCCTGCCGAGCTACTCCCTGGTCTACGAGACCTATGGCACCCTCAACGCCGAGGGCACCAACGCGGTGCTGATCTGCCACGCCCTGTCCGGGCACCATCATGCCGCCGGTCGTCACCACGAGGACGACCGCAAGCCCGGCTGGTGGGATGCCCATATCGGCCCGGGCAAGAGCATCGATACCGACCGTTTCTTCGTGATCTCGCTCAACAATCTGGGCGGCTGCCACGGCAGCACCGGACCGCTGACCGAGAACCCCGACACCGGTCGCCCCTGGGGGCCGGACTTCCCGATGATGACGGTCAGCGACTGGGTGCACAGCCAGGCTCGGCTCGCCGACCGGCTCGGCATCGAACGCTTCGCCGCGGTGGTCGGCGGCAGCCTCGGCGGCATGCAGGTCCTGCAGTGGGCGCTGTCCTACCCGGCGCGCATCGCCTACGCCGCGGTGATCGCCGCCACCCCGCGGCTGTCGGCCCAGAACATCGCCTTCAACGAGGTCGCGCGCCAGGCGATCCGCTCCGATCCCGACTTCTTCGATGGCTGGTACGGCGAGCACGACACCCTGCCGCGGCGCGGCCTCAAGCTGGCGCGCATGGTCGGCCACATCACCTACCTATCCGAGCGGGCGATGGGCTCCAAGTTCGGCCGCGATCTGCGCCAGGACCTGGGCTTCGGCTTCGACGTCGAGTTCCAGGTGGAGTCCTACCTGCGTCATCAGGGCGACACCTTCTCCGAATCCTTCGACGCCAACACCTACCTGCTGATGACCAAGGCCCTGGACTACTTCGACCCGGCGGCGGCTCACGGCGGCGATCTCGCCGCGGCGCTGGCCCCGGCGCAGTGCCCCTTCCTGGTGGTCAGTTTCTCCACCGACTGGCGCTTCCCCCCCTGGCGCTCCCGGGAACTGGTCGATGCCCTGGTGCGCGCCGACAAGCCGGTCAGCTATGCCAATATCGATTCTCCCCATGGCCATGATGCCTTCCTGCTGCCCGAGCCCCGCTACCAGGCGGTCTTCGCGGGCTTCATGGCGCGGGTGGCTCGGGACCTCAAGCTGGAGGGCTTGTGATGCGCGCCGATCTGAAACTGATTCACGGCTGGGTGCCGAAGGGTGCCCGTGTACTCGACCTGGGCTGCGGCGACGGCACCCTGCTCGACGCCCTGGCCCGAGACAAGCAGGTAACCGGCTACGGCCTGGAGATCGACCCGGACAACATCACCGCCTGCGTCGCCCGGGGCGTCAACGTGATCGAGCAGAACCTCGACGAGGGCCTGGCCAACGTCGACGACAACGCCTACGACCTGGTGATCATGACTCAGGCCCTGCAGGCGCTGCGTCGCCCGGACAGGATGCTCGACGAGATGCTCCGGGTCGCCGGGGAATGCATCATCACCTTCCCCAACTTCGCCTACTGGCGTCATCGTCTGTACCTGGGCTTCAAGGGCTACATGCCGGTGTCCAAGTCGCTGCCCCATGCCTGGTACGACACCCCCAACATTCACCTCTCGACCTTCAACGACTTTGAACGCCTGTGCCGCGACAAGGGTCTGATCATTACCGACCAGGCGGTGGGCAACGGCGAGCACGAGGGGCACTGGAGCTCGCGACTGTGGCCGAACCTGTTCGGTGAAACGGCGATCTTCCGCGTCACCCGCGCGGACAACGCCTGACCCTCAACGAGGCTCGCTGTCAGGGAGGCGACATCATGGTGAAGGCTATCCGCAAGGGCCGCCGAGGAGCGGCCTGGCTGCTGGGCCTGGCCCTGCTGGTCGGGGCCGCGCTGGGCGCGGGAACGGCTCAGGCCGAGCAATTCGAGCGCATCGGCCGCTACCAGATCCACTACAACGCGGTGAGCACCAGCTTCCTCACCCCGGAAGTGGCGGCGGCCAACGACATTCAGCGCAGCCGGGTGCAGGCCCTGCTGAACGTCAGCGTGCGCGAGGAACGGGACGACGGGACCACCCGCCCGGTATCGGCGTCGGTGGACGGCACGGTGGGCAATCTCGCCGGTCAGTCGCAGCCGCTGGCCTTTCGCACCGTGCATGAGGACAACGCCATCTACCACCTGGCCACCTTCCGCATCCAGGAAGACGAGCCGATGCGCTTCGACCTGCGGGTGCGCTATGACCGTAATGCGCCCCCCGCCGAGGTGAGCTTCATCCAGCGCTTCTATATCGACCGCTGAGGCTGACGCCTCACGGCCGACGACGATGTCAGCGCGTCAGCCGAAGCGCGCCCGCAAGGCACGGCAGGGGTCTCCTCGTTCGATCGCCTTCGTGAACCAGACCAGGTCGAAGGCCGGGCGGGCATCGACGCTCGCCGGCAGTCGGTCATGCCAGTCGACGCCAGGGGGCAGCTCGACCAGCCCCAGACTCAGCGCCATCTCCGGCCTCTCGAGATAGCGCGCCACACCCAGATCCCGGCGCGCATGACCGGCGCCGCAGATCAGCACCGCCGTGCCGGGCAACCCAGACAAGGCGGCGGCCATGGCCCGATCTCGCCCCACCTGGGCGGCCAGCATACCGGGCAGACGCGCCTCGGGCAGCAGGCCGCAGTGGCCCTCGACGATCGCCCGACGCTGGGCGGTGGCTACCGCAGTGGGCAACTCGGGGGCCCGGTTGGTCATCACCCGTTCGCCAAGCGCCTGCTCGGACAGGTTGGCCGCGGCGAGCGGCACGCCAAGCGCGAGGACACGACGCAGGGTGGGACCGTAGGCGGCGAAGTCCCAGCCGGGCGACCAGGCCAGCGCCTCCTGCAGGGCGACATCCTCCAGCGCCAGCAACGCACGCGGCGATTGAGCGTTGAGTCGCTGCTGCTGGGTTGGCCCGAGCATCTCCATGGCCACACCGCCCAGAGCGTCGGCGGCGGCCAGCCGCTCGATCAGCCAGCGCTCCAGGCGATGATGTTCGGCGTTGTCGTGGCGCTCGCCGATGATCAGCGCCTCGCAGGCCGCGAGCCGCGCTGCGAGCTCGGCGCCATCGAGCCAGCGGCCCGCGGCGAGATCCCGCACCCGCCCAAGGGCCGGCTCGGCGGAAGCGGCGCCCCGGGCCCACGCTGGCATCACGCCGAGGGCGGAGAGCGCCAGCAGACCAGTCAGGCAATCGCGTCGCTGCATCGTCCTCGCTCCCTTGGCATCATGGCGGCTGCATTCATCCACCTCTGCCTTCATCGACAGGAGCGCCCATGCCCGGTTCCCCTCTCGCCCGCCTCGGCGATCTCGACGCCACCGGCGCGCTCGCCATCACCCTGCCCGATGGTCGCGCGGGCTTCCTGGTGCGGGTGCACGGCCACCTGCACGGCTATGAGAACCGCTGCCCCCACCGGGACAGCCGCCTCGAGATCGAGGCGCACCGCTTCCTGGCCGAGGGCGGCGAGCTGATCCAGTGCGCCCATCACGGCGCCCTCTTCCTGCCGGAGAACGGCGAGTGCGTGGCCGGACCCTGCCAGTATCAGTCCCTTGAACCGCTATCACTGACCATCGACGACCACGGCGGTATCCACCTGGCGAGTGAGTGACACCGGCAGGGGCCGTGCCAGCCGGATGTCACTCGGCACGGCCCCCTGCCAGGTAACGTCGCAGCCGTAGGCCAGCACCTCGACACCTGCGGCCATGGCATCGCCTAGCGCCTGGGCATAGGCCGGGTCGAGATGCGCCGCCGGGGCGACATCCGCAATGCCGGTATGCGCCACGCAGAACAAAAGCACCGCGCGATGGCCCTCGGCGGCCAGGCGACTCAATACCTCGAGATGACGCCGGCCCCGCTCGCTGACCGCATCGGGAAAATAGCCGTGACCATCGGGCTCCTTGAGGGTGACCTGCTTGACCTCGACATAGGCGTCGGGCACCTCGGGGGCACCGCTCAGGCGGAAATCGAGCCGCGCGCCCTCGACACGCACCTCGCGCTTGAGCTCGGCGTAGCCGGCCAACGGCGCGACGGCCCCGGCGCGCAGCGCCTCCTCGACGATCGCATTGGTGCGCCCGGTATGCACCGAGGCCAGGGCCATCCCGCCCTCCGGCTGAGGCAATGCGATCAGCTCCCAGGTCCAGGCGAGCTTGCGCTTGGGGTTGTCGCTCGGCGACAGCCAGACCCGAGCCCCCTCCACGTTGACCGCCCGCATCGAGCCGGTGTTGGGGCAGTGCGCCACCACCTCGCGGCCGTCGTCGAGGCGCACGTCGGCCAGGAAGCGCTTGTAGCGACGGATCAGGATGCCGGGCACCAGGTGGGGATAGTCCATCAGGGGCTTGCCTTCACCGACGGGCCGGACTGGCGGGCCAGGAAGCGCCCGAGGCGCGCCACCGCCTCCTCGAGGCGCGAGACCTCGGCGGTGAAGGCGATGCGCACATGGTGCTCGCCCCCTCTGACGGCGAAGTCGATCCCCGGGGTGATGGCGACGTTCTCCTCCTCCAGCAGACGCCGGCAGAAGGCCTGACTGTCCCGGCTGTAACGGCTGATGTCGAGCCATAGATAGAAGGCGCCCTGGGGCGGCAGCGAGGGCGCCAGCTCCAGGCCCGCCAGTCCCTCGAGCAGGGCATCGCGGCGGCGATGCAGCTCCCGGCGACGGCGCTCGAGCTCGTCGCGGCATTCCGGCGTGAAGGCGGCCAGGGCCGCATGCTGGGAGGGCGTCGGCGCCGCCAGGAAGACGTTCTGGGCGAGCCGGGTCAGCGGTTCCACGGCATCCTCGGGGGCCACCAGCCAGCCGAGGCGCCAGCCGGTCATGCCGAAGTACTTCGAGAAGCTGTTCACCACATAAGCCTCGGGGGCCATGGCCGCCGCCGACACCGGCGCCACGTCATAGGTCAGGCCCTGATAGATCTCGTCGACCAGCAGGGCTCCGCCACGCGCGGCCACGGTCTCGGCCACGGCGGCGATCTGGCCCGCGTCCAGGGTATGGCCGGTGGGGTTGGAGGGCGTGGCCAGCATCGCGAGCCGGGTCGCCTCGCGCCAGTGGCGCGCGATCAGCCCGGCATCCAGCTGCCAGCCACTCTCCGGGCCCACCGCCACGGTATCGAGTTCGGCCTCGGCCAGCGCCATGAAGTGACGGTTGCAGGGATAGGTGGGGTCGGCCATCAGCACCCGGTCGCCCCGCTGCACCAGCAGCTGGCTGGCCAGCAGCAGGGCCCCGGAGGCGCCCGGGGTGACGATGATCCGGCCCGGGTCGACCCGGGCGCCGAAGTGCTCGGCATAGTGGCCGGCGATGGCCTCCCGCAGCGCCGGCAGCCCGGCGGCAGGGGTGTAGCGCGTCTGGCCCGCGGCCAGCGCCTGCTGCCCGGCGGCGATCACCGGCTCCGGGGTGGCGAAATCGGGCTCACCGACCTCCAGGTGGATGACGTCGTGGCCCGCCGCCTCGCGGGCCTGAGCGACCTCGAGCAGGCTCATGACTCGAAACGGCTGGACCCGATCCAGCCTGGCGCTGAACGACATGGGCGACTCCCTGTAGCAACGAGTGGGCACCGCCGGCAGGCGGTACGGTCAGAACGGTATGGTAACCGCTTGGCGATGCGCTTCTACAGCAAAGAAGATGACACAACGGTTGCGTTCGCGGCATTTTTTCGCTAAATACACTGGGCTTTGGGCCCGCGATGGACAGCTCCCCTTCGATCGGGTAATGGCCCCAGTCACTCGAGTAATGAGGCAGCCACATGGCAGCAGCAGCACAACCCACGGAAGCCCTCAAGAGCTTCACCCCGTATGAGCCGGCTCCGGGTGAAGAGTACATGAACGACAAACAGTTGGAGCACTTCCGGCAGATCCTGCTCGACTGGAAAAAGGACCTGATGGAAGAGGTGGACCGCACCGTGCGCCACCTGCAGGAAGACGCCAACAACTATGCCGATCCGGCGGATCGTGCCACCCAGGAAGAAGGCTTCAACCTGGAGCTGCGCACCCGGGACCGCGAACGCAAGCTGCTCAAGAAGATCAACGAAACCATCGACAAGATCGATGAGGACGACTACGGCTTTTGCGAGGCCTGCGGCGTCGAGATCGGCATCCGTCGTCTCGAGGCGCGCCCCACGGCCACTCAATGCGTCGACTGCAAGACCCTGGCCGAGCTCAAGGAGAAGCAGCTCGGCGGCTGATACAGGCTTGCCAGCCAGGCCCGCGCGGCAATATTGGCCATCTTCGACGGGCACCCTCGGGTGCCCGTCGGCGTATTCAGCCGGCCAACAGCAGGCCAGAACCGAGCCCACCCCGCCCCGACGCGCGGCATCCGCCACGAGCACCGATGCCCCCACCGCCCCGATGAGCCCTCAGCCATGATCGACTACTGCGGACGCTTCGCCCCCACCCCATCCGGCCCTCTGCACTTCGGGTCGCTGGTCGCGGCGCTGGGCAGCTACCTGGATGCCCGCCGCGCCGGCGGCACCTGGCGACTGCGCATCGAAGACATCGATCCGCCCCGCTGCCCGCCCGGCTCAAGCGACACTATCCTGCGCCAGCTCGAGGCCTTCGGCCTTCACTGGGACGGTCCGGTGCGCTACCAGCAGACACGTGATGATGCCTATGCGGCGGCCCTCGAGCGGCTCGCCGAGGCGGGGCTCGCCTACCCCTGCAGCTGCTCGCGCAAGCAGTGGCGGGATCACCCCGTCTACCCCGGCTGGTGCCACAACGGCCCCTGTGCCCCCGACGCTCCCCTCGCCTGGCGGCTGCGCAGCGACCGTGGACTGCGCCCGGTGATCTGGCAGGACCGGCTCTATGGGCGACAGTGCCTGGACCCGGCCGCGCTGGGCGACGTGGTACTCAAGCGCAAGGATGCCCTCTGGGCCTATCAGCTGGCGGTGGTGGTCGACGATGCCGACCAGGGCATCAGCGACGTGGTCCGCGGCGTCGATCTGCTCGACAACACCCCCTGGCAGCGCCAGCTGCAGGCCGCCCTGGGGCTGCCCGAACCCCGTTACCTGCACCTGCCGCTGATCATCGGCGACGACGGCCAGAAGCTCTCCAAGCAGAACCTGGCTCGGGCGCTGCCCGAGGACCAACGGGTGCGCCCGCTGCTGCATCAGGCCCTCGCGGCCCTGCAGCAGACACCCGACCCGGCGCTTGCCACCGCACCGGTCGAGGACCAGCTGACCGCCGCCATCGCCGCCTGGGACCCGATGCGGCTGACGCCCGATGACGCTCATCGCGCTCCTGACTGGCCGGAGGCCTAGCTACCTGAATCCTGGCCGCCTAAATCCTGGCCACTTTGTGTGCCGAGCCACGGAGAGAGTCCGGGGGCTATCGATCCCAGGGAGTGATCCACGAGGAGAGGCCCATGGAGGCACTTCACTTGATCCGGCTAGCGCACAAGGGCCAGGATGTCGATTACCGCAACCGCTGCCCCGAGGCGCTCCGGCTGACGGGGGATGCCCAGCGTCTGGTCCAGGTGATGGTCAACCTGCTGGGCAACGCGCGGGATGCGAGCCCACTTGGTGGCGCCATCGAGATCGAGGCCCGGCGCCGCGCCGATGGCCAGGGGCGAGATGGCATAGAATGGTCCGTGACCGATGCTGGTCAGGGCCTCGACCTCCGTGTGCGTGACCACCTGTTCGAGCCCTTCACTACCACCAAGGCGCCCGGCTAGGGCACTGGCCTCGGCCTGGCGCTGGTCCATGGCATCCTGGCCGACCATCAGGGGCGCATCGAGGTGGAATCGCCCCCCGACGGGCGCGATCGCGGTACCCGATGCGTCATGAGGCTGCCGTGCCCACGGCAGCCCCCGAGTCAAGAGGACGACGAGCTGCCCCATGAGCCGGATTCTGATCGTTGAAGACGAAAGCATCATCCGCAGCGCCCTGAAGCGGCTGCTGGAACGCCATGGCCACGAGGTCAGCGAGGCCGCCTCGGTGGCCGAGGCCGAGGCCCTGGACCCGCAGCGCTTCGCGCTGGTGATCAGCGACCTGCGCCTTCCCGGTGAGCCCGGCACCGCCATGATCGCCCGCGCCGCCCCGGTGCCGGTGCTGATCATGACCAGCTATGCCAGCATGCGCTCCGCCGTCGATGCCCTGAAACAGGGCGCGGTCGATTACGTCGCCAAGCCCTTCGATCATGCCGAGCTGCTCGAGACGGTGGCCCGGGTGCTCGACGCCCGGAACGATGCACCGGCTGCCTCCGCCCCCCTCGAGAACGCTGCATCCCAGACGATGATCGGCGACTGCCCCGCCATGCAGGTGGTCTATACCCGGATTCGCAAGACCGCCCCAGCCGACGTCACGGTGCTGATCCAGGGCGAGTCGGGCACCGGCAAGGAGCTGGTGGCGCGCGCCATCCACAACCAGAGCAAACGCACCAAGGCCCCGCTGATCTGCGTCAACTGCGCGGCGATTCCCGAGACCCTGATCGAGTCCGAGCTGTTCGGCCACGAGAAGGGCGCCTTCACCGGCGCCAGCGCCGCCCGCACCGGCCTGGTGGAGGCCGCCGACGGCGGCACCCTGTTCCTGGACGAGATCGGCGAGCTGCCGCTGGATGCCCAGGCGCGGCTGCTGCGGGTGCTGCAGGAGGGCGAGATCCGCAAGATCGGCTCGGTGGAGACCCGGCATGTGGACGTGCGCCTGATCGCCGCCACCCACCGGGACCTGCAGGCGCTGTCGAAGACCGGCGAGTTTCGCCTCGATCTCTACTACCGCCTCAACGTGATGCAGATCGACCTGCCGGCCCTGCGGGATCGCGAGGACGATATCCTGGCCCTCGCCGACGTGCTGCTCGAGGCCGCCTGCCGACGCCATGAGCGCCGGGGACTGAGGCTCTCGCGCAGCGCCCGCCGGGAGATCCGCGACTACCTCTGGCCCGGTAATGTCCGCGAACTGGAGAACGCCCTGGAGCGCGGCGTCATCCTCGCCGAGGGCCACCTGATCCATCCCGATGACCTGGGCCTGCGCCCGACCGCCGTGCCTCCGGCCTCGCCCGCGGCACCGAGCGGCGCGACGCCAGCGGATGATGCGACGCCGCGGGCGGACGAGGACAGCGAGGAGGACCTGTCGCTGGAGGACTACTTCCAGCACTTCGTGCTCGAGCATCAGGAGCAGATGAGCGAGACCGAGCTCGCCCACAAGCTCGGCATCAGTCGCAAGTGCCTGTGGGAGCGGCGACAGCGCCTGGGCATCCCCCGCAAGCGCAGCGCCCGAGGCCGTCGGGACTGATGCCTTCCCGCCTTACATGGCCCCCTTAATAGCCCCCTTAACGGCCCCTACCCGACCATGGTCTAAGCGCCCGCGAGTTCCCTTTGCGGGCGCTTTTGCGCATCATGGCGGCCAGCGCTGCACCAGTTGTTACCATCCCACACAAGAAATGCCCCAGGATGCGGCACAGGGGGTAACACAACAGCGGTGCATATCAGGCGGAACCGATTGGAAAAAATACAACACTCTGTTTTTACTTAACTTTTCTGAACATGGCACGAGCAGTGCACTGTTTAGAGCAAGAAAAACAACAGCCGGACGTCATCGAGCCCTCGCGCCAACAACAACAACGACGAGCACTCGAACACCGCCGACAGCCCAACAACAACAACGCTGACGGCACGACACGGCACCCGTGATGGCAATCACTCTCACAAGAACAACCACACGCCATCCCGGTGCGACTCGATCACCACAACAACAATTGCGGTCGAGAGTCCGGAAAGCTGACCAGGACGACACGCATCCCGACGGGCCACAACAACAACAAGCCCTCATGCGATGCACCTCCGGTAACAACAACAAGACACCGGAGGAAGGCAACTCCGTTGCCGTCGTGGTTGGACTATTGTTTTGAATACGAGACGGTCGCCATCAGGAAGGTCGATAACAACAAGAATCTTGCTTGCCTGAACCATCTTTGGTGACTGTGGTGCGTATTCAAGGCGATGCGCCATCACGAAGAAGAACCAACAGCAGGGATGCTGACTTCATGCTTACAGGGGAGGCCGACTGGCCTCCCCTTTCTGCGTCTGGAAGCCAAACCACCGCGAATGGCCGGCCTATCTGGACGTCCCTCCAACAGGCAATGGTTCCCAAGGTGTCGGTGGTCGGCTACACTTGGGTTTTGCCTTAGCGAGTCGATTTCGCTGCATGTTCAAAGGATTTACCCGTTTTCTACAAGCTCCCGGTGAGCATCTGAAGTCGCTGTTCGGCTCTCAGGACGGCTCCGGCCAGACCCCCGCGCTGCGCGTGATTCCCCGCGATGACCACGACGTTTCCCGCAAGCTCTTCTCCGATGCCGCGCTGAAGGTCCTCTATCGTCTGCACAATGCGGGCTTCGAGGCGTACCTGGTCGGCGGCAGCATCCGGGATTCCCTGCTCGGCAAGACGCCCAAGGACTTCGATGTCGCCACCGACGCGACCCCGGAGGAGCTGCGCGACCTGTTCCGCAACTCGCGGATCATCGGGCGGCGCTTTCGCATCGTGCACGTGCGCTTCGGTCGCGAGGTGATCGAGGTCACCACCTTCCGCGGACGTCCCAACGACGATCACGGCGGCCAGCAGTCCCAGCAATCACGGGACGGCCTGCTGCTGCGTGACAACGTCTGGGGCAACGTCGAGGAAGACGCCCTGCGTCGCGACTTCACGGTCAATGCGCTCTACTACAACATCGCCGACTTCTCGATCCATGACTGGGCCAATGGCGTACGCGACATCGAGTCTCGCACCCTGCGCCTGATCGGTGACCCGGCGACCCGCTACCGGGAGGACCCGGTGCGCATGCTGCGCGCGGTGCGCTTCGCCGCCAAGCTCGACTTCAGCATGGACGCCGCCACCGAGGCCCCGATCCGGGAGCTGGCACCGTTGCTGCTGCAGATTCCGCCGGCCCGGCTGTTCGACGAGATCCTCAAGCTGTTCCTCGCGGGCCATGCCCTGGATACCTTCCGAGCACTGCGCCACCACGGCCTCTTCCCGATGCTCTTCCCGGAGGCCGACGAGGCTCTCGAGGCCCTGCCCTGGGCCGAAGCGCTGATGGAACGGGCCCTTGCAAACACCGATGACCGCATCCGTCGCGATCGGCCGGTGACGCCGGCCTTCCTGATCGGCGCCCTGCTGTGGCCGGGAGTGACGATGCGCCATGCGGCGCTGATGGATGACGGCATGCCCGCCGTGCCGGCACTGCATACCGCCGCCCAGCAGGCGGTCAGCCGTCAGCTCAAGCACATCTCGATCCCCAAGCGCTTCAGCATCCCGATGCGCGAGATCTGGGACCTGCAGATGCACCTGCCCAGGCGTCACGGCAAGCGTGCCTTCCAGACCCTCGAGCATCCGCGCTTCCGGGCCGCCTACGACTTCCTGCTGCTGCGCGAGGAAGCCGGCGAGATCACGCCCGGCCTCGGCGCCTGGTGGACCGCCTTCCAGGACGCCGACGAGCACGAGCAGCGCCGCCTGCTGCAGAAGCTCGGCAGCGACCCGGCCGGCAGCGGTGGCGGCAAGAAGCGCAAGCGCCGCCCCCGCAAGCGCCGGCGCAGTGCCCAGCCTTCGTCGAGCCAGCAGGACTGAGCGGATGCCGTCCCTCGCCTACATCGGCCTTGGCAGCAATCTCGACGACCCGCGCGGCCATGTCGAGCGGGCGATCGCCGAGCTCGATGGCCTGCCGCTGACGCGCCTGACGGCCACCTCCCGCCGCTACGCGAGTCGACCGGTGGGCCCGCAAGATCAGCCCGACTTCATCAACGCCGTGGCGCGCGTCGAGACCCGGCTGTCGCCGCTCGCACTGCTCGATCAGCTGCAGGCTCTCGAGCAGCGCCATGCCCGGGTGCGCCGGCGCCACTGGGGGCCACGCACCCTGGATCTCGACCTGCTGCTCTACGACGACCGGCGCCTCGAGCATCCCCGGCTCCGCCTGCCCCACCCGGAGCTTGCCGCGCGCGCCTTCGTGGTCGTGCCCCTGCATGAACTGGCCCCTCGACTCGAGCTGCCGGGCTTCGGCCCCGTCGCGGCGCTCCCCGCCTGGCAGTCCGCCGGCGACTTGCGGGCCCTGTTACCCGAAAGGTAGAGTTGCCCGTCTTTTGTTACCATTCCACCCTTCCGGGGACTGTCGGGTAACACCGTGATGGCAGGCCCCGACGCCAGCCAGGGGATCGAGTGCCGCCACTCGGCCCCACGACGCTATCGACGAGATCGCAATACTATGAAAACCGTCACCTTGAGCACGCTTTCGGCCCACAAGCGGGCGGGGGAGACCTTTAGCTGCCTGACCGCCTACGACGCCTCCTTCGCCCGCGCCGCCAGCGACGCCGGGATCGAGGTGCTGCTGGTCGGTGACTCCCTGGGCATGGTGCTGCAGGGCCACGACAGCACCCTGCCGGTCACCCTCGAGGATATCTGCTATCACACCCGCTGCGCGGCCCGTGGCAAGGGCGCCAGCCTGCTAATGGTCGACCTGCCGTTCATGAGCAACTCGAGCCTGCCGAGGCTGCTCGACGATGCCGGCGCCCTGATGCGCGCGGGCGCCGAGCTGGTCAAGGTCGAGGGCGAGGCCTGGATGGCCGAGGGCATCCGTGAGCTGACCCGTCGCGGCGTGCCGGTGTGCGCCCACCTGGGCCTGACGCCCCAGTCGGTTCACCAGCTGGGCGGATACAAGGTACAGGGCCGTGACGCCGAGCGCGCCGAGCAGATTCTCCATGACGCCAAGGCCCTGCAGGACGCCGGCGCCTCGGTGATCCTGCTCGAGTGCGTGCCGGCGAGCCTCGGCCGCGCGGTGCGTGAGGCGCTCGACGTGCCGGTGATCGGCATCGGGGCCGGCCCCGACGTCGACGGCCAGATCCTGGTCATGCACGACGTGCTGGGCATCACCCACGGCCGCACGCCGCGCTTCGTCAAGAACTTCATGGCCGAGGCCGACGACATCCCGTCCGCCTTCCGTCGCTATCACGAAGACGTCAAGGCACGCCGTTTCCCGGCCGAGGAACACTGCTTCTGATGGATACCTTGTATCATATCCCGGCGCTGCGTGAGGCCCTGGCCGGCCCGCGACGGGCCGGGCAGCGCATCGCCCTGGTGCCGACCATGGGCAACCTGCATGACGGCCACCTGGCACTGGTCGCCGAGGCCCGGGCGCGGGCCGACCTGGTGGTGGCGACGATCTTCGTCAATCCGCTGCAGTTCGGCGAGGACGAGGACCTGGACGCCTACCCCCGCACCCTCGCCGAGGATCAGGCCGGCCTCGCGCGCGCCGGCTGCGATCTCGTGTTCGCGCCCTCGAGCCGGGAGCTCTACCCCCAGGGCCTCGACGTCCAGACCCGGGTGCACGTGGCCGGCGTCAGCGAGGGGCTGTGCGGCGGCTCACGCCCCGGCCACTTCGACGGCGTGGCCACCGTGGTCAGCCTGCTCTTCAACCTGGTGCAACCCGACCTGGCCTGCTTCGGCGAGAAGGACTATCAGCAGCTGGCGGTGATTCGCCAGCTGACCCGCGACCTGCACTTCCCCATCGAGATCGTCGGCGTGCCGATCGTGCGGGCCGCCGATGGCCTGGCGCTGTCCTCGCGCAACGGCTATCTCAGCGAGGAAGAGCGCCAACTGGCGCCGGGGCTCTACCGCACCCTGTGCGAGCTGCGCGAGGCTCTCGACGCCGGCGAGCCTCGCGCCGCCGCACTGGAGGCCGCCCACCAACGCCTGATCGCGCGCGGCTTCGTGCCCGACTATCTGGCGCTGCGCCGCGCCGATGATCTCGGCGAGGTCGACGCCAACACCCGAGAGGCGGTGATTCTCGCCGCGGCCCAGCTCGGGCCGGCCCGCCTGATCGACAACCTGACCATTCGCCTGTCGCATCGCGACGGATAAGGAAGCCTCTTCGATGTACACCATCATGCTCAAGGCCAAGCTGCACATGGCTCGCGTCACCCACGCCGTACTCAATTACGAAGGCTCCTGCGCCATCGACGGCGAGCTGCTCGACCTGGCCGGCATCCGCGAAAACGAGCAGATCCAGATCTATAACGTCGAGGGCGGCCAGCGCTTCACCACCTACGCCATCCGCGCCGAGGAAGGCACCAAGGTGATCTCGGTGAACGGCGCCGCGGCCCACCTGGCAAGCGTCGGCGACCGGGTCATCATCTGCAGCTATGCCCACTATGACGATCGCGAGGTGGAGCAGCACCAGCCGGCGCTGGTCTACCTGCAGGAAGGCAATGCCGTCAGCCACACCAGCAACGCCATCCCCGTCCAGCTCGCCTAAGCTCACCTTGACTGGGCTCACCCTGACTGAGCCCACCTCACTCGCGGCCGGCCCCTGTCGACGGCCGTCCGCGACGTCATCTCGAGCTCACCTCGCCAGCGCCTCTTTGCCACCCCTCAACGGGGCCCTAGCCATACGCCGGTCCACGGCCCTTCCCGATCCTGCTCTGGCCACCTTGCGCTTTGGTCCCGTGTACGCGATTAGCCATTGTCGCAGCGCACAAGACTCTCCTATGCTAGGAGGTCCCAAGACATTCTCGAGGAGTCTCTGTATGCAAGACGTGGTGATTGTCGCGGCCCGCCGCACAGCCGTTGGCACCTTCGGCGGCTCGCTCGCCGGCATCCCTGCCAGCGACCTGGGGGCCCTGGTCATGAAGGACATCCTCGCCCAGACCGGCGTCGCGGGCAACCAGGTCGACGAGGTGCTGCTCGGCCAGGTCCTCACCGCCGGTGTCGGCCAGAACCCCGCCCGTCAGGCAGCCATCAAGGCCGGCCTGCCGGATGCGGTGCCGGCCATGACCATCAACAAGGTCTGCGGCTCCGGCCTCAAGGCCCTGCATCTGGCGACTCAGGCGATCCGCTGCGGCGACGCCGAGCTGATCCTCGCCGGCGGTCAGGAGAACATGTCCGCCTCCCCGCATGTCCTGCCGCATTCCCGTAGCGGGCAGCGCATGGGCGACTGGAAGGCCGTCGATACCATGGTCCACGATGGCCTGTGGGACGCCTTCAACGACTATCACATGGGCATCACCGCCGAGAATCTGGCCGAGAAATACGGCATCACCCGCGAGGAGATGGATGCCTTCGCCGCGGCGTCCCAGCAGAAGGCCACGGCCGCCATCGAGGCCGGCAAGTTCAAGAGCCAGATCGTCCCGGTCGAGATTCCCCAGCGCAAGGGCGACCCGGTGGTGTTCGACACCGACGAGGGCCCGCGAGCCGGCGTGACCGCCGAGAAGCTCGGCGGCATGCGTCCGGCCTTCAAGAAGGACGGCACCGTGACCGCCGGCAACGCCTCCTCGATCAACGACGGCGCCGCGGTGGTCATGCTGTGCTCCGCCGAGAAGGCCAAGGCGCTGGGGCTCGAGCCGCTGGCCCGCATCAAGGCCTACTCCAACGCCGGCGTCGAGCCGTCGATCATGGGCATCGGCCCGGCCCCGGCGACCCGCCGCTGCCTCGACAAGGCCGGTTGGGCCATCGACGAGCTGGACCTGGTCGAGGCCAACGAGGCCTTCGCCGCCCAGGCGCTGTCGGTCAACAAGGAGCTTGGCTGGGATGCCGACAAGATCAACGTCAACGGCGGCGCCATCGCCATCGGCCATCCGATCGGTGCCTCCGGCTGTCGCGTGCTGGTGACCCTGGTCCACGAGATGATCGCCCGGGACGCCAAGAAGGGCCTGGCGACGCTGTGCATCGGCGGCGGTCAGGGCGTGGCGCTGGCCATCGAGCGCTGAGGAGCCCCTGACACCTATAGGCAAGGCGCAAAAAAAACGCCCCCGCAGCCAGGCTGCGGGGGCGTTGTCGTTGAGGCCTCGTGCCAGGAGGCCTAGTCGTCGGCGACCACCTTAGTCGACGACCACCTCGGCGGCCTCGAAGGCGGCCTTCTCTTCCGGCGTGATCTCCTTGATGGTGAGCTTCACGCGGTTACGATTGTCGATGTCCAGCACCTTGACGATCACGTCGTCCCCCTCGTTGAGGAACTCGCGCACGTCGTTGACCCGCTCGGGCACGATCTGGGAGATGTGCACCAGGCCGTCGGTGCCCGGCATGATGTTGACGAAGGCGCCGAAGTCGGCGATGCGCACCACCTTGCCCATGTAGAGCTTGCCGATCTCGGCCTCGGCGGTGATGGCAAGCACAGTATCGATCGCTGCCTTGGCGGCCGTCTTATCCTCGGCATAGATACGCACGGTGCCATCGTCGTCCAGATCGATGGAAGCGCCAGTGTCATCGCAGATCTTGCGAATGGTCGCGCCGCCCTTGCCGATCACGTCGCGGATCTTGTCCGGGTTGATCTTGATGGTGGCCATCGACGGGGCGTTGTCGGACACTTCGCTGCGGCTCTCGCCGATCACCTGGTTCATCTGCTTGAGGATGGTCAGGCGGGCCTCGTGAGCCTGCTGCAGCGCCTGCTCCATGATCTCCTCGTTGATGCCCTCGATCTTGATGTCCATCTGCAGTGCCGTGACGCCTTCGGCGCTGCCGGCCACCTTGAAGTCCATGTCGCCGAGGTGATCCTCGTCACCCAGGATGTCGGTCAGCACGGCGAAGCCGTCCGGATCCTTGACCAGGCCCATGGCGATGCCGGCCACCGGCGCCTTGAGAGGCACGCCCGCGTCCATCAGGGCCAGTGACGTACCGCACACCGAGGCCATGGAGCTGGAGCCGTTGGACTCGGTGATCTCGGAGACCACGCGAATGGTGTAGGGGAAGTCGTCATCGCTCGGCAGCATGGCCTGAACGCCGCGGCGCGCCAGACGGCCGTGACCGATCTCGCGACGCTTGGGGCCGCCCATGAAGCCGGCTTCGCCCACGCAGTACGGGGGGAAGTTGTAGTGCAGCAGGAAGCGATCCTTGCGCTCGCCTTCCAGTGATTCGATCAGCTGGGAGTCACGCAGGGTGCCGAGGGTGGCGACGACCATGGCCTGAGTCTCGCCGCGGGTGAACAGCGCCGAACCGTGGGTCTTGGGCAGCATGCCAACCTGGATGTCCAGCGGACGCACGGTCTTCAGGTCGCGACCGTCGATGCGCGGCTCGCCCTTGACCACCCGCGAGCGCACGACACGCTTCTCGAGGGCGGCGAAGGCCTTGGCCACCTCGTCGGCATCGAAGGTGCCTTCTTCCTCACCGGCCAGCGCGGCGATGGCGGCATCCTTGGCGGTGCTCAGGGCGTCCTGGCGAGCCATCTTGTCGGTGATGCGGTAGGCCTCGCCGACCTTGGCTTCGAAGTCCTTGGCCAGGGCTTCCGTGAGGGCCACGTTCTCTTCTGCCGGCTGCCAGTCCCACTTCGGCTTGCCCGCCTCGGCCACCAGCTCGTTGATGGCGGTGATGGCGACCTGCATCTCCTGGTGGGCGAACAGCACCGCACCCAGCATCTCGTCCTCGAGTAGCTCCTTGGCCTCGGACTCGACCATCAGCACGGCCTTCTCGGTGCCGGCGACGACCATGTTGAGCTCGGACTGGGTCAGCTCCTCGACGGTCGGGTTGAGGAAGTAGCCCTTCTCCTCGTCGAAGCCGACGCGGGCGGCGCCGATCGGGCCACTGAACGGCAGACCGGAGATGGCCAGCGCCGCGGAGGTGCCGATCATGGCGGCGATGTCCGGGTCCTGGTTGCGGTCGGCGGACATCACGTTGCAGATCACCTGGACTTCATTCATGAAGCCCTTGGGGAAGAGCGGGCGGATCGGACGGTCGATCAGACGCGAGGTGAGGGTCTCCTTCTCGGTGGGGCGCCCCTCACGCTTGAAGAAGCCGCCGGGGATCTTGCCCACGGCATAGGTCTTTTCCTGGTAGTGCACGGACAGCGGGAAGAAGTCCTGGCCCGGTTTGAGGGTCTTCTTGCCCACCACGGTGCACAGCACCACGGTATCACCCATGGTGACCTGCACGGCACCGGTGGCCTGACGGGCGATACGGCCCGTCTCGAGAGTCACGGTGCTGCGACCGTACTGGAATGTTTTCTTGACCGGGTTCACGGCGGCTTCCTTCAACTTGTCGAATTCATGTTGGGTCTTTTTGACTCGACGCCCATTTTAGGAGGTCGTCGGGGCAAGGGCTACCAAGATCCCATAAAAGAACAAGCAACCCCTTGGGGTTGCTTGCTCGAGGACCCTGCGGCGCTGCCGCGGGTCCGGGAAGGATCCGTGGACCCGTCCCTGTCTGGCTGCCGGTGCCGCTTAGCGACGCAGGCCCAGGCGCTGGATCAGCGACTGGTAACGCTCGAAATCCTTGCGCTTGAGGTAGTCGAGCAGCTTGCGACGCTGGTTGACCATGCGGATCAGGCCACGACGAGAGTGGTGATCCTGCTTGTTGGTCTTGAAGTGATCCTGCAGGCCGTCGATGTTGGCGCTCAGCAGGGCCACCTGAACTTCGGGGGAACCGGTGTCGTTTTCGCCACGGCCGAACTCATTGACGATCTCGGCCTTCTTTTCAGCGGTAAGTGCCATCTGTTTCTCCAGTAAGCAATATGCCTGGTGATGAATGTCGGAGACCACGCATATTTGCAGTCTCCACGCCTGCGCCGCGTGGCAGGTACCACGCGGTGCGGGTTGCGTTACGCATCGCCCCCCGACTGGGCGGCGGCGGTATTCAACAAGCGACGGGGAGCGATTTCCCCCGACGCCCTGACCGTGACCAGGCCCAGAAAGGCCTCGCCACGATAGAGTCTGGCGGTGTCGTCGACGGCGAGCTCACCGGTATCGACGCGGGCCGGCTGGCCATGCTGGATCCGGGAGGCCGCCACGTCGTCGACGTCAAGCGCCGGCAGATGCGCCACCAGCACGTCGACCGGCATCAACAGCGCTTCCCGGGCGTCCTGATCGGGCAGTGCCTCCAGGGCGTCCAGGGTATGCATGCCGTCGCCATCGAAGGGCCCGGTCTTGAGCCGGCGCAGCGCCGTGATATGGCCACCGCACCCGAGCGCGCGACCGATATCCTCAGCAAGGGTACGGATGTAGGTGCCCTTGCTGCACCGCACCCGCAGGTCAAAACCCTCGGCACTCGCCTCGAGCAGCCGGCTATCATAAACGCTCACGCGCCGGACTGCACGCTCGATCGTCTTGCCTTCCCGGGCCAGCTCATAGAGCTTGCGCCCCTCGTGCTTGAGCGCCGAATACATCGGCGGCACCTGATCGATCTCGCCGCGAAAACGCGACAACACGCCCTCGATATCGGCCTCGTTCAAGGACGGTATCGGGGCGCGTTCGACGATCTCGCCCTCGGCATCGCCGGTGTCGGTCACCTCGCCCAGCTTCACCCGAGTCTCATAGACCTTGTCGGCCTCGAGCAGGAAGGAGCTGAACTTGGTGGCCTCGCCGAAGCAGATCGGCAGCAGGCCGGTGGCCATCGGGTCCAGGGTGCCGGTGTGCCCTGCCTTCTGAGCCTGATAGAGCCGTCGGACGCGCTGCAGCACGTGGTTGCTCGACGCCCCCTTGGGCTTGTCGAACAACAGCACGCCATCGACCGGCAGGCCGCGACGCTTTCGCGCCATCAGCGGCCGTCCTCGTCGCGGCGCGCCTCGCCGTCCGGCTCGGCGGCATCGCTGTCATCATCAGGATGCTGGGCGCGGTCGCTGGCGACCGCCTCCTCGATCAGCGAGGACAGCTTTTGCCCACGCACCACGCTCTCGTCGTAGTGGAAGCGCAGTTCCGGTACGTGACGCAGCTTGATGCGCCGGGCGATCTGGCTGCGCAGGAACCCCGCGGCGCGCTTGAGCACCTTGAGGTTGTCCTTGACCCGCTCGGCATCGTTCTCGCCGAGCAGGGTGACATAGACGTCGGCATAGCCGAGGTCACGGCTGACCGTGACCCCGCTGACGGTGACCATGCCCAGGCGCGGGTCCTTGACCTCGCGCTGGATGAGTACCGCCAGCTCCTGCTGAAGCTGGTCGGCTACCCGGTCGGTACGCTTGAACTCGCGCATGACCAGCTCTCCTCGGTCGGTTACAGGGTGCGCTCGACCTTGACCTGATCGAAGACCTCGATCTTGTCACCGGCCTGGACGTCGTTGTAGTTCTTGACGCCGATACCGCATTCCATGCCGTTGCGCACTTCGTTGACGTCATCCTTGAAGCGACGCAGGGACTCCAGCTCGCCTTCGTAGATGACCACGTTTTCGCGCAGCACACGGATCTTCTTGTTGCGGTGCACGGTGCCCTCGACGACCATGCAGCCGGCCACGGCGCCGATCTTCGGCGCGCGGAAGACGTCGCGAACCTCGGCCACGCCGACGATCTCTTCCTTCCACTCCGGTGCCAGCATGCCGCTCATGGCCTGCTTGACCTCGTCGATCAGCTGGTAGATCACGCTGTAGTAGCGCAGATCCAGGCCTTCACGCTCGATGATCTCGCGAGCCGCGGCGTCGGCACGGACGTTGAAGCCGACCACGATAGCCTCACTGGCCAGCGCCAGGTTGGCGTCGGTACCGGTGATGCCGCCGACACCGGAGGACACCACGGCGACCTCGACTTCGTCGGTGGAGAGCTCTTCGAGAGCGCTCTTGATCGCTTCCAGCGAGCCTTGGACGTCGGCCTTGAGGACGATATTGACCTTGGCGACCTCTTCCTTGCCCATCTGGCTGAACATGTTCTCCAGCTTGGCCTTCTGCTGGCGAGCCAGGCGCACTTCGCGGTACTTGCCCTGACGGAAGTTGGCGATCTCGCGGGCCTTCTTCTCGTCTTCGAGCACCATGAAGTCGTCACCGGCATCCGGCGTGCCGTCGAGACCCTGGATCTCCACCGGCATGGACGGACCGACCTCGTCGACCTGCTGACCCAGCTCATTGGTCAGGGCACGCACGCGGCCGTGGTGCAGACCGGCGAGCACGATGTCGCCCTTCTTCAGGGTGCCGTTCTGGACCAGCACGGTGGCGACCGGGCCACGGCCCTTGTCGAGACGGGACTCGACCACCACGCCCTTGCCGGGTGCTTCCGGCACGGCCTTGAGCTCGAGCACTTCGGAAACCAGCTGGATGGACTCCAGCAGGTCTTCGATGCCTTCGCCGGACTTGGCGGAAACGTGGACGAACTGGGTGTCGCCGCCCCACTCCTCGGAGATGACACCGTGCTGGGACAGCTCATTCTTGACCCGGTCCGGATCGGCGCCCTGCTTGTCGATCTTGTTGACCGCCACGACCATCGGTACGCCAGCGGCCTTCGAGTGCTCGATCGCCTCGATGGTCTGCGGCATCACGCCATCGTCCGCCGCGACCACCAGGATGACCACGTCGGTGGCCTTGGCACCGCGAGCACGCATGGCGGTGAACGCCGCGTGGCCCGGGGTATCGAGGAAGGTCACACCGCCGTGATTGTCCTCGACGTGATAGGCACCGATGTGCTGGGTGATGCCGCCGGCTTCGCCGGTCGCCACCTTGGCACGACGCACGTAGTCGAGCAGCGAGGTCTTGCCGTGGTCGACGTGACCCATGACCGTGACCACCGGCGAGCGGGTGATCTCTTCGCCCTCGTAGGAGATGTTCTCGAGCACTTCGGTCTCGAGGGCATCGTCCTTGACCAGCTTGGGCTTGTGGCCCATTTCCTCGACCACGATCACCGCGGTGTCCTGATCGATGGTCTGGTTGATGGTCACCGCCGCGCCCATGTTGAACATGGCCTTGATGACTTCGTTGGCCTTGATCGACATCTTGTCGGCCAGCTCGGCGACGCTGATCGATTCGGGAATCGACACTTCGCGCACGATCGGCTGCGTCGGCTTCTGGAAGCCGTGCTTGCCGCCACCTTCGCGACCGCCACGACGGCTGCCGCGACGCTCGGCCCGCTTGGCCTTCTTGCCGCCGCGACGGCGGTCATCGCGATCGTCATCGTCCCGCTCATGACGACCCTTCTTGGCCTTGGCGCCGGCCTTCTTGGGCGCCCGGCGGGTATCGCCACGGGGTTCCTTGGGCGGTGCATTGACCTCGGGAGCGGCAGGCTCGGCGGTCTCGAGTTCCGGCACCGGAATCTCCGGCTCGGCGGCCGTTGCCTTCGCTGCTTCCGCCGCCTTGGCGGCTTCGGCGTTGGCCTTGGCGGCCTTGGCTTCCTCCGCCTCGCGAGCGGCACGCTCGGCCTGGGAATCGGCCATGTCACCGACCAGCTGACGCGGCCCGTGATCCTGAGCCTTCGGCTCCTCGGCGGGCTTCTCTTCCTCGCGCTTCACGTAGGTGCGCTTCTTGCGCACCGAGACCTCGATGGTCTTGCCGCGATCACCGGAACGGATCCGGCTCTTGGTCTTGCGCGTCAGGGTGACGCGATTCTTCGCCCCGGCGTCGCTGGTCGCACCGCCGTGGCTCTTGGTCAGGTAATCGAGCAGGCGCTTCTTGTCCGTTTCGGACACCGCGTCGCTCTCGGCCTTATGGGGTAGGCCGGCTTCTTTCATCTGTTCCAGCAGGCGGGGCACTTCGCGCCCCACTTTTACGGCAAAATCTTTTACGGTCATGTCTGACATTAACGACCCTCCTGAGCCCGTGACCTGTTTACTGTTCGCTCTCGAACCAAGGCGCACGGGCAGTCATGATCAGTGCCGCAGCGCGCTCCTCGTCCACGTCCTCGATGTCTTTCAGATCATCGACGGACTGCTCGGCAAGGTCCTCCATGGTGACAATGCCCCGGCTGGCCAGAATGAAGGCCAGGTGACGTTCCATCCCTTCCATCTCGAGCAGGTCGTCGGCGGGCTGGGCGCCGTCGAGCTCCTCTTCGGAAGCGATCGCCAGGTTCAACAGCTCATCTTTTGCGCGTGCACGCAGCTCCTCGACGAGATCCTCGTCGAATTCCTCGATCTCGAGCATTTCCTCGAGGGGCACGTAGGCCACTTCTTCCAGGGAAGTGAAGCCTTCCTCGACCATGATACGTGCCAGTTCCTCGTCGATTTCCAGGTGGTTGATGAAGAATTCCACCTGGCTGTCGATTTCCTGCTCGCGCTTGCCTTCGGCCTCTTCCTCGGTCATCACGTTGAGCCGCCAGCCGGTCAGCTCTGAGGCGAGCCGCACGTTCTGGCCGCTGCGACCGATGGCCTGGGCGAGGTTGTCCTCGGCGACGGCGACATCCATGGCATGGCTGTCTTCATCGACGAGGATCGAGGCGACATCCGCCGGCGCCATGGCGTTGATCACCAGCTGGGCGGGGTTGTCGTCCCAAAGAATGATATCCACGCGCTCGTTCTGCAGCTCGGTGGACACCGCCTGCACCCGCGATCCGCGCATGCCGACGCAGGCGCCGACCGGATCGATGCGGCGGTCGTTGGTCTTGACGGCGATCTTGGCGCGCGAGCCGGGATCCCGTGCCGCGCCCTTGATCTCGATCAGCTGCTCGGCGATCTCCGGCACCTCGATCTTGAACAGTTCGATGATCAGCTCGGGGCAGGTCCGCGACAGGATCAGCTGGGCGCCGCGCGCCTCGGCATCGACCTTGACCAGCAGCGCGCGCACCCGCTCGTTCATGCGGTAGCGCTCGCCCGGGATCATCTCGTTGCGGGGCAGGAACGCCTCGGCGTTGTCGCCCAGATCGATGATCAGGCCTTCGCGGGTGGTCTTCTTGACGATGCCGGCCACCAGCTCGCCCTCGCGATCGGCGTACTGGCGCACCACCTCGGCACGCTCCGCCTCACGGACCTTCTGCACGATCACCTGCTTGGCGGTCTGGGCAGCGATACGGCCGAAGGCGGCATTTTCGATGCGCTCCTCGACCACGTCGCCCAGGGTCAGCGGCGGATCGCGACGCTCGGCGAAGGACTGCTTGATCTCGGCATCCGGGTTCTCGAACTCGTCGTCCTCGATCACCGCCCAGCGACGGAAGGTGTCGTATTCGCCGGTGACGCGGTCGATCGCCACCCGCACGTTGACTTCCTGACCCTCGAAGCGCTTGCGCGACGCGCTTGCCAGCGCTGCCTCGACGGCCTCGAAGATGACGTCACGGGGCACGCCCTTCTCATTCGAGATCGCGTCCACGACCATCAAAATCTCTTTGCTCATGCCTTTGCCTCGCCAGAAAACCTGTCCTTATGCATCGACCTCAATCCTCGAACTGGGGCACGACACGCGCCTGATCGATGCTGTCGATGGGAAAGCAGTACTCCTCGCCTTCGACCTGCAACAACACCTCGTCGCCCTCGATCCCGGCCAGCAGCCCTTGGAACTTGCGCCGACCATCGAAGGAGGTGCGCAACTTGATCGCCACCACATGGCCCTTGAACCGTTCGAAATGATCGAGGGTGAACAACGGCCGATCCATGCCCGGCGACGACACCTCGAGACGATATTCGCCGGCGATCGGGTCCTCGACATCCATGACCGCACTGATCTGACGACTGATATCGGCACAGTCGTCGACGGTCACGCCCTCGGGGCCATCGATATAGATCACCAGACGGGAGTGTTTGCCCTGGGACAGGTAGTTGAGCCCCCAGAGCTCGAAGCCCATGGCGGAGGCCACCGGCTCGATTAACGCGTATAGCGCAGCGTCCTTGATTGCCACAGACGAAGACTCCTACAGCCGTTGCGTCAGGCACCTGGCCGGGAGATAAAGAGGAAGCGAGGTGGCTGATTGGCGTGTTACCAGCGAAGGCTGCTAACAGGGGAACGGCTAACAGATGAGCTACTAACAAAAAGCCCCTTCACTGGAAGGGGCCTTTCACAAGAATCCTTATAAACCATTTGGCGTCGCTTGACGGCCTAAATGGTAGCGGGGACCGGATTTGAACCGATGACCTTCGGGTTATGAGCCCGACGAGCTACCAGACTGCTCCACCCCGCATCACAGGCCGGCAATGTTACTCGCCACTCTAGTTCACGTCAAGGACTCTTACCTTGCCGTGGCAGTGGCCATCGCCTGAATGCCAATCTTGCTACTGAAGGCCTCGACGTACAAGGCGTTTCAGATGGTGCCGAAGGCGGGACTTGAACCCGCACGACCGTAAGGTCACTACCCCCTCAAGATAGCGTGTCTACCAATTCCACCACTTCGGCATCAGGGGAGTGCACGACGAAGACGGCTTAGCTGCCGTTCTCCTCGAGCACTGGCGCTGTATTATCCATATCGGATGAGGAGTCGTCAAGGGTTGGCAGGCCGTTTTGCTGCTCGACCACCTCAGCATTCGGGATGCCGGCCTCGGGCGCCTCACCGGCCTCGGACGCGAAGTACGCAAGCGTCAGGGAGGTGGCGAAGAAACCGGCCGCCAGCAGTGCCGTGAACTTGGACAGGAAGCCGCCGCTGCCGCGGGACCCGAACACGGTCTGGGAAGCGCCGCCCCCGAAGGAGGCGCCGGCATCGGCGCCCTTGCCCTGCTGCAGCAGGACGAGAACGACCAGGGCGATGGCGATCGCCACGTGGATCATGAGAAAGGCAACTTGCATGGGGTTCAACCTGCTGACTGGCAAATGGCTAGAAAATCGTCGACCTGGAGGGAGGCTCCCCCTACCAGGCCGCCGTCGATGTCCGGCTGCGCGAGCAGCTCGGCGGCGTTGGCAGCCTTCATGCTGCCGCCGTACAACAGACGCAGGCCCTCGGCCAGCGTCGGGTCATAGGTCGCAAGGTGCGCGCGCAGCGCCTCATGCACCTGCTGAGCCTGCTCAGGAGTGGCGGTCCGCCCGGTACCGATGGCCCATACCGGCTCGTAGGCCACCACCAGGCGGGGGCGCTCGTCCGGCGAAAGGGCATCGAAGACCGCCGCCAGCTGGCCGAGCACCACCGCCTCGGTGCGGCCGGCGTCGCGCTCCTCGAGGGTCTCGCCGACACACAGCACCGGCGTGAGCCCGGCGGTCAGCGCCGCCTGCACCCGGGCCAGCACCGCGGCGTCGTCCTCGCCGAACAGCTCGCGCCGCTCGGAGTGACCGACCAGCACATAGCGCGCACCGCAATCGACGAGCATGCCGCCGCTCACCTCACCCGTGAAGGCGCCACTCGGCTGGTGATACAGGGTCTGCCCCCCCAGCGCGACCGGCTGGCCGGCGAAGGCTCGGGTCGCCACCGACAGGAAGGGAGCCGGCAGCATCAGCGCCGCCTCGACCGTCGCGGGCACGCCGCGCTCGGCAACCGCATCGGCGAAGGTCTCGACCAGGGACAACGAGCCGTTCATCTTCCAGTTGCCGGCAATCAGCGGCGTACGCATAGACAGTCCTCTTTCAAGGTGGGGCGAAATGGTATAGGAGCGCTCATAGCATGACAACCAGCACACCACAAGGCATGCCGGCCATCAAGGCCGGGCGCGTCAATCGGCCAGCGACTCGACCTCGCCGGCCAGGCGACGGGCCAGGCCATCCACGTCCAGGTGGGGACGACCCTCGACCATCACCCGGATCAGCGGCTCGGTGCCCGAGGGGCGCAGCAGCACGCGCCCCTCGTCGCCAAGCTCGGCCTCCACGCTGGACACGGCCTGCTTCAGCGACTCGCTGGCCATCAGGGCACCGCGATCGGTGCCGTTGGCCAGGCGCACATTGACCAGCGCCTGGGGCGCCTTCTCGAAGTCGCCCAGCAGCCGGGCCAGCGTCTGCCCCTCGCGCACCATGATGGCCAGCACCTGCAGCGCGGAGACGATGCCGTCGCCGGTGGTCTGGATATGCCCACAGACGATGTGCCCGGAAGACTCGCCCCCCAGCTGCCAGCCGTTGGCCGCCAGCCGCTCCATCACGTAACGGTCGCCGACCTTGGCCCGCTCGAAGGGAATATCCAGCGCTTCGAGGGCCGCGGCGAGCCCGAAATTGGACATCAGGGTGCCGACCACGCCGCCGCCCAACTCGCCGCGGGCATGGCGGTCGCGGGCGATCAGGTAGAGGATGTCGTCGCCGTCGAGCTCGCGGCCGTCGGCGTCGACCAGCAGCACCCGATCGCCGTCGCCGTCGAAGGCGATGCCCAGATCCGCGCCCCGGGAGATCACCGCCGCCCGCAGGCTGGCCGGATGCGTCGAGCCGACCTCGTGATTGATGTTGAGGCCGTCGGGACTACCGCCGACCACGCTGACTTCGGCGCCGAGCTCGCGGAAGACGTTGGGCGCGATGTGATAGGTGGCGCCATGAGCGCAGTCCAGCACGATCTTCAGGCCATGCAGGCTGACCCGGTCCGGCACCGTGGACTTGCAGAACTCGATATAGCGTCCCGGGGCGTCATCGATCCGCACCGCCTTGCCGAGCCGGCCCGGCGCCACGGTGGTCAACGGCGCCTCGAGCATCTCCTCGATGCGCGCCTCGGTCTCGTCGGGAAGCTTGGTGCCCTCGGCGGAGAAGAACTTGATGCCGTTGTCCTCGAAGGGGTTGTGCGACGCCGAAATGACGATACCGGCCTGGGCCCGAAAGGTGCGGGTCAGGTAGGCGATGGCCGGCGTGGGCATCGGCCCCAGCAGCGAGACATCGACCCCGGCCGCCGAGAGCCCCGACTCGAGGGCCGACTCGAACATGTAGCCGGAGATCCGGGTGTCCTTGCCGATCAGCACCTTGGTGCGCCCCTCGCGCCCCAGCACCTGGCCGACCGCCCAGCCGAGCTTGAGCATGAAATCGGGGGTGATAGGGTAATCGCCGACGGTGCCACGAATGCCGTCGGTACCAAAATAACGTCTGCTCATGGGGTGAATCCCTCCTCCATTACGGCCCATGTCATGTTCACGGCATCCACACTGGGACCCACATCGTGGACGCGCAGAATCCGCGCGCCCCGTTCTACGGCCAGGGCCGCCAGCGCCAGGCTGCCCGACAACCGCTCCTCCACAGGCCGCTCGAGCACCTTGCCGATCATGCTCTTGCGCGACATCCCGGCCAGGATCGGCAGACCCAGCGCCTTGAAATCCGCCAGGCGATTGAGCAGGCGCAGATTATGCTCGACGCTCTTGCCGAAGCCGAAGCCCGGATCGAGGATCAGCCGTTCGCGCCTGAGCCCCGCTGCCTCGCAGGCACGGACCCGCTCCTCGAAAAAGGCCGCCACGACCTCCTCCACCGGCTGCTCGTAGGCGGGCGCCGCCTGCATGGTCACAGGCTCCCCCGCCATGTGCATCAGACACACCGGCAGGCCGCTGCGGGCCGCGGCGTCGAGGGCGCCCTCGCGGCGCAGCCCCCGCACATCGTTGAGCATGCCCGCGCCCAGGGCCGCGGTCTCGCGCATCACCTCGGGCGCGCTGGTGTCCACCGACACCAGCGCATCGAGGTCGCGCACCAGCCGCTCGACCACCGGGGCGACCCGGTCGAGCTCCTGCTGCGGGCTGACCTCGGCCGCTCCGGGACGGGTCGATTCGCCGCCCACATCGATGATCGCCGCGCCCTCGGCCAGCATGCGCTCGGCATGGCGCAGGGCATCATCGATGGCCACATGCTGGCCGCCGTCGGAGAACGAATCCGGGGTCACGTTGAGAATCCCCATCACGCGGGGATAGGAGATATCCAGGCGATGCCGGCCGCATTGCAGCGCACCGGCGCCTTGTCCGTCATTCATGGCTTGCTCGATCCTGCTGACTGGCGATTGGCCCCGCGTGGGGGATGCTGGCGGGCATGATACCCAATAAACGCAAGAGGCGCCCACCGGGGGCGCCTCTTGCCTGACGGGAAAACCCTGCCTCAATGACCGGCGGGGCCACCCAGGGGGTCGGAGGGACGGCGGCGGGGCTCGTCGTCGCCCTCGTCGGCGTCGGACGCGGCATCCTGGTCGTCAGCCTTGCCGCTGGCCTGATCGTCTGCGCTGGGCGCGCCGCCGGCCGGCGAACCGCTGCCGCCCTGGTCATCCCAGTCCTTGGGCGGGCGCGGCGGACGCCCGTCCATGATATCGGCCAGCTGGTCGGCATCGATGGTCTCGTACTGCATCAGCGCCTCGGCCATGGCGTCCAGCTTGTCGCGGTTGTCCTCGAGGATCTGCTTGGCCTGCTCGTAGCAGCCGTCGATGATGCGACGCACCTCGTGGTCGAGCTTGGTGGTGGTGTCGCCGGACTTGAACTTGCCGCCGCCCTGGCCGGGGCCGCCGAGGAACTGGTGCGACTCGTCCTCGTCGTACATGATCGGCCCCATTTCCTCGGACAGGCCCCACTTGGCCACCATGTTGTGAGCCAGCTCGGTGGCGCGCTTGATGTCGTTGGAGGCGCCGGTGGTGACACCGTTCGGCCCCAGCGTCATCTCCTCGGCCAGCCGGCCGCCGAATAGCGAGCAGATCTGGCTGATGATCTGCTGACGGGACAGGCTGTAGCGGTCCTCCTCGGGGAGGAACATGGTCACGCCGAGGGCCCGGCCACGGGGAATGATGGTGACCTTGTAGACCGGGTCGTGCTCGGGCATCACCAGGCCGATGATGGCGTGGCCGGACTCGTGATAGGCGGTATTGAGCTTTTCCTTGTCGGTCATGACCATCGACTTGCGCTCGGCGCCCATCATGATCTTGTCCTTGGCGAGGTCCAGCTCCTCCATGCCCACCAGACGCTTGTTGCGCCGCGCGGCGAACAGGGCCGCCTCGTTGACCAGGTTGGCCAGATCGGCGCCGGAGAAGCCCGGAGTGCCTCGGGCGATCAGCGACGGCTTGACGTCATCGGCCAGCGGCACCTTACGCAGGTGCACGCCGAGGATGTGCTCACGGCCGCGGATGTCCGGCAGGCCGACGGTGACCTGGCGGTCGAAGCGGCCCGGGCGCAGCAGCGCCGGGTCGAGCACGTCGGGACGGTTGGTGGCGGCGATGACGATGACGCCCTCGTTGGCCTCGAAGCCGTCCATCTCGACCAGCAGCTGGTTCAGGGTCTGTTCGCGCTCATCGTTGCCACCGCCCATGCCGGCGCCACGGGAGCGGCCCACGGCATCGATCTCGTCGATGAAGATGATGCAGGGCGCCTGCTTCTTGGCCTGCTCGAACATGTCACGCACGCGAGAGGCGCCGACACCCACGAACATCTCGACGAAGTCTGAGCCGGAGATCGAGAAGAACGGCACCTTGGCCTCGCCGGCGATGGACTTGGCGAGCAGCGTCTTGCCGGTGCCCGGCGGGCCCACCATCAGCACGCCGCGGGGAATGGTGCCGCCGAGGCGCTGGAACTTGGACGGGTCACGCAGGAAGTCGACCAGCTCCTCGACCTCCTCCTTCGCCTCGTCGCAGCCGGCGACATCGGCGAAGGTGGTCTTGATCTGGTCCTGGGAGAGCAGCTTGGCCTTGGACTTGCCGAAGCTCATCGGGCCGCCCTTGCCGCCGGCCCCGCCCTGCATCTGACGCATGAAGAACAGGAAGATGGCGAGGATGATCAGGATCGGGAAGCTGGCGATCAGGAGCCGGGTCCACAGGCTCTGTTCCTCAGGCTTCTTGCCGACCACGGTCACGTCGTTCGCCAGCAGGTCATCCATCAGCTTGGGATCTTCCGCCGATGGCCGGATGGTCTGGAAATCCGAGCCGTCGGTGCGCTCACCGGAGATGGTGTAACCATCGATGGTGACGGTACGGACCTGCTGATTCTGCACCTGCTGGACGAACTGGGAATAGTTCATCGTCTGCGGTGAGTTCTCGACACTGAAGTTGTTGAACACCGTCAGCAGCACCGCCGCGATGACCAACCACAGGATCAGGTTCTTCGCCATATCATTCAAGGGAATACCCTCATTGCTGAAATCAAACTGCCAAGGTGGTTTTGCGTTCGACACTACAGGAGCCCGGCGTGTTCAACCACCCGGCGCAAGCCTCGACCAGCATCGCACACTCGACAGTACGTGTCCGTACATGAGAATCATAGCCAATCGCTATGATCGACGGCGGACCGCCCGGCCCGCCGCCCGCAGCGGCCACCCTGCGATGGGTCAGCCGCGAAAACCGTCCGCCAGCAGGTAGACTTCCCGGGAACGTGCGCGGGAGGCCTCCGGCTTGCGGGTCACAACCTTGGTGAAGCTGCCGCGCAGCTCCTTGAGGTAGGCATCGAAGCCCTCGCCCTGAAACACCTTGGCCAGGAAACGTCCGCCCGGGGACAGCGTCTGGCGGGCCAGATCCAGGGCCAGCTCGACCAGGTACATCGCCTGCGGCTGGTCGATGGCGGCCATCCCACTCATGTTGGGGGCCATGTCGGACATCACAAGGTCCACGCGCCGATCGCCGAGGGTCTCGAGGATCGCCTCGAGCACGGCCTCCTCGGTGAAATCGCCCTGATGGAAGGTCACGTCGGCCAGGGCATCCATCTCCAGGATATCGGAGGCGATCACCAGCCCCCGCTCGCCGACCTTCTCGGCGGCGACCTGACTCCAGCCGCCGGGCGCCGCGCCCAGGTCGATGACCGTCATGCCCGGCTTGAACAGCTTGTCCTTGGCATCCAGCTCGAGCAGCTTGTAACTCGCACGGCTGCGATACCCGTCCTGCCAGGAGCGTTGCACGTACTGGTCGTCGAAGTGTTCCTTGAGCCAGTTGCCACTGGTCTTGCTGGCCTGGCCACCACGTGACCCGGCACTCTTTGAACTGGTGGAGCGTGCCACGACATCACCTGAAATGCTTGGGGAATCTAATACCGAAAGGAAGGCCGGTCGCATGCCTTTCGTGGCGGCCATGCTTTCGCACAGGCCAACTTCCACGTACCATGACGTGTTCAGTACCATTTGTCAGTACAACCGGAACGATCAAGATATCATGAGCTTGTCACAGGCACAAAAGAAAGCACTGCGCAGCATCGGCCACCACCTCAATCCCGTCGTGACCGTCTCCGAGAACGGCATTTCCGAGGGTGTGCTGGCGGAACTCGACCGCGCCCTGGGCGACCATGAGCTGATCAAGGTCAAGCTGGCGATTCCCGAGCGCGACGATCGCGCCGCCGTCATCGCGGAGCTGGTCAAGGCCGCCCGCGCCGAGAACGTGCAGAGCATCGGCAAGGTGGTGCTGCTCTACCGCGCCAACCCCAAGGCCAACCCGAAGCTCTCCAACGTCAAGCGCTTCGAGGAACATCACGGCCGCCGCTAGGCCAAGTCCTGACGAGAAGGCCGCAGCCCGCCGCACAAAAAAACCCGCGACAGTGTCGCGGGTTTTTTTTGACCTGGCGGTCGCCGACTCAGAGGTGCTCGACGCTTGCGATCTCGTACTCGACCTCGCCGCCGGGAGTCTTGACCACCACCACGTCGCTTTCTTCCTTGCCGATCAGGGCACGGGCGATCGGGGAGGTGACCGAGATCTTGCCTGACTTGATGTCGGCCTCGTCCTCACCGACGATCCGGTAACGTACTTCCTCGTCGTTCTCCAGATTGATCAGCTCGACGGTCACGCCGAAGATCACCTTGCCGGTCTTGGGCAGCTTGGTGACGTCGATCACCTGGGAGCTCGAGAGCTTGCCCTCGATCTCCTGGATGCGCCCTTCGATGAAACCCTGCTGCTCGCGAGCGGCGTGATATTCGGCGTTCTCCTTGAGATCGCCGTGCTCACGAGCCTCGGCGATGGCGGCGATCACCTGGGGGCGCTCCACGCTCTTGAGCTGTTCAAGCTCTTGTCGCAGGTTCTGCTCGCCGGCCACGGTCATCGGGACCTTGTTCATTTTGTCGCTCCTGCATGCAGTTCCTGAAGCCGCCGCACCGTGATCTGGTTGCCATACTCGAGCGCCAGACAAACGGCCTGCGCCCCCGCCAACGTGGTGGCGTAGGGGACCTTGCGGGCGAGAGCGGTGCGACGGATGACCGAGGAGTCGGTGATGGCCTGGCGCCCCTCGGTGGTATTGACGATGTAGGCCACCTCGTCGTTCTTGAGCATATCGACGATGTGCGGCCTGCCTTCATTGACCTTGTTCACGGACTCGACGGCGATGCCGGCGGCCTCGAGGGCGCGCGCGGTGCCGCGGGTAGCGCAAAGGGTGAAGCCCAATTCTACCAAAGATTGAGCGACCTCGATAACGCCTGCCTTGTCGGGCTCACGGACCGACAGGAAGGCCTTGCGCTCGCCGGTCAGGCGCGGAATCGCCTCGCCGGCGCCCAGCTGCGCCTTGTAGAAGGCCTCGGCGAAGGTCTCGCCCGAGCCCATCACCTCACCGGTGGACTTCATCTCCGGCGCCAGGATCGGATCGACCCCCGGGAACTTGTTGAAGGGGAAGACCGCTTCCTTGACGCTGTAGAAGTGCGGCACGATCTCGCGGGTGAAGCCCTGGGAGGCGAGGGTCTGGCCGGCCATGCAGCGCGCCGCGATCTGAGCGAGCGAGGTGCCGATGCACTTCGACACGAAGGGCACGGTGCGCGAGGCCCGCGGGTTGACCTCGATGACGTAGATCTCGCCGTCCTGCCAGGCGAGCTGCACGTTCATCAGGCCGACCACGTTGAGCTCCACGGCCATGCGCTTGATCTGGTCGCGCATCTCGTCCTGGACGTCGGCCGGCAGCGAATACGGCGGCAGCGCACAGGCGGAGTCGCCGGAGTGCACGCCGGCCTGCTCGATGTGCTGCATGATGCCGCCGATCACCACCTGCTCACCGTCGCTGACCGCATCCACGTCGACCTCCACGGCCGCCTTGAGGAAGTGATCCAGCAGCACCGGAGAGTCGTTGGAGACCTTGACCGCGTGCGTCATGTAGCGCTCGAGCTCGGTGGCCGAGTAGACGATCTCCATGGCCCGGCCGCCCAGCACGTAGGATGGACGCACCACCAGCGGGTAGCCGATGGCCTCGGCCTTGGCGAAGGCCTCCTCGAAGCTTCTGGCGGTGGCGTTGGGCGGCTGCTTGAGACCCAGCTTGTCGATCATGTGCTGGAAGCGCTCGCGGTCCTCGGCGCGGTCGATGGCGTCCGGGGTGGTGCCGATGATCGGCACGCCGGCGGCCTCAAGGGCCCGGGCCAGCTTGAGCGGCGTCTGGCCGCCGAACTGCACGATCACGCCCTCCGGGCGCTCCTTGTCGGCGATCTCCAGCACGTCCTCGAGGGTCACCGGCTCGAAGTAGAGGCGATCGGAGATGTCGTAGTCGGTGGACACGGTCTCCGGGTTGCAGTTGACCATGATGGTCTCGTATCCATCCTCGCGCATGGCGAGGGCGGCGTGGACGCAGCAGTAGTCGAACTCGATGCCCTGGCCGATGCGGTTGGGCCCGCCGCCCAGCACCATGATCTTCTTCTTGTCGCTGACCTCGGCCTCGCACTCCTCCTCGTAGGTGGAGTACATGTAAGCGGTGTCGGAGGCGAACTCGGCGGCGCAGGTGTCGACGCGCTTGTAGACCGGGCGCACGTCGTGACTCTGGCGTGCCTTGCGGAACTCGCCCTCGGACACGCCGAGCAGGCTCGACAGGCGGGCATCCGAGAAGCCCTTGCGCTTGAGCGCGAAGATCTCGCGGCCACTCAAGTCGGACAGGGAACGGCGCTTCAGGTCTTCCTCGAGGCGAATCAGCTCCTCGAGCTGCACCAGGTACCAGCGGTCGACGTTGGTGAGGGCGAAGATCTCGTCGACGCTCATGCCGGCGCGCATGGCATCGGCGATGTAGAAGATGCGCTCGGCGCCGGCGGCCTGCAGCTCGCCCTTTAGGTGCGCCATGCTCTCCGGCGAATAGTCCTCGACCACCGGGTCGAGACCGTCCTTGCCGGTCTCCATGCCGCGCAGCGCCTTCTGCAGCGACTCCTGGAAGGTACGGCCGATCGCCATCACCTCGCCCACCGACTTCATCTGGGTGGTCAGGCGGTCATTCGCCTGGGGGAACTTCTCGAAGGTGAAGCGCGGAATCTTGGTCACGACGTAGTCGATCGCCGGCTCGAAGGACGCCGGGGTGCGACCGCCGGTAATGTCGTTGTTGAGCTCGTCGAGGGTATAGCCGACGGCCAGCTTGGCGGCGATCTTGGCGATCGGGAAGCCGGTGGCCTTGGAGGCCAGCGCCGAGGAGCGCGACACCCGCGGGTTCATCTCGATCACGACCATGCGCCCGGTATTCGGGTCGACGCCGAACTGCACGTTGGAACCGCCGGTCTCGACGCCGATCTCACGCAGCACCGCAAGCGATGCGTCGCGCATGATCTGGTATTCCTTGTCGGTCAGCGTCTGGGCCGGGGCCACGGTGATCGAGTCGCCGGTGTGCACGCCCATCGGGTCGAAGTTCTCGATGGCGCAGACGATGATGCAGTTGTCGTGCTTGTCGCGCACGACCTCCATCTCGTACTCCTTCCAGCCGAGCAGCGACTCGTCGATCAGGAGCTCATGGTTGGTGGAGAGTTCGAAACCGCGATGGCAGATCTCCTCGAACTCTTCCTTGTTGTAGGCCACGCCGCCACCGGAGCCGCCCATGGTGAAGGACGGACGGATGATGGTCGGGAAGCCGAGCTCGGCCTGAATCTCCCAGGCCTCGTCCATGGAGTGCGCGACCTTGGCCTTCGGACACTCCAGGCCGATCTTCTTCATGGCCTGATCGAAGCGGTCCCGATCCTCGGCCTTGTCGATGGTGTCGGCGTTGGCGCCGATCATCTCCACACCGTACTTCTCGAGCACGCCGTGCTTGTCGAGCTCCAGGGCACAGTTCAGGGCGGTCTGGCCGCCCATGGTCGGCAGCACCGCATCGGGGCGCTCGGCCTCGATGATCTTCTCCACCGCTTCCCAGGTGATCGGCTCGATGTAGGTGGCATCGGCCATCACCGGGTCGGTCATGATGGTCGCCGGATTGGAGTTGACCAGGATGACCCGGTAGCCCTCCTCGCGCAGGGCCTTGCAGGCCTGGGCGCCGGAATAGTCGAATTCGCAGGCCTGGCCGATGACGATCGGGCCAGCGCCAATGATCAGGATGCTCTGGATATCGGTACGCTTGGGCATGACGTTTCCCGCAGAAAAAAGGTGACAGACGACGGCGCGATCGAGCAGGGGCCGCCTAGCGGCGGGCCTGCATCAGGGCAACGAACTTGTCGAACAGCGGCGCCACATCGCGCGGGCCGGGGCTCGCTTCGGGGTGACCCTGGAAGCCGAACGCCGGACGATCGGTGCGCTCGATGCCCTGCAGCGAGCCATCGAACAGCGAGCGATGGGTGGCGCGCAGGGTAGCCGGCAGGCTCGCCTCGTCGGCGGCGAAGCCGTGGTTCTGGCTGGTGATCATCACCTGGCCAGTCTCCAGATCCTGAACCGGGTGGTTGGCGCCGTGGTGGCCAAACTTCATCTTGGCGGTCTTGGCGCCGCTGGCCAGCGCCAGCAGCTGATGGCCCAGGCAGATGCCGAACACCGGCAGTTCGGTGTCGAGGATCTCGCGGATCGCGGTGATCGCGTAGTCGCAGGGCTCGGGGTCGCCCGGGCCGTTGGCCAGGAAGACGCCATCCGGGTTCAGCGCCAGCACCTCGGCGGCCGGGGTCTGAGCCGGCACCACGGTCAGGCGGCATCCGCGGGAGGCCAGCATGCGCAGGATGTTGCGCTTGACGCCGAAATCGTAGGCGACCACATGGAAGGGGCGCTCGCTGGTCGTCGTATCGGCATAGCCCTGACCCAGGGTCCACTCGCCTTCGCTCCACTCATACGGGGTCTGGCAGGACACCACCTTGGCCAGATCCATGCCCTTGAGGCCCGGGAAGGCCTTAGCCGCGGCCAGGGCGCGCTCGACGGCGTCATCACCTTCGGCATCCGGGCCCGCCAGGATGGCGCCGTTCTGGGCCCCCTTGTCGCGCAGGATCCGCGTCAGGCGACGCGTATCGATATCGGCGATGCCGAGCACGTTCTGGCTCTTCAGGTAGTCGTCGAGGCGCTGCTCGCTGCGGAAGTTGCTGGCCAGCAGCGGCAGGTCGCGGATCACCAGGCCGGCGGCGGCGATGGCGCCAGACTCGACGTCTTCAGAATTGATGCCGGTGTTGCCGATGTGGGGATAGGTGAGGGTGACGATCTGTCGGGTGTAGGAGGGGTCGGTGAGAATCTCTTGGTAACCGGTCATGGCGGTATTGAACACCACTTCACCGCTGGTTTGCCCATCGGCGCCGATCGCAATGCCATGGAAAACGCTGCCATCTTCCAAGGCCAATATCGCGGGTTTGTTCAACGCAACTTCCTCCCATGCTCAGGAGACCGTCAGGGGCAACGGCCTCTTCGTCCGACAACTGGTGTGATTTTCTGGCGGCGGGCGCTATCGGCGGCTCGTAAAAAAGCGGGACGAAACCCGGAAAACCGGTTTCATCCCGCTTGTTGTCATTCGCTCGAATGCCTGCTGGCGCGATTCGCTACAAGCGAGAGATAACGCCCGGCCAAAAAATTTGGACAATGTTACCGGAATTGGCGCCCGCCGACTAGCCTCTTGGTCCAATGGACGCCGGGCAACGGGCAGGCTCGCGTTACTTGAGTTCGAGCACGTCCTGCATGTCATAGCGCCCCGCCGGGCGAGCGGCGACCCAGCGCGCGGCGCGCACCGCGCCCTTGGCGAAGGTCATGCGGCTACTGGCCTTGTGGGTGATCTCGATGCGCTCGCCTTCGGTGGCGAACATCACCGTGTGCTCCCCGACGATGTCGCCGGCTCGCACGGTGGCGAAGCCGATCTCCTTGTCGGTGCGTGGGCCACACTGGCCGACCCGCTCGAACACGCCGTACTCCTTGAGGGGGCGCTTAAGAGCATCGGCCATCACCTCGCCCATCTTCAGCGCCGTGCCGGAGGGCGCATCGACCTTGTGGCGATGGTGGGACTCGATCACCTCGATGTCGTAGCCTTCGTCGCCGAGCGCCTTGGCGGCGGTTTCGAGCAGCTTGAGGGTCAGGTTGACGCCGACGCTCATGTTGGGCGCGAAGACCATCGGCACCCGGTCGCGATAGCCGTCGAGCTCGGCGAGCTCATCGTCGGAGAGCCCGGTGGTGCCGATCACGATCGCCTTGCCGTGCTGGGCACACAGCGCCAGATTATCCAGCGTCACCCGGGGCGCGGTGAAGTCGATCAGCACGTCGACCTCATCGAGCACGGCGGCGAGATCGTCACTGGCCACCACGCCGAGCTTGCCGAGGCCCGCCAGCTCGCCCAGATCGGCGCCGGCGAGCGAACTGCCCGACTCGACGATCCCCGCGGCCAGGGTGGCCTCCGGGTCCTGGGTGACGGCGTTGACCAGGGTACGGCCCATGCGGCCGGCGACGCCGACGATGGCAATGCGGGGAGCGTGAGAGGACATGCGGTCTCCAAGCGGTTGGCGAGAGTCGTGGCACACGTCGTTAAGTACGGCGTGTAAAGAGTCGCGTGAAAAGTCGCGGAAGTATACCAAGGGCCGACGCGGCGCGTCTGTCACGCCCGCACCTCTCGCCGCCTGCAGACGTCCCGCTCAGCCGCGTCGCTTACTCCATGCCCCCTGGCACCTGCCTTCAGCCCCGTCGACCCTGGGCGTCGTCACGCCACAGCAACACGATCGCCGCCAGCACCAGCACACTGCCGGGCAGCCATTGCCAGTCAAGTCGCCCGGGCGCTTGAAGAAACAGCAGCAGCATCGACACGAAGGGCACCAGGTAGCCGTAGGCGGTGACGGCCGCGGGCGTCAGCACCGCGGTCGCCCGCTGCTGCAGCCAGAAGGTCAGGGCGCTGGAGAAGAGCCCCAGGTAGAACAGCACCAGGCCATCCCGGGGGCGCATTGAGTAAAGCGCCATAGCGGGTTCGATCGCGAGCCCCAGGGCCCCGATCAGCACGCCGCCGAGCGTCAGGCTCCAGAAGGTGCGCACCGCCGCCGAGCTCGAGACCAGCCCACGCGACAGCCCCCACTTGGACAGCACCGGATAGCCGGCACTGGCCAGACAGCCGAGGAAGAAGACCGCCTCGCCGCGCCCCATCGCAAGCCCCGTCGCACGCCCTGTACCGCCCCCTAACCCGCGGCCACCGGCCTCGGCCCAGGCCAGCAACAGCGCGCCGGTCGCCCCCAGACCAAGGATCAGCGGCAGCCGCCAGCGGCGTCGCTCGAGTCCCGCCACCAACCCCAGCAGGAAGGCCAGCAGCGGCACGCTGACGAACAGCGTGGCCATCGAGAGCGCCGTTGTCTGGCTCGCCGCCCAGAACATCGCCGCGAAGAAGCCGGCCAGGCACAACCCCATCGCCGCATAGAGCCACCAGGCGGCGCCAACGGGCCAGCGATCCGGCGAGTGCCGCACCAGCACCCACAGAGCCAGCGCCGCGATAGCAAAACGCAGGGCGGTCAGCAGCATCGGCGGCAGGGCGGCATCGATCAGCCCCACCGCCGGAAACGACAGCCCCACCAGTAGCGCCCACAGCAGCAGGCCGAGGTGAGCCTTGAGGATCGCCGAGCGAGACGTACTCAGTTCTCCCAGACGATCGTCAGCGGCTCATCGCCGGCCATGCGCTCCAGGTGGCTTGCCACCACGCCCTCGAGGGCGTCGAGGCCTTCCACATGCAGCGCCTCGATGGCCACCACCAGCCGCTCGCCATCGGCCTCCATCAGGCAGGTGCCGGCATCGAAGTGGACACGGCCGCGGCCCTCGTCATGCTCGACCTTAAGCTTATGCGCCCAATGCTTGCACAGGCGCTTGATCAAGTTGCGGCCAGAGGCGGTGGGAATCTCGGCGCGGGAAATGGGCATGGCGGGCTCCGTGTTCCTGGATCATGAGCCTCAAGCCTATGACGATGCCCCTGGTGAGCGCCAGACCATACGCCAGATAGACGAAGGCCCCGCCTCCTCTCGGAGCGCGGGGCCTTGGCGTCCTGCGAGAGACATCGGCCCTAGGGCTTCATGTCCTCGAAGAACTTCTTCACGCCGTCGAAGAAGCTGGTCTTCTTCGGCGAGTGGTGGCTGTTGCTGCCCTCCAGGCTGTCCTGGAAGCGGCGCAGCAGGTCTTTCTGCTCGTCGCTGAGATTGACCGGGGTCTCCAGCACGACCTTGCACAGCAGGTCGCCGGCGGGGCCGCCGCGAACCGGCTTGACGCCCTTGCCGCGCATGCGGAACAGCTTGCCGGTCTGGGTCTCGGCGGGAATCTTCAGCTTGACCCGGCCATTCAGGGTCGGCACTTCGAGCTCACCGCCCAGCGCCGCATCGACGAAGTTGATCGGCACTTCGCACTGCAGGTCGCGACCGTCGCGGCGGAAGATCTTGTGCGGCTTGATCGCCACCTGCACATAGAGATCGCCGGGCGGGCCACCGTTGAGGCCGGCTTCGCCCTCGGCGTTGAGGCGAATGCGATCGCCGGTATCGACACCGGCCGGAATCTTCACCGACAGGGTGCGGGTCTCGCGCACGCGCCCTTCGCCATGACACTCGTGGCAGGGCACCTTGATCTGCTGGCCGGAGCCATGACAGGTCGGACAGGTCTGCTGCACGGCGAAGAAGCCCTGCTGCATGCGCACCTGGCCGTGACCGGCACAGGTCGGGCAGGTCTCCTTGGTGGAACCCGGCTCGGCGCCGCCGCCGTCGCAGCGGCCGCACTCGACGTGACGCGGCACGCGGATATCCACCGAGGTGCCGGCCACCGCATCCTCGAGGTCGAGCTCGAGGTTGTAGCGCAGGTCGGAGCCGCGCTGCGGGGCGTTGGGATGACGACGACCACCGCCGCCTCCGCCGAAGATATCGCCGAACACGTCGCCGAAGATGTCGCTGAAGCCGCCGGCCCCGGCGCCGCCGAAGCCGCCACCGCCCTGACCATCGACGCCGGCGTGACCGAACTGGTCGTAGGCCGCACGTTTCTCGGCGTCGCTCAGGACCTCGTAGGCCTCGGACACTTCCTGGAACTTCTGCTGAGCGCTCTCGTCATCCGGATTGCGGTCCGGGTGAAACTTCTGGGCGAGGCGTCGGTAGGCCTTCTTGACCTCTTTCTGGTCGGCCCCGCGCTCGACGCCCAGGACCTCGTAGTAATCACGTTTGGACATGGGTCTGTCCGCCTCCGTAGCGACAGTGCGGAAACACCAACGCGGGAGTCAGGCTCCCGCGCTGGCGTCATCCATCATTCAGATGTCGTGGTTTACTGCTTTTTCTGGTCGTCGTTGACTTCTTCGTACTCGGCGTCGACCACGTCATCTTCCTGCTTGGCACCCGCCTCGGCGCCGGCCTGGGCCTGCTCGCCTTCGGCCTGCTCGGCGTACATCTTCTGCGCCAGGGCGCCGGAGGCTTCGGTCAGGGCATCCAGCTTGGCCTGGATGGCTTCCTGGTCGTCGCCCTTGGACGCCTCTTCCAGCTCGGCGATGGCCGTTTCGATCTTCTGCTTCTCATCGTCGGTCGCCTTGTCACCGGCTTCCTCGATGGTCTTCTTGGCGGCGTGGACCATGCCGTCGGCCTGGTTGCGCAGCTGAACCAGCTCCTCGAACTTCTTGTCCTCGTCGGCGTGAGCCTCGGCGTCCTGGACCATCTGCTCGATCTCTTCATCGGACAGGCCGCTGGAGGCCTTGATGACGATCGACTGTTCCTTGCCGGTGGCCTTGTCCTTGGCGGACACGTTGAGGATGCCGTTGGCGTCGAGGTCGAAGGCGACTTCGATCTGCGGCACGCCACGCGGCGCCGGCGGAATGTCGCTGAGGTCGAAACGACCCAGAGACTTGTTGCCGCTGGACTGCTTGCGCTCGCCCTGCTGGACGTGGATGGTCACGGCCGTCTGGTTGTCATCCGCGGTCGAGAAGGTCTGGGTCTTCTTGGTCGGGATGGTCGAGTTCTTCTCGATCAGCGGGGTCATCACGCCGCCGAGGGTCTCGATGCCCAGCGTCAGCGGGGTCACGTCGAGCAGCAGCACGTCCTTGACGTCGCCGCCCAGTACGCCGCCCTGGATGGCAGCACCCACGGCCACGGCTTCGTCCGGGTTAACGTCCTTGCGGGCGTCCTTGCCGAAGAACTCGGCGACCTGCTTCTGCACCATCGGCATGCGAGTCTGACCGCCCACCAGGATCACGTCGTCGATCTCGGACGCGGACAGGCCGGCGTCGGACAGGGCGGTCTTGCAGGGCGCCATGGAACGCTTGACCAGGTCCTCGACCAGCGACTCGAGCTTGGCACGGGTCACCTTGACGTTGAGGTGCTTGGGACCGGTGTTGTCGGCAGTGACGTACGGCAGGTTGACGTCGGTCTGCTGAGCGCTGGACAGCTCGATCTTGGCCTTCTCGGCGGCTTCCTTGAGGCGCTGCATGGCCAGGTTGTCGCCGGAGAGGTCGATGCCGCTGTCGGCCTTGAACTGATCGACCAGGTAGTTGATCAGCTGCATGTCGAAGTCTTCGCCACCCAGGAAGGTGTCGCCGTTGGTGGCGAGCACTTCGAACTGGGTCTCGCCGTCGACGTCGGCCACTTCAATGATGGAGATATCGAAGGTACCGCCACCCAGGTCATAGACCGCGATGGTCTTGTCGCCGCGGGCCTTGTCCATGCCGTAGGCCAGGGCAGCCGCGGTCGGCTCGTTGATGATGCGCTTGACCTCGAGGCCAGCGATGCGACCCGCGTCCTTGGTGGCCTGACGCTGGGAGTCGTTGAAGTAGGCCGGCACGGTGATCACCGCCTCGGTCACTTCCTCGCCCAGGTAGTCTTCGGCGGTCTTCTTCATCTTCTTAAGGACTTCGGCGCTGACCTGCGGCGGTGCCAGCTTCTTGTCCTTGACCTGTACCCAGGCGTCGCCGTTGTCGGCTTCGGTGATGGTGTAGGGCACCATCTTGATGTCCTTCTGGACGACATCGTCCTTGAAGCGACGGCCGATCAGGCGCTTGATCGCGTACAGGGTGTTCTGCGGGTTGGTGACGGCCTGGCGCTTGGCCGCCTGACCCACCAGCGTCTCGCCATCATCGGTGTAGGCGATGATGGACGGCGTGGTGCGGCCACCTTCGGCGTTCTCGATGACTTTGGCGCTGTCGCCGTCGAGAACGGCGACACAGGAGTTGGTTGTCCCCAGGTCAATACCGATGATGCGTCCCATAGGAAATCCTCGAAAAGTCGTTGCTTTGATCCGTTACTCGCGGCAAATGCCGCGGGGTTGTCGTCTATGTGGGGGCCGCTGAAATCATTTCAAGCCCTTTTTTTGACGACGCGTGCTGTTTTGCTGTCGTGGGGGGCGGCGCACCACGGCATGGCGCGCCTGCCCGGCCTTAACCGGCGGCCTGGCTGACCACGACCATCGCCGGGCGCACCAGGCGACCGTTGAGCAGGTAGCCCTTCTGCATCACCTCGATGACGGAGTTGGGCTCGACATCGGGGGAAGGCACCATGGTCAGCGCCTCGTGGAACTGCGGGTCGAACGGTTCGCCCTGCGGGTCGACCTGCTCGACGCCGAACTTGCCCAGCACGTCGATCTGCATCTTCAGGGTCATGGACACGCCCTCGCGGTGGGCGTCGCTGGCGCCGTCTTCCATGGCCTCCAGCGCCTTCTCGAGGCTGTCGACCACCGGCAGTAGCTCCTTGACGAACTTCTCCAGCGCGAACTTGCGCGCCTTGTCGACATCCTGCTCGGCGCGGCGACGCACGTTCTGGGCCTCGGCCGCGGCACGCAGCTGCTGGTCCTTGGCTTCCTTCAGGCTCTCCTCGAGCTCTTCGACCTTCGCGGCCAGCACGTCGGCCTCGGCGTTCTCGATGACCTCGGCGTCGGCCTGAGCCTCGGCCTGGACTTCGGCGCTCTCGGAGGCCTCCTGCGGCTCGACTTCGCCCTCGGCGGCGGCTTGCTCCAGTTCGGCTTCTTCCAACGGAGTCTGGGGTTCTTTGGCCATGAGCATCTCCTGACGTCGAAAGGCGGCCCAAGGCCGCCCTGGCAGCTGAATGGGTCAACTGGATGGGTGAACTCCCGCCTATATGGGGATGGTCACGGCGAACTCAAGGCATGGCGTGGCGACGTTGACGCTGGCGATTGAAGGGGGGCATGGACTACTGTATAAACGCACAGACCACGACGCGAGACGGCGGGACAGAACCCATCACGTGCGGGAGATAGCCATGCTGGTGCAGCTTGCCATTCAGGACTTTGCCATTGTCGAGCGCCTCGACCTGGAGCTTTCCGGCGGCATGACCGCCATCACCGGCGAGACCGGCGCCGGCAAATCGATTCTACTCGGCGCCCTGGGGCTCTGCCTCGGCGAGCGCGCCGATGCCGGCAGCGTGCGCCACGGCGCCGAGCGGGCCGACCTGAGCGCCCGCTTCGACATCAACGCCCTGCCGGCGGCCCGCGCTTGGCTGGAAACCCGCGAACTGCCCGCCGACGACTGCCTGCTGCGCCGGGTGATCACCAAGGCAGGCCGCTCCAAGGCCTGGATCAATGGCCAGCCGGCCACCGTCGCCGATCTCAAGGCGCTCGGCGAGCACCTGATCGAGATCCACGGTCAGCACGCCCATCAGGCGCTGCTGAACGAAGACACCCACCTGCGCCTGCTCGACGACTTCGCCGGCCACCGTCCCGCCGTGACCCAACTGGCCGAGACCTTCCGTGCCTGGCAGGCGAGCCGTCGGCGCCTGAAGCGCCTCGCCGAAGACGGCGACGAGATCCAGGCCCGCCGCCAGCTGCTGCGCTATCAGGTCGAGGAGCTCGACCAGCTGGCGCTGGCCGAGGGCGAGCTTGCCGAGCTCGAGGAAGAACAGGAGCGCCTCGCCCATGCCGAGGAACACCTGCGCGAGAGTCAGTTCGCAAGCCAATGCTGCGAGAACGACGAAGGCGGCGCCCTGACCCTGCTCAACCAGGCCATGAGCCACCTCTCTCCCCTGCCCGGCAGCGAGAAGGGCGCCCTGGCCGAGGCCCTCGGCATGCTCGACAGCGCGCGCATCCAGATCGAGGAAGCCGCCCGAGAACTAGCCCGCTTCGCCGACGCCACCGAGCTCGACCCCGAGCGCCTGGCCCAGGTCGACCAGCGTCTCGGCGAGGTGCACCGCATCGCCCGCAAGCACCACGTGATGCCCGAGGAACTGACCGCCCTGCATCAGCGGCTGCGCCAGGAATTAGAAGGATTGGACGGGGGCGAGCACGATATCGAGACGCTCTCCGCCGAGGTCGAGGCGCTGCGCGAGGAATGGCGGGCACAGGCCAAGGAGGTCAGCGAGGCGCGCCACAAGGCGGCCAAGCGCTTCGGCAAGGAGGTACAGGGACAGCTCGCCTTCCTGGCCATGGGCAAGGCCCGCTTCGAGGTCGCCATCGAGGAGCGCACCAACCCGACGCCGGATGGCCTCGATCGCGTGCAGTTCCTGATCAGCGCCAACCCAGGGCAGCCGGCGCGGGCGCTGACCAAGGTCGCCTCCGGTGGTGAGCTGTCGCGTATCAGCCTGGCCATCCAGGTGGTGGCCGCCAGCCACTCGACGATCCCCACCCTGGTCTTCGACGAGGTCGACGTGGGCATCTCCGGCGCCACCGCCGAGATCGTCGGCCAGCTGCTCAAGCGGCTCGGTGCCAGCGGTCAGGTGATGACCGTGACGCACCTGCCCCAGGTCGCCGCCCAGGCGCACCAGCACCTGCATATCGAGAAGCAGGCCAAACGCGATACCACCCAGACGCGCATGGCGCTGCTGGATGAAGGGGGCCGCATCAGCGAACTCGCCCGCATGCTCGGCGGCGTCAACCTGTCCGAACGCACCCTGGCTCACGCCCGGGAAATGCTCGATGCCAGCCAGCGCCCGCATCACTAGCGCCAGACGACCCCACCCAGCACCCCGTTACGACCCATCACTCAGATACGACAACGCCGGCCCCGAGGGGCCGGCGTTGTCGTGGAATCTGTCGCATCAAGGCGCGCAGGCGAGACTATTCCTACGGGACTATTTCTTGTTGCCTTCCTGGCGCGTGGCCTTGGAGCCCTTGGGGCGCACATAGAGCACCAGCGCATGGTCGACGAGCTCGTAGCCATGCTCATCGACGATCTCCTGCTGGCGACGCTCGATCTGCTCGTCGTAGAACTCGACGATCTCGCCGCTCTCCAGGCACACCATATGGTCATGGTGTTCGTCATGAGAAAGCTCGAAGACGGCGTGGCCACCATCGAAGTTATGGCGCACCACCAGGCCCGCGGACTCGAACTGAGTCAGGACGCGATAGACGGTGGCCAGCCCTACATCTTCACCTGCGTCCAGCAACGCCTTGTAGACGTCTTCGGCGCTGAGGTGATGCTGCTCGGGGGCATTCTCGAGGATCTGCAGGATCTTGACGCGCGGCAGTGTGACCTTGAGGCCAGCCTTGCGCAGTTCATGGTTCTGGTCGGCCATGGTTGCTCTTCGCAGTAACGTGTAGGGTCGGGTATGATCGACCGAATCCACGATAGTGAAGAACAGGCGCAAATGCAAAAGTTGATGAAAATGGTCACCCTTTCGCTGACCCTGACGCTGGTCACCGGGTGCAGCTATCTGGGCGTCTACAAGCGCGATCTGGTGCAGGGCAACCTGGTCACCCAGGAAGCGGTGAGCCAACTGCAGCCGGGCATGAGCCGCAGCCAGGTCAAGGCCATCATGGGCAGCCCGCTGCTCGAGGCGCCCTTCGACGGCGATGAGTGGGACTACCTGTTCCGCCTCGACAAGGCCTACGGCGGCATCGACAAGCGCCGCGTCACCCTGAGCTTCGATAACAATCGCCTGACCGACATCCGCGCGAGCGGCGATCTCGACAAGCCGCTGGACTTCACCGCCCAACCGGGCATGGGCCCTGAGAAGTCGGAACCCGAGACGATGTCGGAATCCGATGCGGCGCCGCTCAAGCCGGGTGGAACGTCTACGGTGAGCACGCCGATCGAGTAACCCGGCGGGCCTGATCAGCCAAGGCCACCCCGGCGCCTCAACGCGACTTCGCGGCCTTGGCCGCCCGCGCGGCCCGGGCAGCCTTGGGATCGATCTTCAGCGGCCGATAGACCTCGACCCGGTCGCCTTCCCGCAGCGCCTGCCCCTCCGGGTCCCGCAGCGCCTTGCCGAAGATTCCGAGATCCGCCTCGGAAAATTCCTGAGCCGGCACCTCTGGGAAGTAGCGCTCAAGCTTCGCCATCGTTACCGCCTGGCGAGCACTCGTGCCGGCCGGCACCTCAAGCGTGACGATCTTCTGGCGGTTCGGCAGCGCGTAGGCCACCTCGACCCGAATCGACGGGGCGGCCCCCGTCGCGGTGATATCAGTAGCGTCCATCGCTGCCGTAGAGGTCGTTGGCGCGACGCGAGAAGGACTCGACCAGCTGCCCGGCCACCTGCTGGAAGAGCTTACCGAAGGCCATACCCAGCAGCCGGTTGGCGAACTCGAACTCCATCTCCAGGCTCACCTTGCAGGCCTGCTCGCCCATCGGCGTGAACAGCCAGCGTCCGCGCAGGCGGCGAAACGGCCCCTGGACCAGCGACAGCTCGATGCGCTCGGGACTGTACAAGTCGTTGCGGGTGGTGAAGCTCTGCTCGACGCCGGCCTTGGCCAGGGTCAGCTCGCCGACCAGGTGCGCCTCGTCGGATTCGATCAGGCGGGCCCGTCGACACCCCGGCAGGAACTCCGGGTAGCGTTCGAAATCATTGACCAGGTCGAACATCGCCTGGGGGGAGTGCCGCACCAGGGCGGACCGATTGACCGTTGGCATCTACCTCTCCGCTGACTTTACAGGGGCTTGGGCGTATCATGAGCGGTTAATTCGTCAGGCCTTGAATGGTATCACGCTTCCCCCCACCTACCATCCAAAGCGGTGAAGCGAACACCCAGGCATATCGAGACAGAGGTTCCATGGCCAACAAGAAAGGCAAGAGCAAGGGCCCCAGCAGCAACGTCATCGCCCAGAACAAGAAGGCACGCTTCGAGTACCACATCGATGAGACCTTCGAGGCCGGTCTGGCCCTGTCTGGCTGGGAGGTGAAAAGTCTGCGCGCGGGCAAGGCTCAGCTCACCGACACCTACATCCTGATCAAAAACAGCGAGGCCTGGCTGCTGGGCAGTCACATCACGCCTCTCAATACCATCAGCACCCATGAGCTGGCCGACCCGACCCGGACTCGCAAGCTGCTGCTGCACCGCAAGGAGATCGCCAAGATCTTCTCGCGCACCCAGGACAAGGGCCACACCTGCGTGCCCCTGAAGCTGTACTGGAAGCAGAACCTGATCAAGTGCGAGCTGGCACTGGTGACGGGCAAGAAGCAGCATGACAAGCGGGCCACCGAGAAGGAGCGCGACTGGAACCGCCAGAAGGCGCGCATCCTGCGCGACGCCAAGTAGGTCGACCTTCTTTTCATGGCGAGCCGCCCTTGAACTGGCGCAGTGGCGGCCCCACCTGTTAAACTGAAAGAGTTCCACGGGGGCGACATGGCTTCGACGCCGATGACAACCTCCTAGGTGCATGCCGAGAGCGTGATGTATCTCGTAAATCCAACATCACGACTAAATAGTCGCAAACGACGACAACTACGCTCAGGGCGCACTGGCAGCTTAATAGCTGTTAGTTGTTAGCCTGGCCCAGAAGTTACGTGCCCATTCGTGACGGACGGGATAAGAGCCAAAAATAATGGGATCGCGGTTGGTGGCGTCTTCCCGCCAAGCGTTAAACTTTAGAAGAATCGCGGTACTGGATCCTGCCCGTCGGAGCCAGGCCCGTTAAATCAAAAGACGGATCTAAGCATGTAGAGCCGAAGAGCGCGTGTCGGCGGACGCGGGTTCAATTCCCGCCGCCTCCACCAACAACAGGTTTCCGGACCTTCCAAGAAGTACCAGAAACCGCATGAACAGGGGCCTTCGGGCCCCTTTCTTGTGTCTGGACGCTTGATCGCATTCGCGATGCGACCCTGCCACGCTGAAAGCGCCCTGACCAAGACGGCGTCACTCACACCTCGATTTTCTGCCTTCGCCGAGCCCCTTGATCTCCCGCCCCCTGACCGGGAGCAGGCAGACGACCTCTCCTTTGGTCGAAATCGCCCTATTCTGGTGCCACACCGGCTATTCCTTCCTTTAGGTTATGGCAATATTGCCGAAAAAGTATTAATAACCTCCGCTGCTCATCTTTCATCGGTGCCCTCGTCATGGATTCCTCAACCAAACACCATCACCTCGCCGGGGATACCGCACTGGTGGTCCTGATCACCGGCAGCATCGCCATCGGGGGGCTCGGGACCCTCTTCAGCCTGCTGGGGCTGGAGCTTCATCTGCCGATCGGTCTGCGCATCACCCTGAGCAGTGCGCTATTCAGCCTGCTGGCGGGGCTTGGCCTGCTGGCCCTCGTCCAGCAGCACCTGATGTGGCGGCGAAGCCTGTCGATACTGCTGGCAGGGTTCGCCCTGGCCCTGCTGGCGGAATCGATGGGCATCACCGCGCCACGCCTCGACGCGGAACATGCCATGCATGGCATTGCCCCGGCCGTCCTGGTGCTAATGCTCACCGCCAGCCTGGGGCTTGGCGTGCGAGGCACTCTCCGGCGAGGCCTCTTCAAGGCCATCGGTGGCGGCCTCTTCGGGGTGGGGCTGGTGACTCTGTTGGTGGACCTGTCCCTCGAACACCACGGCCTCTGGCGCGAGCTCAAGGAGCTGAGCGCCTCCCTGCCGAGCGGTTTCCTTTTGTCTTTCGGGCTGGCCATGCGCTATGTGGCCGACAACCAGCCGCGCCTCCCCCTGGCGCTCAGTCGGCGGCATCGGGATGTGGCGGTGATTGGCGTCACCCTGAGCGCGCTCGGCTGGCTGCTGATCGGCTGGCAGCAGCACCGGGTCGAAGCCCGGCAGGCCGGCCATGTCGCGGACGTGATCGAGCTGACCAGTGAGACGGTCATCGGTCGCCATGAACAGCTGATGCAGCGCATGGCCGAGCGCTGGGCGGTGCTGGGCGGCCTGCCCGACGCCTCGCTGCAGACTCAGGAGGCCGACAGCTACCTGCGGGATCACCTGGGCCTGCAGGGGCTCGCCTTCATCGACGGCCAGGGAGAACTGAGCTGGCATCGGGCGCGAGACGTCGCGGCGCTGACACGCTTGGAAACCAGCCTCGACGATGACATGCGGCAGCGGCTGCTGACACAAGAGGAAACGATCAAGTGGGTCTTCCTCGACCCGACCCGACCGCTGGAAGCCTTCATTTCGATCATGCTTCCGGCCCAGGCACCGGGTCGGCTGATCGCCCGAGTGGATATCGACCTCCTGCTGACCGGGGCACTGCACCCCGAACTGCTCGACCATGACCTGCACCTGAGCCAGGATGGGGTGACCGTGGCCGAGGTGGCGCCCGGGGATCATGAGCACGAGGCGAGCCCCGGGGCACTGCAGCCGCTGGCCACACGTGACATCGACTTTGCGTGTGGCCATGTCCTGGGCATGACCCTCTTCGGGGGCCCGCCATCTCCCTGGTCGGCGTCGGCGCTGCTCTCCACCGGGGTAGGGGCCGGCAGCCTGATCCTGAGCTACCTGCTGGCCTTCAGCTTCGGCCTCATGCGACTGAGTCAGACGCGGGCACGCCAGCTGGATCACACCCACCAGCAACTTCAGCTGCAGTATCGAGCGCAGTCGCTGATCGCCAGGGAGAGTGCCTGTGAAACATCCCTGGAGACGGTCTGCCGGATGCTGGAGCGTCAGCTGCCGGGGGTCTACTGCTCGATCATGTTGTGCAATGACACCCAGACCGTCCTTAAGGACGCCATCGCCCCCAGCTTGCCTCGCGGCTACCTGGAACAGCTCAAGTCGGTCGAGATCGGCCCGGGCATTGGCGCCTGTGGCACCGCCGCCCATACGCGAAAGCCGGTCATCTGCGAGGAACTGGCGACCGATCGGCGTTGGGAGCAGTATCGCGAGCTAGTGCAACGCCACGGGCTTGCCGCCTGCTGGTCCTTCCCCCTAGTGGCGTCCAGCGGGCAGGTATTGGGCACTATGGCGCTCTACCGCACCACGCCCGGCGTCCCCGACGACGAGGAGCGCCAGCTGGCCATCAAGGCCACCGACCTCGTCGTGCTGGCCATCGAACGGCACCGAGACCGTCAGGCCCTGGTCGACAGCGAGCAGCGCTACCGCTCCCTGTTCACCCACCATCCAGATGCGGTCTTCTCGATGGACCTGGACGGCACCTTCCTGAGCCTGAACCCGCGGGCCGCCGAGCTCACCGGGGTGCCGACCAACGAGATGCTGGGCCAGCATTTCTCGTGCTTCGTCGAGAGCACCGACATGTCTCAGGGGCAGGCGCTATTCGAGAGTGCCCGGGACGGCCACGCCCTGCGCTACGAACTGCAGAGCCGGGATGCACAGGGCGAGCGCCATGCGCTGGATGTCACCGCCATTCCCATGCTGACGGGGGACCGTATCACCGGGGTCTTCGGTATCGCCAAGGACATCACCGCGCACAAGGCGGATGAAACCCGGCTGCGGGTCCTCGAACGCAGCGTCGAGGCCAGCGTCAATGGCGTGATCATCGTCGACGCGACCCTGCCTGACATGCCGATCATCTTCGCCAACCATGCCTTCAGTCGCATCACCGGCTACGGTAACGCGGAGATCAAGGGCCGCAACTGCCGCTTCCTGCAGGGCCCCGATACCGCCCCCGAGGCCGTCGAGGAGCTTCGGCGCGGGCTGGCCGCCGAGCGGGACACGCAGGTAACCCTCTGCAACTACCGCAAGAACGGCGAGCCGTTCTGGAATGACCTGCACATCTCGCCGGTCCGCAACGACCAGGGCGAGCTCACCCACTACATCGGCGTGATCAGCGACGTCTCTCAGCGCATCGCCGATCAGGCGACGCTGGCTCACCAGGCGAGTCATGATAGCCTCACCGGCGCCTACAACCGGACCATGTTCGAGCAGCGCCTGTGCCATGAGGCCGAGCGTGCCCGGCAGGGGGACACACTGCTGGTGGTGCTGTTCATCGATCTCGACGACTTCAAGCCGATCAATGACACCCTCGGGCATGCCATGGGCGACCGTCTGCTGATGGCCGTCGCCGAGCGGCTTAGCGAGGCGCTGCGGCCCGACGATACCCTGGGACGCTTCGGTGGCGACGAATTCCTGGTGCTGCTACCGGACCTTGCGCACGAGCGCCAGGCACAGGCGATCGTGGAGCGGGTGCTGGCCGCGCTCTCGCGCCCCTATCAGATCGACGATCACGCCTTCCGCCTCTCGGCCAGCATCGGCATGGCCTCCAGTCGCGAGATATCACTACAGCATCCGGAGCAGCTCATCGTGCGGGCCGACGGCGCCATGTACGCGGCCAAGAAACAAGGCGGCAACACCGCCCACTGGTATCGCTATCAGCCCGGCCAGTCGTCCTCCGGGCGGGTCGAGTTGCGCAAGGATATCCAGGAGGCCATCGAGCAGGAGCAGTTCTCGCTGCACTATCAGCCCCTGATGAATCGTGCCGGTGAAGTGCTGAGCTACGAGGCCCTGATCCGCTGGCAGCATCCGGTCAAGGGCCCGATCTCGCCGGCCAGCTTCATCCCGGTGGCGGAGATCACCGGCCAGATCGTGCCCATCGGCGACTGGGTACTGACCCAGGTCTGCCGGGATCTGCCGCGCCTGCGTCAGCTCAGCGCCCGAAACAGCCGCGTGGCGATCAACCTGTCTCCCATGCAATTCCAGCGCCCGAACTTCCTGAATCAATTGCAGCAGCGTCTGGAGGCGCATCGGATTCCGCCCCACTGGCTCGAACTGGAGGTCACCGAGGGCGTACTGATGGAAGATCAGGACGTGGCCATCTCGATCCTGCATGCCCTGCGCGAGCTGGGCGTCGGCGTGGCCATCGATGATTTCGGCACCGGCTTCTCCAGCCTGAGCTACCTGAAGCAGCTGCCGGTCAGCAAGATCAAGATCGACCGCAGCTTCATCCGCGACCTGGCGGTGGATGAAAGCGACCGCGCCATCGTGCAGGGCACGCTCTCGATGGCGCACCACATGGGGCTCGAGGTAGTCGCCGAAGGCGTGGAAACCGAGGAGCAGTTGCAGTACCTGACCCGCTTCGGCTGCGACATCTTCCAAGGCTATTTGCTGGCCAGGCCCATGCCCCTGGACCAGTTGCAGGGCGTTCTGACGACCTCCGCCTAGCGAGAAAGGGCTACACACGAGACCGGTCTAGGCAAGACCGGGCAGGGCCCGTTCTTCCAAGAGCGAGGCCCTGGCTTCCTTCCCCTGCCGAGGGTGGGCCGCTTGCCGGCCAGGGCCCGAGGCTTGCCCTCGGGCGCCGTCAGTGGAACCATCTCCTGTTCCAATACTCTCACCGCATCTAGACCCCCACCGAGGAGGCTCAATGTTGGCATTGATCCGTCGCCTGTCCCTGGTCGCCTTGCTGGCCACTCCCACCCTGACACCCGCCCTGGCGCAGGACACCACCGACAGGCCGGTCTTCGGCTGGGTCGAGAAGGCGCTCGTCGAGCCCTGGGGCGTCGAGGTGAAGGCCAAGCTCGACAGCGGCGCCCTGACCTCGTCGCTGGATGCCCGCGACATCGAGCGTTTCGAGAAGGACGGCGAGGAATGGGTGCGCTTTCGCCTCGCGCTCGAAGACGAGGACACCGGCGAGATGCTCGAGAAGCGCCTCGAGCGGCCGGTCAATCGCAACCTGCTGCTGCGCGGCGCCGGCGGCACCTCCCGCCGCCCCACCGTCATCATGACGATCTGCCTGGGCGACACGCTCTACGAGGAAGACTTCAGCCTGCGCGATCGCAGCGAGATGAACTATCCGCTGCTGCTCGGTCGCCGCACCATCAGCCACCTCGGCGTGCTGGACGTCGACAAGACCTTTCTGACCGACCCGGTCTGCGACGAAGACTCGTCGACGGTACCCTACGAGGACATCAAATAGCCGGGGCCAGTACACAGTCGCTGGCCTCGCGACGGTCCGGGCCAGCCATAAACTGACAGCCATAAAAAGACCACCCGACCAAGGGTGGTCAAAGATACTGCTAGGGTACTGCCTGCTTGCCAAACATCCGTAGCCGGGGGCGGCTCACGTCCTCAGCCGGCCTGCCTGATGGCCTCCCGGCGCATCGCGCTGGCCTCGGCCATGCGCCACTCCAGGTCGTCTGCCCGGCACGTGACGCTATGGCAACGCGCGCAGCTGACCATCGCCTGATCCGTCTCGCCGGTGGGAATGCGAAAGTGCTGGGCCCCACAGAGCGAGCATTCCAGCTCCAGTCGAACCTCCAACATACCGCCTACCTCCTGATGACCTGCCGCACGCTTCCTGCGTCGACGACTTCTGTTAGCATGGTGCACTATAACGCACTACATGTACAATATCTGTACAACTAAAGCGCAGCGCTGAAGGACTCCGCCGGCTTTAGGGGGGCTCGATGCCCGAGCCCCTTGTACCGAAACGACATGGCCCCGGCATGACAGGAAAGGACTTGTGGCAGGAGATCGCCGCATGCTGTGATGCCAGGCAAAGCGCCCCGAGCGCCTTTCACCCCGACCAAAACATGACATGGAGGCACGTGTGCAGAGATCGAGACTGCTACCCCTGATGGCCTGGCTGCTGACGGCACTAATGCTCGTCGGCCTGCCGACCCAGGCCCAAGAGGGCCCTCCCGCTGACGGGCCCGCCTATTCGACCCTCGCGGATCTGCTCGAGAACGAGGCCTCCCGCAGCCAGCTGATAGGACAGCTGCGTGACCTGGCGGCCAATGGTCAGGCCGCTGCCGCCTCGACCGTAGACAGCGCCACGTCGTCGGCCGCCGAGGCGGCGCCGAGCGGCCAGCAGGCCGACGCCGCCTCACTGCCGCGCCAGCTGGCCGAACTGACCAGCACCATCGCCAGTCAGATCGGCAGCCAGCTCGAGGGGCTCGCAAGCGCCCTCGGCGGACTCTTTAAGGGCACAGGCCCCGGCCAGGCCTTCGACATGGCCGCCTTCACCTCGGCGGCCCTGAACCTTGGCCTGGTGATCGCTGCCACCATTGCCCTGTTCTTCGTCTTCCGCCGCCTGGCACGGCCGGCCTTCGACGCCACCAGTCGCTGGTCTCTGAGCGGCCAGGGCATGACCCCCGTGCTGCGCCTGGTGGTGGCGGTGGCCATCGCCGCCGTCATCGATGTGCTGGTGGTCGCGCTGGCCTACGTGGGTGGCAATCTGCTGGCCACCTTCGCCATCGGCGAGAGCGGCGAGCTCTCGACCCGGGCCTCGCTGTTCCTGAATGCCTTCCTGATCATCGAGCTGCTCAAGGCCGGGGTGCGCATGTTGTTCGCCTCACGCTACGAGGGCCTGCGCCTGCTGCCCATCACGGCCACCGAGGCCAGCTACTGGAACCGCTGGCTCGCCCGGCTGATCGGCCTGGTGGGCTACGGCCTGATGGTGGTGGTCCCGCTACTCAACTACTACCTGTCACCCGCCCTGGGTCAGGGCATGGGCACCCTGATCATGCTCGGCGCCTTCGTGTATGCTGTGGGCGTGGTGCTCAAGAACCGCCAGCGCCTGCGTGATGGCCTCGATGCCCAGGCCGCCAAGGCCAGCATGGCCGCCACCCGGGTGTCCCTGAAGCTGTTCGCGCGGATCTGGCACCTGCTGGCGATCGCCTACTTCCTGATGGTGCTGGTGCTGACCTTCACCCGCCCGGAGGACGCCCTGCCCTTCGTCATGCTGGCGACCCTGCAGACGCTAGCCGTGGTCGGTGCCGGCATGTTGCTCTCTCGCCTGCTGACGCAGACCATCGGCCGGCGCATCCACCTGTCCGAGGATCTCAAGCGCAAGCTGCCGCTTCTGGAGACCCGTCTCAACGCCTATGTGCCCAACCTGCTGCGGGTGATCCGCGCGCTGATCCTGATCGTGGTGGTTATGATCACCGCCGGCGCCTGGGGCCTCTTCGACCTGGGCGGCTGGTACGCCACCGACCTGGGCCGCGGCCTGGTCGCCAAGGTGATCAGCGTGCTGGTGATCGTGACCATGGCCATGGCCCTGTGGGTGGGGCTGGCCAGCCTGATCGAGCATCGCCTCAACCCGGAGACCGGCGACGGCGAGCCTACGGCCCGCGCCCAGACCCTGCTGAGCCTGTTCCGCAACGCCCTGGCCATTACCATCATCGCCATGACGGTGATGGTTGTGCTGTCCGAGATCGGCATCAACATCGGCCCGCTGATCGCCGGTGCCGGTGTGCTGGGTCTGGCTATCGGTTTCGGTGCCCAGAAGCTGGTGCAGGACATCATCACCGGGGTGTTCATCCAGGTGGAGAACGCCATGAACACCGGCGACGTGGTCACCGTGGGCGGCGTCACCGGCACCGCGGAGCGCCTGAGCATTCGTTCGGTGGGCATCCGTGATCTGTCCGGCACCTACCACATCGTGCCCTTCTCAAGCGTCGACACCGTGTCCAACTACATGCGCGAGTTCGCCTATCACGTCGGCGAATATGGCATCGCCTACCGCGAGAGCATCGATGAGGCGATCGAGTGCCTGAAGGAAGCCTTCGAGGAACTGGCCGCCAGCGACGACCACAAGCAGAACCTGCTGGCTCCGCTGGAAGTCGCCGGGGTGGTCGCCCTGGCCGACAGTTCGGTGAACATCCGCGTGCGTCTGAAGACCACACCGGGCACCCAGTGGGCCACCGGTCGCGCCTACAACCGGCTGGTCAAGATGCACTTCGACGCGGCAGGCATCGAGATTCCCTTCCCGCACACCACGCTGTACTTCGGCGAGGACAAGGACGGCTCGGCGCCGGCCGGCAACGTCCGCGTGCTCGAGGGCCGCGCCAGCCAGCGCGCCACGCAGACGCAGGACGCCTCGGCCGACGACGCCGAGCCGCTGAAGAGTGACGAACGCTCGATCCCGGCGGTGGACTACCGGGGCGAGAACGACGAGACCTGATCCGCGGGCCGACGTCCCCGGATCCCTTCAGGGCCGCCATCGGGCGGCCCTTTTTTGTGTCCGACCACTCGACCCCTCCCCCTCGACGGCACCCGCCCTGGCGGCACCTCTCGACGCTGCCTAAGGGGAACGAAGTACGCACAGACGCCCCGTTCGCCGCCGACCGGCGTGCTCGCCTTGCGGAACCGGCCCACGGTGCATGGCAGGAAGAGAACAGCCTCGGCACGCCCCCGCGGTAGGGCCCTCGACGCTCACCAACTCTATTCAGGACGGGTCAGGCACACAAAAAAGGGCGCCACAAGGGCGCCCGGAAGAGCAAATCAGACGTCGCCTCAGCGATTGGCATCGCTCGGCTGGGGCAGGGCCGGCAGCGAGCGGTCGAGCAGCTCGACGCTCTGGCGATAGTAGAGCTGGCTCTTGTTGTGCTCGCCAAGGTTGGCGAAGAGCCTCGCCAGTTCGGCGCAGACCACGCCGCTGGGGCGCTGGCGCTGGCTGGACTCGAAGTATTCCTGCGCCTTGCCCCAGTAGGCGTTGCGCAGCGAAAGCCGGCCCAGGGTCAGCAGCAGGTCGGGGTCGTTGGGACGCTCCTGCAGCCACTTCTCGGCATACACCAGCTGGCGGGACGCATCGACATTGAGCAACCCGTAGCGCATCACCAGCCGCGAATCCCAGTGATCCTTCAGCGAATGACGCAACAGGCGCTCGGCGATGCCTTCCTCGCCGCCGCGCACCAGCGCCTCGGCATACAGCCCCACCAGCTCGATATTGCTGCGCAGATGATCGGGCATGTCGGCCCACAGGTTGCGCACCCGCTCGATGTCATCGGGATTGCGCGAGGCCTGCAGGATCAGCTCGCGATAGGCACGCTGTTCGAGTTGCTGACGCTCGTCCTCGGCGATCAGCTGGTGCTTGGCGAGCCGCGGCATCAGCCGGCGCAGGCCGTCCCAGTCGCTGACGCTCAGGTAGGCCTGCTTGAGCAGCTTGAGGATCTGCGGATGGTCGGGCAGCTGCTTGTCGAGACGCGTCAGGGTCGCCAGGGCTTCCTCGTAGTGCTGGCGATCGAGCATCAACTGCGCCTGCACCATGCCCACCGCGGTATCGGCGCCCTCGGTGGAAAGATGGGCCCGCTTGAGCAAGGTGTCCGCCTGCTCGTAGCGGCCCTGATAGTGGGCCGCCAGAGCCGCGGACAGGTAATTCACCAGCGGCGTGCTGGAATCATCGGCCGCCTTGACCAGCGACTTCTCGGCCCGCTTCCAGCGTCCCTCGGCCAGGGCCACCAGGCCGCGCACCGTGCGGCGCATGGCGTTGCGGTTGCGATTGCGGCTGCTCCACAGCTTGAGGCGACTCACCGGGCGACGCATACGCATCAGCAGGCGCAGGGCGAAGTGCAGCACCAGGAAGACCGCCAGCAGCAGCACCAGGCCGAACCAGAAGGAGGTCTGCACCGAGGTGTCGCCGACCCGCACCAGCCAGTAGCCGGGCAGCGACTGCATCAGCTGGCCGAACAGGGCGCCGACGGCCAGCCCCAGGACGATCAGCAGGATCAGCTTCCTCATGCGTCACCTCCCTGGGCACCGGCCTCGAAGCGCTTCTCGATGAAATGCGCCATGGCCTGCTGGGAACCGCTGATGTCCGGCAGCTCGGGACGGATGGTGACCTCGCGCAGCTCGCCAAGCCGCGCCAGGGAGGCCTGCACGCCTTCGCGCTCGGTATTGTAGTAGCCTTCGATCAGGGTCACGGCCTTGTCGAGGCTGGCCCGGTAAAGCTCGGGCTCTTCCTTGAGCAGCGCCAGCTGTGCCTGCTCGAGCACCAGGCGCACGTTCTGGCGCAGGTAGGATTCCTGCTCGGGGGTGATCAGGGCCTCCAGCGCCTGCTCATGGCGACGCACCGTGACCAGATCCTTGAGCTCGCTGCCGAAGCGCTCAAGCTGCTGCTGCCAGTCGCCGCTGGGCGGCGTCTCGATGCTGCCCTCGGCGGCGATCTCGGCCACGTCCTGCTTGAGCGGCAGCTCGGCCAGCTGCTCCTGCTGGGCGTTGAGAGACAGGTAGAGGCCGGTGCGATCGACGTTCGGCACCGCATCCAGCTTGGCCAGCTCCTCGGCGACGGCCCGGCGCACCGGCAACAGCGCCGGGTTGTTGGCCTCGCCGAGGCGCGTATCGGCGGTCTCGAGCAGGGCCATGGCGCCGCCCACGTCGCGCTCGAGCTGCAGCCGCTGGTTGGCCAGGCGCAGCAGGTAGGCGACCTCGGCATGCAGCCACTCCCGCTCGTCGGTCTGCTGCTGGCTGTTGAGCTCCTCGAGCACGCGATCCAGGGTCTGGTCGACCTCGCTGCGATAGTCGGAGAATTCCCCCTCGACGCTCGCCACGGCCTCATCCAGCGCCGAGGCGCGGGCCTGCTCGGCCTCTTCGAAGCGCGTCTCTAGCGCGCTCACCGCCTCGCGGTTGGACTCGACCTGGGCCAGACGCTGCTGTTGCTGCTCGAGGCGCTGCCAGCCAAACCAGCCGGCCACCACCACGCCCACGGCCAGCAGGATCACCAGCACCAGGGCGACGATGCCTGCCTTGCGTCCGCCACCGTTACCGTCCGACGTCGACGTCTCGGCCGCGCCACCGGACGCCCCCTTCCCTGCGGAGGAAGGGGTGGCGGAGGATGTCTTGGAAGAAGATGTCTTGGAGGCCGATGACGTGGCGGCCGACGCGCTTGAGGGTGACGCGCCGGTCGAGGCCTTGGCCCCTCCACTCGCGCCGGCGCTCTTGTCACCGGACGCCTTGCTCTCAGGGCTCTTGCTCTCGGGGCTCTTAGTAGCGGAGCTTTGACTATCGGGGCTCTGGCTCTCAGCCCCCTTGCTGCTTTCCGGGCTCTTGGCCTCGGCGAGCCCGCTATCAGCGCTCTTGCTGGCGGCCGGCCGGTCGGCACCGGCACTCGCCGCGGCCGTGTCGGTCGCGGCCTCGGACGACGCACTGTCGCGAGGGCTCGGGTGGCGCCCCTTGCCGCCGCGACGTCCGCGAGGCCGCCCCCGGTTGCTGGGCTTGCCTGCCTCGCTCGCACTGGAGGCGCCCGATGAGCCGGCCTCCGACGCCTCTGCGGTCGACGACGCGGCGCCCGACGATGAGGTGTCATTCGGAGCAGCGGCGGCCGAGGCGGAAGTGCCCGGCGCCTGCTGCGGTTCGTCCTGATCGTGTGATTGCTTGCTCATCTGTCGCTAGCCCTTTTCAAGATCGTCATGATCGACATCGGCACCATCCAGTTGGCAGGCCCTGGCGACTTCCGCCGCCAGAGCGTCTGGCGTGGCGCCCGCGGCCGCGCGGCACCGCGCGAAACCCAGGCTGCCTGCCAGTGTAACCAAGCGCTGACTGGACACGATTAGCGGTTGGTTCAACGCTGCCGGTTGGCACCATCCTGCCAGATGTTCGAGGATTTCGCCGCTACTCACCACTAGCGCGGCGTAGTCGCCGGAGGCCAATCGCTGCTGCATGCTCGCCTCGGGCGTCAGGAGCAGGCGCCGGTAGACCGCCAGGCGGGTCAGGCGAGCGCCCCGCGCCGCCAGGGTCTCCGCCAGCAGGGGCCGGCCGCCCTCGCCGGCCACCACCAGCACCTTCTGCTCATTAAGCACCTGCAGCGAAGGCAGCGCCAGCAGCGCCTCGCTGGTATCGCCCTGCGCTTGCGCCCCTGATGCGTGCCTTGCTCCGACCTCGTTTCTCACCGGCACGTGGACGCGAACGCCGAGCCGTTCCTGCAGGATAGCGGCGGTGGCGGCGCCTACCGCATAAAAATCGACGCCCACCGGCAGTTGAGGCCAGTAGCGATCGAGTGCCTCGGCCAGACATTCGGCGGCGAAGGGGCTGACCACCACCACGCGCCGGAACTGGTCGATGTCCAACCAGACGCCGCGCTGCTCGGGCGTCTCGGGCAGCGCCTCCAGCCGCATCACCTCAAGGGGCTCGGGCACAGCACCGATGGCCTCGATCGAGGCGGCAAGGCTTCTGGCCCGCTCACCGGGGCGGGTGATCAGCACCCGCGGCAGCATCGTCATCAGGCGTCGCCGTAGACTCGGGCGAGGATATCGCCGGCACCCTGCTCGAGCAGGTCCTCGGCGACGCGGATGCCCAACGCCTCGGGCTCTTCCGCCGAGCCCCGCCCCTCGGCGCGAAGCACCTCGGTGCCTTCGGGGTTACCCACCAGGGCACGCAGCCACAGGGTGCGGCCGCCGTCCTCGAAGACCGCATGACCACCGATCGGTACCTGGCAGCCGCCCTCGAGGCGGGTGTTCATGGCGCGCTCGGCGCGCACCCGGGCGGCGGTATCGGGGTCGTCCAGCGGCGCCAGTAGCCGCACCAGCTCGGCATCGTCGGTACGACACTCGATGCCGAGCGCCCCCTGGCCGCAGGCCGGCAGGCTGATCTCGGGCGGCATGTCCTGGGCGATGCGGTCCTGAAGCCCCAGCCGCTTGAGGCCGGAGGTGGCGAGAATGATGGCATCGAACTGCCCCTCGTCGAGCTTGCGCAACCGCGTCTGGACGTTGCCGCGCAGGCTCAGCACCTCGAGGTCCGGGCGCGCCTCGCGCACCTGCAGGCCGCGCCGCAGGCTCGAGGTGCCGACGCGAGCGCCCTCGGGCAGCTCGGCAAGCGAGGCGTAGTGGTTGGAGACGAAGGCATCGGTGGGCTCGGCGCCCTCGAGGATCACCGACAGTCCCAGCCCCTCCGGGAAGTGCATCGGAACGTCCTTCATCGAGTGCACGGCGATGTCGGCGCGACCGTCGAGCATGGCGTCCTCGAGCTCCTTGACGAACAGGCCCTTGCCGCCGACCTTGGCCAGCGGTGTGTCGAGGATCTTGTCACCGCGGGTGGACATGGCGACCAGCTCGACCTCGAGCCCGGGGTGCAGGGCCATCAGGCGGTCACGCACATGCTCGGCCTGCCAGAGGGCGAGGAGACTCTTGCGGGTGGCGATGCGTAGGGATGTCGTGGCGGACACAGCGATCTCCAATCGGGGCGGTGGCGGGGCGAGGGGCCCACGCCGGCAATATCGACATCATAAAGCACCCGCCGGGGCAGGAAAAATGCGCCCCTCGGCGCACCCGGCGGGGGGCGAGGGGCGGCGTGGCCAGCCCCGCCGACTCTGGTACACTCCGGAGTCATACTCTCATGCTACTTCACAGCGGGATTGCCAGTCCGATGACGACGTCTACCAATCAGTCCTGGGGCGGTCGCTTCAGCGAGCCCACCGATGCCTTCGTCGAGCGTTTCACCGCCTCGGTGGATTTCGACCAGCGCCTCTATCATCACGATATCCGCGGTTCCATCGCCCACGCCACCATGCTCGAGCGGGTCGGCGTGCTGACGACCGAGGAGCGCGACGCCATTCTCGCGGGCCTTGGCGAGATCGAGCAGGAAATCGCCGAGGGCCGCTTCGCCTGGTCGGTGAAGCTCGAGGACGTGCACATGAACATCGAGGCGCGACTGACCGAGAAGATCGGCATCACCGGCAAGAAGCTGCACACCGGGCGCTCGCGCAACGACCAGATCGCCACCGATATCCGCCTCTACCTGCGCGACGAGATCGACGCGGTGAGCGCCGAGCTTGGCCGCCTGCGTGAAGGGCTGATCGAGCTGGCCGCCGGTGAAGCCGACACCATCATGCCCGGTTTCACCCACCTGCAGACCGCTCAGCCGGTGACCTTCGGCCACCATCTGCTGGCCTGGCAGGAGATGCTGGCCCGGGATCACGAGCGCCTGCTCGACTGCCGAAAGCGCGTCAACGTGATGCCGCTGGGCGCCGCGGCACTGGCCGGCACCACCTTCCCCATCGACCGTCACGTCACCGCCGAGCTGCTCGGCTTCGAGCGGCCCAGCGAGAACAGCCTGGATTCCGTGAGCGATCGCGACTTCGCCATCGAGTTCACCTCCTTCGCCAGCCTGCTGCTGATGCACCTGTCGCGCATGAGCGAGGAACTGGTGCTGTGGACCAGCGCCCAGTTCGACTTCATCGACCTGCCCGACCGCTTCTGCACCGGCTCCTCGATCATGCCGCAGAAGAAGAACCCGGACGTGCCGGAGCTGGTACGCGGCAAGAGCGGGCGTGTCTACGGCCACCTGATGAGCCTGCTGACTCTGATGAAGTCGCAGCCGCTGGCCTACAACAAGGACAACCAGGAAGACAAGGAACCGCTGTTCGATACCCTCGACACCGTCCAGGGCTGCCTCAAGGCCTTCGCCGACATGGTGCCGGCCATCGAGGCCAAGGCCGACAGCATGTATGAAGCCGCGCGCAAGGGCTTCTCCACCGCCACCGACCTCGCCGACTACCTGGTGCGCAAGGGCGTGGCCTTCCGCGATGCCCACGAGATCGTCGGTCAGTCGGTGGCCTTCGGGCTCAAGGAAGGCAAGGACCTGTCCGAGATGACCCTCGATGAGCTCAAGCAGTTCTCCGACATCATCGGCGACGACGTCTTCGAGGTGCTGACCCTGGAGGGCTCGGTGGCCGCCCGCAACCACATCGGCGGCACCGCCCCGGATCAGGTCCGCGCCGCCGCCCAGCGTGCCCGCGAGGCCCTGGCCGCCCTACGGAGCGAGGGCTGAGATGAGAACCGAGATGCGCGCCCTGCCAACCCTCGCGCTCGCGGCCCTGCTGCTCGCCGGCTGCGGTCAGAAGGGCCCGCTGTACCTGCCCGCAGACCGCGCCACCAATGACGCCGCCGTCTCGCCCGGCGGCGAGACTCGCGACGACGCCGCCCCCGACGCACCCGAAGACGAGAGCTGAGCATGGATCATTTCGACTACCGCAACGGCGTGATGCACGCAGAAGACGTGCCCCTGGCCACGGTCGCCGAGCGCTTCGGCACGCCCTGCTACGTCTACTCCCGGGCCACCCTGGAGCGGCACTTCCGCGCCTACGCCGAGGCGCTGGGCAGCCATCCGCACCTGATCTGCTATGCGGTCAAGGCCAACTCCAACCTGGCCGTGCTCAACGTGCTGGCCCGCCTCGGCGCCGGGTTCGACATCGTCTCCCGGGGCGAGCTCGAGCGCGTGATCGCTGCCGGCGGTGACCCCGCCAAGGTGGTGTTCTCCGGCGTCGCCAAGCAGGAAGACGAGATGGCCCGAGCCCTGGAACTCGGCATCAAGTGCTTCAACGTCGAATCGCTGCCCGAACTCGAGCGCCTCAACGCCGTCGCCGGCCGGCTCGGCAAGGTGGCGCCGGTGTCGCTGCGGGTCAATCCCGACGTCGACGCCGGCACCCATCCCTATATCTCCACCGGTCTCAAGGACAACAAGTTCGGCATCCCGGTGGACGAGGCCCTGGCCGCCTACGAGCGCGCCGCCGCCCTGCCCCACCTCGAGGTGGTCGGCGTCGACTGCCATATCGGCTCCCAGCTCACCGAACTCGCCCCCTTCCTCGATGCCCTCGACCGCCTGCTGGTCCTGCTGGGTCGCCTCGAGGAGCGTGGCATCCGAGTCGAGCACCTGGATCTCGGCGGCGGCCTCGGCGTGCCCTACCAGGGCGAGCGTCCGCCCGAGCCCTTCGCCTATGCCTCCGCACTGCTTGAGCGCCTGGCCAGCCACGGCGGCCGCTCGCTGACCCTGCTGTTCGAGCCGGGCCGTTCGATCGCCGCCAACGCGGGGGTGATGCTGACCCGGGTCGAGTTCCTGAAGCCCGGCGAGACCAAGAACTTCGCCATCGTCGACGCGGCCATGAACGACCTGATCCGCCCGGCGCTCTACCAGGCCTGGCAGGCGATCCTGCCGGTGGACACCCGCCAGGCTCGCGAGAGCGCCACCTATGACGTGGTCGGCCCGGTCTGTGAGACCGGCGACTTCCTCGGCAAGGAGCGCGAGCTGGCCATCGCCCCGGGCGATCTGCTGGCAGTGCGCTCGGCGGGCGCCTACGGCTTCGTGATGGCCTCGAACTACAACAGCCGTCCGCGCCCCGCCGAGGTCATGGTCGACGGCGAGGCGATGCACCTGGTGCGCCGCCGCGAGCACATCGAAGAGCTGTGGACCGGCGAGGCGCTGCTTCCCGATGGCCCGGAGGCATGCTGATGCTGTTGCATTTCACCAAGATGCACGGGCTCGGCAACGACTTCATGGTCGTCGACCTGATCACCCAGCGGGCCCGGCTGCGCGACGAGCAGATCCGTGAGCTGGCCGATCGCCACTTCGGCATCGGCTTCGATCAGCTGCTGATCGTCGAACCGCCGCTGGACCCGGACATGGACTTCCGCTACCGGATCTTCAACGCCGACGGCAGCGAGGTGGAGAACTGCGGCAACGGCGCCCGCTGCTTCGCCCGCTTCGTACGCGACCAGCGCCTGACCCACAAGCACGAGATCCGGGTCGAGACCCGCGGCGGCCCCCTGACCCTCAAGGTCGAGAGCGACGGCCGGGTCAGCGTCGACATGGGCGTGCCGCGCTTCACACCCCAGAGCCTGCCGTTCGAGGCCGACGAGGACCGGCTGCGCCATCGCCTCGATGTCGATGGCGAGACGCTGGAGATCGGTGTGGCCTCGTTGGGCAACCCCCATGCGGTGCTCGCGGTCGAGGACGTCGACACGGCGCCAGTTGCCCGCCTGGGGCCGGCGATCGAAGCCCACCCGCGCTTCCCGCGTCGAGTCAACGCAGGCTTCATGCAGGTGGTCTCGCCCCACGAGATCCGCCTGCGGGTCTTCGAGCGCGGCAGCGGCGAGACCCTGGCCTGCGGCACCGGCGCCTGCGCGGCGGTGGCCTGCGGCATCCGCCAGGGCCGGCTCGAGAGCCCGGTCACCGTGCACCTGCCCGGCGGCGACCTGACCATCGCCTGGCCGAGCGTTGATGCGCCTTTGGTCATGACCGGGCCGGCGGTGCGTGTCTTCGACGGACGGGTCGCGCTAAGCTGATCCCGCGCCGCCATCCCGATGGGCTGGCAAGACGAGCATGGCGAAACGTGACGACAGAAGGAGTGCCCCATGGCCGGTGCCAAGATCCCCGAACCGCGCCAGACCCTGGACCCGGAGATGGTCGCCCACTGGCTGGCGCGCCACCCGGACTTCTTCGAGGGGCGCGAGGGCCTGTTGCAGCAGCTCAAGGTGCCGCACCCGGAGGCCCGGGGTGCCACCTCGCTGCTCGAGCGCCTGGTTCACGACCTGCGCGGCCGCGCCGAGACCGCCGAATGGCGCCTCGAGACGCTGCTGGACTCGGCGCGCCACAACGAGGCTCAGTACCGGCGCACCCGGGAACTGGTGCTGGCGCTGCTGGAGACCGAGAGCAACGATGACCTGGGCCAGGCACTGGCCCGGGAGCTCAGCGAGCGCTTCCAGACGCCGACGGTAGCGCTGTGGAGCCCAGCGAGCCTGAGCGACGGCGAAGCCACCCCGCCCCAGGCGCCGCGCCAGGTGCTCGACAGCGCCGCCGAGGCGCGCCTCTCGGCGCTGCTCGATGGCCGCGCCAGCCGCTGTACGCGCCTCTCGGCCACCGACTGGAAGCGCCTGCTGCCCCATGCCCAGGCATCCGGCCAGGGCGGCTCCTGCGCCCTGGCCCGCCTGGCCCTGGGCGAGCCGCTGGGCTACCTGGTACTGGCGAGCCCCGACCCGGATCATTTCAAGGCGAGCCTCGACACCCTGTTCACCGAATACCTGGGCGAGGTGGTGGCCCGACTGCTGGTCCGCCACGCGCCACCACCTCATGAACCGCCCCGCCATGCCTGAGCCGGGCCTCGAGGCGCCGCTGACGGCCTTCCTCGAGACCTTGGCACGCCATGCAAGCCCGGCCACCGTGGATGCCTATCGGCGCGACCTGGCCCGCTTTCGCGCCTTCGCCGAGGACGCCGGGCTCGCCTCCTGGTCGGCGCTGGATGCGGGCATGGTGCGCCGCTTCCTTGGCCAGGAACGCAGTCGTGGGCTGGCACCGAGGAGCCTCGCCCGGCGCCGGGCGGCCCTGTCGCGCTTCGCCGAGGCACTGAGACGCGACGGCGTGCTCGCCCACAACCCGGTCGCGTTGACCGCCTCGCCGCGCCAGCCCCAGCACCTGCCACGCCCGGTGGATGTCGACCAGCTGGCGCACTTCCTGGACACCCCCCATGACGAGAGCCCGCTGGCGCGGCGCGACCAGGCCATGCTGGAGCTTTTGTATTCCAGCGGCCTGCGCCTGGCCGAGCTGGCCGCGCTGGATCTCACCGATCTCGAGTCCGCCCGGGTGCGGGTGGTCGGCAAGGGCGGTAAGCCCCGTCAGGTACCGGTAGGGCGACGCGCCGCCATGGCCCTGGCCGCCTGGCTCGAGGTCCGCGGTCAGTGGGCCGCAGGCGGAGAGCCCGCCCTGTTCGTTAGCCGGCGAGGCGCGCGGCTCGGTCATCGCGCCATTCAGCTACGTCTCGCGACACTCGCCCGGGAGCGCGGCCTCGCCGAGCACCTGCACCCGCACCGGCTGCGCCACTCCTTCGCCAGTCACCTGCTGGAATCCAGCCAGGACCTGCGCGCGGTGCAGGAGCTGCTCGGCCACGCCCACCTGTCGACAACTCAGGTCTACACCCGCCTCGACTGGCAGCACCTGGCCACCAGCTATGATGCCGCTCACCCGCGGGCGCGGCGCCGCCCGCCGTCCGACGAGGGACTCCCATGACCCATGCCCGGCCGCTCACGGCCCTGACCTTCGATCTCGATGACACCCTGTGGGACAACGGCCAGGTCATGGCCCATACCGAGACCGGCCACTACGCCTGGCTCGACGCGGCCCTGACCACCTGGCACGGCGCCCGGCTCGGCACTCTGGGGCGCTTCGGCGAGCGCTTCCCGCTGACCGCCTATCAGCAACGCCGCGGCGAGCTGGCCACGCGCAATCCGCTTCGGCGGGGCGACTTCACCTGGATTCGCCAGCAGAGCCTCTATGAGCTGCTGATCGAATATGGGCTGGAGGCGGCCGAGGCCCGGCGCTGGGCCACCGCCGCCATGGAAGAGTTCATGACCCTGCGTCATCGCCTGACCCCCTACCCCGAGGTCGAGCCGCTGCTCACGCGACTGGGCACGCAGTTTCGCCTCGCCGCCGTGACCAACGGCAATGTCGATCTGGACCGGCTGCCCCTGGCGCATCACTTCCCGGTGCGCATCGCCGCCGGCGAGCTGCAGGCCCCCAAGCCCGATGCCCGACCCTTCCTGGCCGCCCTGTCACGCCTGCAGGCGACGCCCGCCCAGGCGCTGCATGTGGGAGATTCCTGGGATGAAGACGTACTGCCGGCTCAGCGCCTGGGCATGCGGGTGGCCTGGATCGACAAACGTGACGTGGGGCTACCGGCGAGCCTGTCAGGCGTGTACCGGCTGACGCATGTACGGGAGTTGCAGGCGCTGATCGAACGCCTGGCGACGGGAGATCGCTGAGGGGGCACTGAGAAGCGCCGAGCCGCTAGTGTGGTGAAAGGCCGCGACCGCCTTGTACAAATCACGACTCGACACCATACTCCTGTACAGCATATGTACAGGAGGCAGCCCTCATGCACCTGCGAGATTGCGGCACCTGGCCCAGGGCCGCCCTGGCCCCGAGCCTCGTCATTGCCCTGACGCTGGGCGGGAGCCCGGCAGGAGCCCCTTCCCTCTACCCGACGTCCCTGGCCGGGCAGGCGTCCAGTATCGCGCCGATATCGGCTTCGCTGCGCCCGGCGACTGACCCGGCAGACACCACGCAGGGGTCAAGCGTCTGGCGGCATGGGCAGGCGGAAGGGGATGGCAGCTGGCACGGTCAGGCCGAGCGCGACCCGGCCGAAGCCGCCGCCTGCGGTCACGAGTGCCTGAAGCGGCTGCGCCTGCAGCTGCTGGAGCATCACCGCGAGGCGGCCCCGATCTGGGTGTTCTAACCTAGAGTTCTAGCTAGGGGGCTTCTGGTCAGGGGGCTGACTCGCCCCACGGCGAGAAGGCACACAACGACGCACGACCGGACGAGGCCCGCGGTGCGCATTGAGTCGGATCAGTCCGTCTCGTCGCCCACCAGCCAATCATCCAGCTGCTGATGCACCTCATCGACGCCCTGCCGCTTGAGGGCGGAGAACAGCTGCACCGTCACCAGATCTTCCCACTCCCGCAGCCGGCCGCGCACATTGTGCAGGGCGTTCTTGGCCACGCCGGGCTTCAGCTTGTCGGCCTTGGTCAGCAGGATGCGTACCGGCATGTCCTTGTCGTCGGCCCAGCCCAGCATCATTTCATCGAATTCGGTCAACGGATGACGCACGTCCATCAGCAGCACCAGGCCCTTGAGCGAGCCGCGCTCCTGCAGGTACTCGGCCAGGTGGCGCTGCCACTCGAGCTTGACCTGCTCCGGCACCTTGGCATATCCATAACCGGGAAGGTCCACCAGACGGCGTTCCTCGCCATTGGCGAGGCCGAAGAAGTTGATCAGCTGCGTACGTCCCGGCGTCTTGGAGGTTCGCGCCAGTGCCTTCTGTTGCGTCAGGGCGTTGATGGCGCTGGACTTGCCGGCGTTGGAGCGGCCGGCGAAGGCCACTTCCACCCCCGTGTCCGGCGGGCACTTGGCCAGCGTCGGCGCACTGGTGAGAAAGCGGGCAGTCTGATAGTTGAGACGCGGCATGGGCGATGGGTGTCCTGAGGCTTGACGGCGACGATCGGTCAATTCAAGTTGTCAATGGAAGGGGATATACTGCAGTGGCTTATGACTGCGTCCTGGGGCAGGCTAGTGTACCACCGCGCTCTCGCCGATCGCGAGCCGTGCCCTGCAAGGCCGCGCCCGCGTCGTGGCGTTCCCTCAGGGGTCGTACCGGCCAATCATGTACCGGCATAGTGGATACGCGATGAGAAAGTTACTGGCAAGCTTGGCACTGACCCTGGGCGCCATCGGCGTCGCTCACGCCGACCTCGAGGGCGATCCGGCCGCGGGCCGCGAGATGGCGCAGAGCTGCGCCGCCTGTCATGGTGCCGAAGGCATCAGTGCCGTGGGCATGTTCCCGAACCTCGCCGGCCAGCAGGCCTCCTACCTGACCAAGCAGATCATGAACATTCGCGACGGCGAGCGCGTCGTGGCCCAGATGGCCGGGCAGGTCGACAACTATTCCGATCAGGACGCCGCCGACGTGGCCGCCTACTTCGCCAACATGACGCCGAATCTCGGTCAGGTCGAGGCCGACGACGAGGTGATCGCCCGGGGCGAGGAACTGTACCGGGCCGGCGACATGGCCAAGGGCATTCCCGCCTGTGCCGCCTGTCACAGCCCCACCGGCCAGGGCATCGGCACGGCGGTCTATCCGGCGCTGTCGGGCCAGAAGACCGACTATCTCGTCTCCACCCTACAGGACTTCGCGGCCGGCGAGCGCGCCAACGACCCCAGCGCCATCATGCGCACCATCGCCGCCAAGATGAGCGATCGCGACATGCAGGCGGTCTCCCAGTACGTGCTGGGCCTCCACTGAGCTGCCGCCCACCACCTGCCCCGAAAGCGGATATACTGAGGGCGGCCCTCGGGCCGTCCTCTGCATGTCAGGGGACGGCGGTTCGAGGCTTCATCTCAAGGGCAGCACTTCAGGGGGCATCGCTAATGGAACCCTGTCGACCGGTCGGGTTCAAAGCCAGTGGCCGGGGCTCACCCCACCGGCATTTCCTGTTACCTTTGTGGCTATTACGGTCGGATTCGCGATCCGAGCCAGCCTTTCACGGAGATTTTTTCGCATGTTCAAGACCCTCAGCGTTGCCCTCTTAGGCCTTAGCATGTCCACGCTGGCCCTGGCGGCCCCACCGGTCGCCGGCGAACACTACGAGGTACTGGATGAGCCGGTACCGACCCGCGTCGAGGATGGCCAGATCGAGGTCACCGAGGCCTTCTGGTATGGCTGCCCGCATTGCTACAAGCTCGAGGACCCGCTCAACGCCTGGGTCGCCGAACTGCCCGATGACGTCAGCTTCCAGCGCATGCCGGCCACCATGGGCGGCACCTGGAATCGTCATGCGGTGGCCTTCTACGCCGCCGAGCAGCTGGGCATCCAGGAGGAGATTCATGACGACTTCTTCGATGCGATCCACGAGGGTGGCCAGCAACTGACCGATACCGACGAGATCGCCGACTTCTTCAGCGATTATGGTGTCAGCGAGGAGGAAGCCCAGAGCGCGCTGACCTCCTTCGGGGTCAAGAGCCAGGTCAACCAGGCACACGCCCGCATGCGCGCCATGCGCCTGATGGGGGTCCCGGCCCTGATCGTCGACGGTCGCTACGTGATCACCCCGTCCAGCGCCGGCAGCCTCGAGAACATGCCGCAGATCGCCGGCGCCCTGGTCGATCAGGTCCGCGAGGCACGCGACGACGCCTCATGAGCGAGAAGGCAGTGTCATGGCACACGATGACCTGGCGAAGAGCCCTGCGATGACCCTTGCTCAGCGTCGTGCCCTGTCCAGCGCCGAGGGCCACCCGCCGCACTCGGGTGGCCATCACCTGCGCCTGCTGACCTTCAACCTGCAGGTCGGCATCCAGACCTCGGCCTACCACCACTACCTGACCCGCAGCTGGCAGCACCTGCTGCCACACCCGCGTCGCCTCGACCGCCTGGCGATGATGAGCGAGGTCTTAAGGGACTTCGACCTCGTCGGCCTGCAAGAGGTCGACGGCGGCAGCTTTCGCTCCGGCCACGTCAATCAGGTCGAATACCTGGCTCAGCAGGCCGGCTTTCCCCATCACTATCAGCAGCTCAACCGCAACCTGGGCCGGGTCGCCCAGCACAGCAATGGGCTGCTCTCGCGGCTCTCCCCCACGCGCCTCGAGGAACATCGCCTGCCCGGCACCCTGCCCGGGCGGGGCGCCATCCATGCCCAGTTCGGCGCGGGGCCCGATGCCCTGCACCTGTTCGTCGCCCACCTGGCGCTCGGCTATCGGACCCGTGCCCGTCAGCTGGATTATCTGAGCGATATCATCACGCCGCTGCGCCATGTGGTGGTGATGGGGGATCTCAACTGCACACCCGACCAGCTGCATGCCCACTCGCGGTTCTGCTCGTCCCTGCCGCTGCATCCGGTGCGCCCCCCGCTGAGCTATCCCTCCTGGCAGCCCCGCCGGGCACTGGACCATATCCTGCTGTCCACCTCCCTCAAGGCCGACGAGGTCCGCGTCCTCGACCGCCTCTTCTCCGACCACCTGCCCATCGCCGTCGATGTGCGCCTGCCGGAAGCCTGTTTCGCCTCACTGGGCAATAGGTAAGACCAATGCGTTCGACCAATGGATAAGTCCTTGGCATAACAGCGCTTGCGCAAATCACGTACACTCACCGACCATAGTGGTACCGACCACCCGCCATGGCCGACCTCGCTGGCGCGCCCATGGCGATGACTCCCGTTGGACACCCAGAGCGAGACTCCCATGCCCTCTTCATCCACGCTGCCGGGCATCGTTGCCAGGCTCGACCAGGCCTCGGACTGGCTGGGCCGAAGCCTGTCCTGGCTGATCCTGATCATGATGCTGATCCAGTTCCTGATCGTGGTGCTGCGCTACGCCTTCAACTTCAACAGCATCCCCATGCAGGAATCGGTGATGTACATGCACGCCACCGTCTTCATGCTGGCCGCGGGCTATACCCTGAAGCACGACGGCCATGTGCGGGTGGATATCTTCTATCGCGCCATGACGGCGCGGAAGAAGGCGCTCGTTGACCTGCTCGGCACCCTCTTCCTGCTGGTCCCGGTGATGGTCTTCGTGATCCTGACCAGCCTGGGCTATGTCGGCAAGTCCTGGGCGATCCTCGAGGGCTCACCGGAGTCCGGCGGCATCCCAGGCATCTTCCTGCTCAAGACGCTGATTCCGCTATTCGCCGGCCTGATGCTGATGCAAGGGCTCGTCGAGGTGGTGCGCAACGCCATGATCTTCACCGGGCGCCTGGCGCCGACCCACGATGACGACGCCGAGGAACTGCTGTAATGCTGGAATTCATGCCCCTGATCCTGTTCGCCGTCATCTGCGTGGTGCTGATGTTCGGCTTCCCGGTCGCCCTGTCTCTCGCCGGCACCGCCCTGGCCTTCGCCGGGCTCGGCATGGGCCTCGAGGCAGTCGGCATCGATGCCCATTTCGATGGCGGCTTCCTCTCGGCCTTCCCCAACCGCCTCTACGGCATCATGACCAACCAGACCCTGCTGGCGGTGCCGCTGTTCGTGCTGATGGGGGTCCTGCTCGAGAAGTCGAAGGTCGCCGAGACCCTGCTCGACGCCATGGCGCTGCTGTTCGGCTCGATGCGCGGTGGGCTGGGCATCTCGGTGACCCTGGTCGGCATGCTGCTGGCGGCCTCCACCGGCATCGTCGGCGCCACCGTGGTGACCATGGGTCTGCTGTCGCTGCCGACCATGCTCAAGCGCGGCTATAGCATGCCGCTGGCCACCGGCACCATCTGCGCCACCGGCACCCTGGGCCAGATCATCCCGCCCTCGATCGCCCTGGTGCTGCTCGGCGACGTGCTGTCGTCCGCCTACCAGCAGGCGCAGCTGTCGATGGGCATCTTCAGCCCCAAGACCGTCTCGGTGGGCGATCTGTTCATGGGTGCCCTGGTGCCCGGCCTGATCCTGGTGGCGCTCTATATCGCCTATGTCACCTTCATCGCCTGGCTCAAGCCCGAGGCGGCGCCGCCCGCCGATCGCGAGGAGCTGATGGCGGAGCTGGGCCACCAGGGCAGCCTGTTCACGCTGCTGCTCAAGGGGCTGGTACCGCCGATCGTGCTGATCATCGCGGTGCTGGGTTCGATCCTCGGCGGCTTCGCCACCCCCACCGAGGCCTCGGCGGTGGGTGCCTTCGGCGCCCTGGTGCTGGCCCTGGCCTACCGGCAGCTGGACTTCGAGACCCTCAAGGATGCCCTGCGCTCCACCGCGCATGTCACCACCATGGTGTTCCTGATCCTGATCGGCGCGGCGCTGTTCTCGCTGGTGTTCCGCGCCTTCGGCGGCGAGGAACTGATCCACGAGGTCTTCAACAACATGCCCGGCGGCGTGGTGGGCGCCACTCTGGTGGTGATGGTGGTGATCTTCCTGCTCGGCTTCATCCTCGACTTCATCGAGATCACCTTCGTGGTGGTGCCGATCGTGGGGCCGATCCTGCTGGCCATGGGCCTCGACCCGATCTGGCTCGGCATCATGATCGCCATCAACCTGCAGACCTCGTTCCTGACGCCACCCTTCGGCTTCGCGCTCTTCTACCTGCGCGGCGTGGCGCCGGAGTCGGTGCCGACCTCGGCCATCTATCGCGGGGTCATGCCGTTCATCGCCTTGCAGTTGGCCATGCTGGTCGCCCTGGCCTTCTTCCCGGAGCTCGCCACCTGGCTGCCGGCGCAATTCTGACCGATGCTTAACACCATATAAGAAGATCATGAAGTCTCCCCGGCACCCTCGGGTGCCGGCTTCGGGCCCCGGCCCGATTCGCATGCCGGTCCGCCTCGGCGGGCCTCTCGCAACACAATTCGCACAACGATGCGCACAACAACGAGAGGAAGTCGCATGAAACTCAAGTCACTCGTCGCCGCCGTGGCACTCGGCACCGCTGCCTCCGGCCTGTTCCTGGTCTCCGGCGTGGACAACACCGCAAAGGCTCAGGAAACCTTCGAATGGAAGATGGTCACCTCCTGGCCGAAGAACTTCCCGGGCGTCGGCCAGGGGCCGGAGCGCCTCGCCAAGCTGGTGGATGAAATGTCCAACGGCCGCCTGACCATCAACGTCTTCGGCGCCGGCCAGCTGGTGCCGGGCTTCGAGGTGTTCGATGCCGTGTCCGAAGGCACCGCCGAACTGGGCCACTCCGCCTCCTACTACTGGAAGGGCAAGGCGCCGGCCGCCCAGTTCTTCGCCGCCGTGCCGTTCGGCATGAACGCCCAGGAAATGAACGCCTGGCTGCACTACGGCGGCGGCATGGAACTGTGGAACGAGCTCTACGAGCCGTTCGGGGTCGATGTGATGGTCGCTGGCGCCTCCGGCGTGCAGATGGGCGGCTGGTTCAACAAGGAGATCAACTCCACCGCCGACCTCGAGGGCCTGAAGATGCGCATGCCGGGCCTCGGCGGCGAGGTCATGGACCAGATGGGCGTGGCCATCGTCAACATGCCGGGCGGCGAGATCTTCACCTCGCTGCAGTCCGGCGCCATCGATGCCACCGAGTGGATCGGCCCGTACAACGATCTGGCCTTCGGCCTCTATCAGGCCGCCGACTACTACTACTACCCGGGCTGGCACGAGCCGACCGTGATGTTCGAGGCGATCGTCAACGAGGAGGCCATGGCCTCACTGCCGGCCGACCTGCAGGCGATCCTCAAGACCGCGATTCGTGACGTCAACGGCGACATGCTCGACGAGTACACCGCGCGCAACAACGACGCCCTCGAGACACTGCTCAACGAGCATGACGTCGAACTGCGTCGCCTGCCGGACGATGTCCTGGCCAAGGCCAAGGAGCTGTCCGCCGGGGTGGTCGCGGAGCTTGGCGAGTCCAGCGACATGGCCAAGAAGATTTACGACTCCTACACCAGCTTCCAGGATAAGGTCGTGAACTACCACGCCATCTCCGAGCAGGCCTACTACAACGCCCGCAATCCCGAGGGCGACACCACCGAGTAAGGCGAGCGCCGGATCGATCAGGGCCACCCACGGGTGGCCCTTTTTTGTGCTCGGCAGCTCGCCTCATGCCTCGTTCATCCCGCACACAGCGGCGCCAGGAAGCGCTCCGCCAGCCATAGCAGCAGGGCGTAACGCCCGCCCTTGGCGAGGAGTATCCACAGCGTGGCCCGCCACCAGGGCAGCCGGAAGAGGCCGGCCAGCACCGTCAGCGGGTCGCCGATCACCGGCATCCAGGCCAGTAGCAGGCTCGCCTCGCCGAGACGCCGATACCCCCGTTCAGCCCGGGCCAGTGCCTTGGGGGAGGCCGGAAACCAGCGCCGGTGTTGATAGTGGCGGGCATAGCGCCCCAGAGCCACGTTGATCAGGCTGCCCAGGGTATTGCCGGCGGTCGCCAGGCTCCACAAGGCCAGTGGCGGATCACCCTGGCACCACAGCCGGGCCAGCCACAGCTCGGAGCCCCCGGGCAGCAGGGTGGCGCTGGCCAGCGCCACCAGGAAGAGCCCTAGCATGGCGCCCCGCCCCGCCCGTGCAGTAGGCTAGGCGCTCCCGTCCACTCCGATGTTGTCTGTACCGCCATGACCGACTCCTCTGCCGTGCCCTCGATTCCCCATGTGTTGACCATCGCCGGCTCCGATCCCAGCGGTGGCGCCGGCCTGCAGGCCGACCTCAAGACCTTCTCCGCGCTGGGTGCCTACGGCACCAGCGTGGTCACCGCTCTCACCGCCCAGAGCACCCGGGGCGTCACCGGGGTGCATCCGGTGCCGGCGCCGGTGATCGCCGAGCAGCTGGCGACCCTGCTCGACGACGTGCATATCGACGCGGTCAAGATCGGCATGGTCGCCGACCGGGAGGTCGCCGAGACCATCGCCGCGGCGCTCAGGCGCCACCGGCCGCGCTGGATCGTGCTAGACCCGGTGATGGTGGCCAAGAGCGGCGACCCCCTGGTCGATGCCGCCGGCATCCAGGCGGTGCGCGAGGTGCTGGTGCCGCTGTCCGACGTGATCACCCCCAACCTGCCCGAGGCCGCGGTGCTGCTCGATGGTGAGGTGCCCAAGAGCCCCGACGCCATGGAGGCGATGCTGCCCGGCCTCAAGGCGCTCAAGGCGCCCTATGTGCTGCTCAAGGGCGGGCATCTCGATGGCACCGACTGTCCGGACCTGCTGGCCACCCCCACCGGCAGCGCCTGGCTACCGGCTCCCAGGCTTGCCACCGACAACCTGCACGGTACCGGCTGCACGCTCTCCTCGGCGATCGCCGCCCGGCTGGCGCGTCTGCCGGGCGGCGCGCCCGAGGCCGATATCGTCGAGGCCATCGGCGAGGCCAAGCGCTGGCTGCATGCCGCGCTGGCGGCCAGCCATCGCCTGCAGGTCGGAAAGGGGCGCGGCCCGGTGCACCATTTCCACGCCTGGTGGTGAGGCGAGGGCAGCCGCTGCCGAGCGCACGCGCGGCAGCGGCAAGATCAGCGGCAGGCGCCCTGATCCGCCTTGCAGGGACCAGCAACTACCACCATGCTGAAACCTGCCTGCCCCGCGCCGGTCGATGCGCGAGACGATGAGGGAGGGAGACCATGACTCACACCCTGCTGTTCGCCTGTGACCTGTCCGCCGAGAACCGCGCCGCTTTCGGCCGGGCCATCCGCCTGGCGCTGGAGACCGGCGCCCGCCTCGACGTGATCCATGTCCTCGACCCCTACCTGCCCCATGCGGCCCTGCACGACCTGGAGCAGGCGGTGATCGCCGAGATGGAGCGCATGCTCACCGACATCCGCGAGGATTACGCGCTCCCCGCTCCGGAGTGCCTGATCCAGACGGTGACCGGCGCGCCCTATGCCGAGATCATCCGCGAGGCGCACGAGCGCGAGGTCGAGATGATCGTGATGGGCGCCCATCGCAAGCGTGGCCAGCCCGATCTGGTCGTCGGCACCACCCTGGCCCGGGTGCTGCGCGGCGCGCCCTGCCCGGTGGTCTCGGTCAGCCATCCGCCCACCCAGACCTGGCGCGACATCCTGGTGCCGGTGGACTTCTCCCTGACCTGTCGCAACGCCCTTCGCGAGACCCTCAGGCGCTTTCCCTCTGCGCACCTGACCCTTTTGCATGCCTGGGAGTTGCCCGGCGAGCGTGAGCTCGGCTCGACGCCGAACTACGCCCAGTGGCGCGATACCCGCGTGCGCCAGCTGCACCGCCAGCTGCAGGCCGAGATCGAGACCCTGATGGCGGAGCTCGACGACGTGCCGGAGCTGGAGTTGGAGCTCGAGCAGGGCAGCCCCCAGGAGGTGCTGATGAACCGCCTGCGCCGCCAGCCGCCCGACCTGCTGGCGCTGGGCAGCCGCGGGGAGTGGCAGGCCAGGGGCCAGCTCAGCGAACGGCTGATGGCCGAGCCCCACTGCGACGTGATGGTCTGTCGCGCCTGGTAAGCGCCTACGTTCATACGTACGGAAGCACGCAAGACCGTCAGTACGGCTACCAGGTGCGTCGGCCCGCCCTCGGCCTGTGACAGAACCTTTCCAGGGTCCTCGTGTCTGTACAGGGTGAACACCCTGCTGGAGAGAGTCGCATGCCACGCCCCCTGTCCCGATCTGGCCCCCTGACGGCATGGCTGCTGGCCATAGCCATTGCTCCTGTCGCCCTCGCCCCTGCCGCCCTTGCCCAGGAGCAGGTCGAGGTAGAAGGCGTCGCCTTTCCCCTGCAGCTCGAGCAGCAGGGACAGGCGTATCGGCTGGTCGGCAGCGGCCTGTTTCGCTACCTGATCTGGGATGCCTACGCCGGCGCCTATTACCAGGCCAGCGATGCCCTCACGCCGGCGCCTCAATCGGAGGTACCGCGACGCCTGGAGCTTCACTACTTCCATGCCATCGACGCCGAGGACTTCGCCGAGGTCACCAAGGACACCCTGCGCGACACCCTGGGCAACGACGCCTATCAACAGATTCGCCGCCGGGTCGAGGCCTTCAGCCGTGAGTATCGGGACGTCGCCCCGGGCGATCGCTACACCCTCAGCTGGGATGGCGAGACCCTCGGCCTGGCGCTCAATGGCGAGACGCTCTTTAGGGACGGCGATCTGCCCCTGGCCAATGCCCTGTTCGGCATCTGGCTCGGCGACGCGCCGCTCGGGAATGACTTCCGCGACGCCCTGCTGGGGCGCTGAACCGGCGCCATGCTAGGCTGCCCCTCGTTCATCAAGCCAAGGGGGAAACCGCCATGAGAGCCTTGATTCAGCGCGTCAGCCACGCTCGCGTCAGCGTGGCCGGTCGCGAGACCGGGAGCATCGACCAGGGCCTTGCCGTGCTGGTCGGCGTCGAGCGCGACGACGACGAGGCGCGGGCCGACAAGCTGCTGCACAAGCTGCTGCACTACCGGGTCTTCGGCGACGCCGACGACAAGATGAACCTCAACCTGCAACAGGTCGAGGGTGGGCTCCTGCTGGTCTCCCAGTTCACCCTGGCCGCCGACACGGGCAAGGGGCTGCGGCCGAGCTTCTCCCGCGCCGCGCCCCCCGCCGAGGGCGAGCGCCTTTACCACTACCTGGTCGAGGCGGCCCGCACGCGCTGGCCGAGGGTCGCCTGCGGCGAGTTCGGCGCCGACATGCAGGTCGAGCTCACCAACGACGGGCCGGTGACCTTCCTGCTGGAAACCTGATCGCGGCCGAGTGCTCAGGCATCGGCCAGCAGTGCCTGCTCCTGGGCTTCCATGGCTTCTGCCGCCTCCATCCAGCGCTCCTCCAGGTCTTGCTGACGGCTGGTCAGCTCGGCCTGACGGGAAAGCTTCCGGGCCAGTTCATCCTTGCGTGCGGGATCGGTATAGAGCTCGGCATCGGCAAGCTCCGCCTCGAGCGCCGTGAGTGCCTCGACGACCTGATTGAGCTCCTTCTCGGCCTTATCGCACTCGCGCTTGAGCGGGCGCAGCTTCTCGCGCAGCTCCGCCGCGGCGCGACGCTGCGCCTTGCGGTCATCCTTCTGCACGCCGTTTGAGGCGGCTCTGGTGGCACTGTCCTCGGCCTTGTCGGCCCGGGCCTCGCGGCGATCGTCCTCGAGGCGCTGCTTCAGCCAGGCGCGATAGTCGTCGAGATCACCATCGAAGGGCGTCACGCGATGGTCAGCCACCCGCCAGAATTCATCGACGGTGGCCCGCAACAGGTGGCGATCGTGAGAGACGATAATCACCGTGCCCTCGAAGCCCGCCAGGGCCTCGGTCAGGGCCTCCCGCATCTCGAGATCCAGGTGGTTGGTGGGCTCGTCGAGCAACAGCAGGTTGGGCTTCTGCCAGGCCACCAGCGACAGCGCCAGCCGCGCCTTCTCGCCCCCGGAGAAGCTGCCGACCCGGGCGAAGATGTCATCGCCACGAAAGCCGAAGCCACCGAGGAAGTTGCGAATCTCCTGGTCGCTGGCGGTGGGCGAAAGCCGCTGCACGTGCAGGAAGGGCGTGGCGGCGAGATCCAGCCCCTCGAGCTGATGCTGGGCGAAGTAGCCGATGGCCAGGTGCTCGCCGGCGACGCGCTTGCCGGCGAGTGGTGCAAGCTCGCCGGTCAGCGACTTGATCAGGGTCGACTTGCCGGCGCCGTTGGGCCCCAGCAGGCCGATGCGCTGCCCCGGCAGCAGGGTCAGCTTGACGTCGTCGAGCTGGACCCGCTCGCCGTCCTCGGTGCGATAACCCAGCCGCGCCTCGTCGAGCACCAGCAGCGGGTGCGAGGTCTTGTCGGCGGCGGGCAGGGTGAAGTGGAAGGGCGAATCCACATGCGCCTGAGCCACGGTGCCCATGCGCTCGAGCATCTTCAGCCGGCTCTGGGCCTGACGGGCCTTGGTGGCCTGGGCGCGAAAGCGCGCCACGAACCGCTCGATCTCCGCGCGGCGGGCCTGGAGCTTGGCGGCCTCGGCCTGCTGTTGGGCGAGCTTTTCGGCACGGGTGCGCTCGAAGGTCGAGTAGTTGCCGCGATACAGGGTCAGCCGCTGCTGGTAGAAGTGCACGATGTGATCGCAGACCGCGTCCAGAAAGTCCCGGTCGTGGGAAATCAGCAACAGGGTGCCGGGGTAGCGGGCGAGCCACTGCTCGAGCCACAGCAGGGCATCGAGGTCCAGGTGGTTGGTCGGCTCATCGAGCAGCAGCAGATCGGAGGGCATGAACAGGGTACGGGCCAGGTTCACCCGCATCCGCCAGCCGCCCGAGAAATCCGACAGCGGACGCTCCAGATCGCCCTGATCGAAGCCGAGACCGACCAGCAGCTGTGAAGCCCGTGCCCGGGCGCTATAGCCGTCCAGCGCCTCGATGGTGCCGTGCAGCTCGGCCTCACGATGGACATCCCCGCTTTCCTGAGCCGCGGCCAGGGCCCGCTCGGTGGAGCGCAGCTCATGATCGCCATCGAGCACATAGTCGACGATAGCGCCGTCCAACGACTCGATCTCCTGATCCATGTGAGCGATACGCTGGCCGCCGGACATCTCCAGCTGCCCCTTGTCGGGGGCCAGCTCGCCGAGCAGCAGCTTGAACAGGCTCGACTTGCCGGCGCCGTTGGCGCCGACGATGCCGGCCTTGTGGCCGTCGTGCAGGGTCAGGTCGGCATCCTCGACCAGCGTCTGGGTCCCGCGTTGCAGACTGAGTTGACGCAGTGCAATCATGCCTGACTCCGGAGTCTCAAAAAATTTGCGCCCCACCCTTCGGTCAACCCCTCAGGCGGCGACGACACCATGAGCATGAATTCTACCGAATTGCGCCGACACTTGCGGGCCCCAAATGGACACGATGACGCCACGCCCCCTTGGCGGCTGTCGTTATGGGACTTCGCCCTGGCCTTCTACGCCCGGCCCGGCATCGAGGCCGCCTGCCTCACGCTGCAGGACGGCGCCGGCCTGGACGTCAACGCCCTGCTGTGGGCCTGCTGGCTCGATGCCCATGACCTGACGCCCGAGGCAGAGCTTGCCAACGACGATCATCCCCTGTGGACCGAGCTAAGGGCCTGGCAACGCGAGATCACCCTCCCCCTGCGCCGCCAGCGCCGAGCCCTCAAGAAGCAAGCCCTCGCCAACCCCGCCATCGCCGAGCTACGCGAGACGATCAAGCATGCCGAGCTGCTCTCCGAGCGCGAGGCGCTTGCGCGACTGGAGGCCATCGCCTCCGCGGGACAGGGCATCAGGCCCTTGGGCGAGGGGGACCCGGGCCTCGCCAGACGCCTCGGCGCCTGGCTGCCGGCCCCGACGTTTCCCCACCTGCGGGCCCTGTGCCGCCTGCAGGCACGGCTTGACCCCCCCACTCCATCGGACTAGTGTTTTAGTAGGAAGACCTTATTAAATTCGCCGTGTTACGGCTGAATGTTACGGTCGAATGCTACGACCAATCCAACGCCAAGCCTTGGCTAAGGGGATGACAACAATGAAGGTGCAACAACTGCTGACTACTGCCAGTGTGGGCGCGCTGATGCTTGGGCTGTCCACCGCGGCCCTCGCCGACAACTGGCGCTATGCACACGAGGAATATGAAGGCGATGTGCAGGACGTCTTCGCCGTGGCCTTCAAGGACTACATCGAAGCCAATTCCGATCACAGCCTGCAGATCTATCGCTTCGGTGAGCTCGGCGAGTCCGACGACATCATGGAGCAGACCCAGAACGGCATCCTGCAGTTCGTCAACCAGTCGCCCGGCTTCACCGGCTCGCTGATCCCGGAAGCGCAGATCTTCTTCATCCCCTACCTGATGCCCACCGACATGGGGCAGGTGCTCGAGTTCTTCGACGAGAGCAAGGCCATCAACGAGATGTTCCCGGAGCTCTATGCCGAACAGGGCCTCGAGCTTTTGCAGATGTACCCGGAAGGCGAGATGGTGGTCACCGCCGACGAGCCGATCCGCACGCCGGAGGACTTCGACAACAAGAAGATCCGCGTGATGACCAACCCGCTGCTGTCGGAGACCTACAGCGCCTTCGGCGCCACGCCGACGCCGCTGCCCTGGGGCGAGGTCTACGGTGCCCTGCAGACCGGTATCATCGACGGCCAGGAAAACCCGATCTTCTGGATCGAGTCCGGTGGCCTGTATGAGGTCTCGCCGAACCTGATCTTCACCGGTCACGGCTGGTTCACTACCGCCATGATGGCCAACCAGGACTTCTACGAAGATCTCTCCGAAGAAGACAAGACCCTGGTGCAGAACGCCAAGGACGCTGCCTACGCCAAGACCATCGAGCACATTCAGGGCCTCGCCGACGCCTCGCTCGAGAAGATTCAGGCCGCATCCGACAAGGTCACCGTGACCCGCCTCACCGATGAGGAAATCGCCGCCTTCAAGGAACGCGCCCCGCAGGTCGAGGAAGCCTTCATCAAGATGACCGGCGACGGCGGCAAGGCACTGCTCGAGCAGTTCCACGCCGATCTCGAGGCCGTCAAGGAATAAGAGATCAGATCTCACCACGCCAAGGGGGCGGCCACGGCTGCCCCCTTGTTGTTTCCGCTTCCCCAACGTACACCCAGCGTTGAGATCAGGTCGCTACCGCCGAGGCGGGTTTCTTGTAGCCTGACGCAAGGGGCGCCTGGATTCGGGGAACCCGTTCAAGGGAGTGTGTGCATGTCCGACGAGGAAGAAAGAGCCTATACCTCCGGGCTTCCCGGAGTACTGGGCCTGATCGATACCGGCATCAGCCGCCTGGAGGCCGTCATCCTGGCCCTCGGCGTCCTGCTGATGGCGATCAATACCGTGGCCAACGTGGTCGGCCGTTTCGTGTTCGGCGAGAGCATCTTCTTCTCCGGCGAGATCAATCGCATCCTGATCATCATGATCACCTTCGCCGGGATCGGCTATGCGGCCCGTCATGGCCGGCATATTCGCATGTCGGCGATCTATGACGCCCTGCCCGTGGGCGGCCGCAAGGCGCTGATGATCGGCATCTCGTTCTTCACCGCCCTGGTGATGTTCTTCCTGCTCTACTATTCGGTGCTCTACATCATCGATCTCTACGGCAAGGGGCGCATCCTGCCCGCCCTGGGCTTTCCCATCTTCATCATCTACATCTGGGTGCCGATCGGCTTTCTGATCACCGGCATCCAATATCTCCTGACCGGCATCAAGAACTTCCGCACGCGGGACGTCTACCTCTCGACCTCGGTGGTGGACGGGTACAAGGACACGGAAACGGAAGTCTGACACAGGGCTAACTCGCAGGAGCGCGCGATGACGACAATAATGGTATCGACCATGATAGCCCTGCTATTGCTGGGCTTCCCGATGATGATCCCGCTGATTACCGCGGCCGTCATCGGTTTCTTCATGATGTTCAACGGTTTCGGGCAGATGGAGACCTTCATCCAGCAGATGCTGGCGGGAATCCGTCCGGCCTCGCTGATTGCCGTGCCGATGTTCATCCTGGCCGCCGACATCATGACCCGGGGGCAGTCGGCGAACCGGCTGATCGCCATGGTCATGTCCTTCATCGGCCACATCAAGGGCGGGCTCGCGGTCAGCACCGCCGCCTCCTGTACGCTCTTCGGCGCCGTCTCGGGCTCGACCCAGGCCACGGTGGTGGCGGTCGGCTCGCCGCTGCGCCCCAAGATGCTCAAGGCCGGCTACTCGGATTCCTTCACCCTGGCCCTGATCATCAACGCCAGTGACATCGCCTTCCTGATCCCGCCGAGCATCGGCATGATCATCTACGGCGTCATCTCGGGTACCTCGATCGGTGAACTGTTTATCGCCGGCATCGGCCCGGGCCTGCTGATCCTTTTGATGTTCTCGCTCTACTGCGTGCTCTATGCGGTGATCAAGGACGTGCCCACCGAGCCACGCGCCACCTGGCGCGAGCGGCTGAGTGCCGTTCAGCAGGCCCTCTGGCCGCTGGGCTTCCCGGTGATCATCGTCGGCGGCATCTATGGTGGCGTCTTCAGCCCCACCGAGGCCGCTGCGGCCTGTGTGCTCTATGCGGTGCTGCTGGAATTCGTGATCTTCCGCTCGCTGAAGCTTTTCGACATCTACACCATCGCCAAGTCCACCGGCCTGATCACCGCCGTGGTGTTCATCCTGGTCGGGGTCGGCAACGGCTTCTCCTGGATCATCTCCTTCGCGCAGATTCCCCAGGCGATCCTCGAGTCGGTGGGCATCAACGAGGCCGGCCCCACCGGGGTGCTGATCGCCATCTGCATCGCCTTCTTCGTCGCCTGCATGTTCGTCGACCCGATCGTGGTGATCCTGGTGTTGACGCCGATCTTCGCCCCGGCGATCGAGAGCACCGGCCTCGACCCGGTCCTGGTCGGCATCCTGATCACCCTGCAGGTGGCCATCGGCTCGGCGACACCGCCCTTCGGCTGCGACATCTTCACCGCCATCGCCATCTTCAAGCGGCCCTATCTGGATGTGATCAAGGGGACGCCCCCCTTCATCTTCATCCTGATCCTGGCGGCGGCCCTGCTGATTATGTTCCCGCAGATCGCCCTGTTCCTGCGCGATATCGCCTTCGCCGACTGACCCTGACGGAGGGAATACCGCCATGTTCAAGAAGATTCTGGTCCCGGTCGACGGCTCGCGAGGCGCCCTCGAGGCGCTGGTCAGGGCCGTGGAGCTCGCCAAGCTCACCGGCGCCGAGCTCTATGTGCTGTGCGTGTTCAAGCATCACAGCCTGATCGAGGCGTCGCTGTCGATGGTCCGCCCGGCCAGGCTGGACCTGCCCGACGATGCCCTTAAGGAATATGCCTCCGAGGTCGCCGTGGATGCCAAGAACCGAGCCCTCGAGATGGGGGCCGGCGAGGTCCGCGCCTTCGTCAAGGGCGGGCGCCCGTCTAGCACCATCGTGCGCTTCGCCAAGAAGCGCCAGGTGGACCTGATCGTGATCGGCTCCCAGGGCACCGGCGGCGAGAAGAGCGCCTCCTTCCTCGGCAGCGTCTCCCAGCGGGTGGCCAGTCAGGCTCATTGCCCGACCCTGGTGGTCTGACGCCGTCGGGCCTAACCTGGTGACGGGCCTAACCTGGTGACGGGCCTAACCTAGTGACGGGCCTAACCTGGTGGCTGGCCTGCCCCTGTGCCGCCGCCCGCCGCCCGCCGCCCCTTCCACTGGATGCGGAACCCGATCAGGCTTGGTAGAGTCCGAGGGGTTCGGTATCCATCCTCAAGACTGCAAGGACCCTTCATGAAGACACTGGTGAAAGCCGCCACGCTCGGCGCCCTGCTGACCGCAGCCGCGCCCTATGCCCTGGCCGCCCCCGAGACCGACGACGCCAAGCTCGGCTACAGCCTGGGCGTGACCCTGGGCCAGAGCCTGGTACAGGACGTCGAGGATCTCGATCTCGAGGCCTTCACCCAGGCCCTCGAGGATGTCTACGCCGGCGACGATCTCGCCATGAGCGAGGAGGCGATGGCGCAGTCGCTGCAGCAGTTCCAGCAGCAGGCCATGGCCAAGCGTCAGGAATCCGCCCAGGCCGCGGCCACCGCCAACCTGGAAGCCGGCCAGCAGTTCCTGGCCGAGAACGCCGAGAAGGACGGCGTCACCACCACCGACTCCGGCCTGCAGTACAAGGTGCTGGAAGCCGGTGACGGCGCCACCCCGAGTGCCGGTGATACCGTCAAGGTGCACTACGAAGGCAAGCTGCTCGACGACACCGTCTTCGACAGCTCCTACGAGCGCGGCGAGCCGGTCAGCTTCCAGGTCGGCCAGGTCATCCCGGGCTGGCAGGAAGCCCTGAAGATGATGAGTGTCGGCGACAGCTGGATGGTCTACATCCCGGCCGATCTCGCCTACGGCAGCCGCGGCCAGGGCCCCATCGGCCCCAACGAGGCCCTGATCTTCAAGGTCGAGCTGCTCGACGTCGACGCCGCCGACTCCTGATGGCGCGATGAAGACGGTCTCCCTCGCGGCCGCACTGGCGCTGGGCCTCTCGGGCCCGGCGCTGGCCGCCAACGACTCCCCCTCTCCCCTTCCGGTTCTCACCCTCGATCCCGCCGCCATCAGCGTAATGGGCATCTCCTCTGGCGGCTACATGGCCACCCAGCTCGCCGTGGCGCACCCCGAACGCTTCCAGGGTCTCGCCGTGTTCGCCGCCGGCCCCTGGGGCTGCGCCCGGGGCGAGCTGAGTCGCGCCCTCGGCCAGTGCATGGCCACCCGGCGCGGCCTGCCCGAGCGTGATGCGCTGGAGGAGCGCCTGGCGGCCTACCGCGAGGAGAGCCTGGTCGGCAGCGCCGCGTCCCTAGGCGAGCAGCGGGTCTATCTCTGGCATGGCGAGGCGGATGCCACCGTGGCTCCTGCCCTTGGCGAGAGGCTCGCCGCGCAGTACCGGGGCTGGCTGGCCGACCCCGAAACACAGCTGAAGGTCGTGCGCCAGGACGAGGCCGGTCACGGCTGGCCGGTCGATGCCGGCACGCTGCCCGAGGTCACCGCCGAGGACGCACTGCCCCCGCTCGCCGACTGCCGGGAGGGAGGCGCGCCCTACCTGCTCGACTGCGGCATCGATGGTGCCGGCGAGGCCCTCTCCTGGCTGTATGAAGACCTGAAGACACCCGACGATACCGCTAGCGGCATGCTTTGGACGTTCGACCAGACGGCGTTCGACGACGACATGGCCGAACAGGGCTTCCTCTATGTACCCAAGGCCTGCGAGGAAGGCGCACCCTGTGGCCTGGTGGTGGTACTGCACGGCTGCCAGATGCACGCCGAGGCCATCGGGGAGGCCTTCGTGCGCCGGTCGGGGCTCAACCGCTGGGCGGCGGCCAACCGTCTGGTGGTGCTCTACCCCCAGGCCACGTCGAGTCTCGCCAACCCGCAGGGGTGCTGGGACTGGTGGGGCTACGAGGAGAGTCTCTGGCAGCCCGAGCCTCGCCATGACAGCCGAGCCGGCGAGCAGCTCCAGGGGCTGATGGGCATGGTGCATCGGCTCAGCGGCCAGGCCGAGACTGACCACTCCGGTACCGCCCAGACCGACAGCGCAGAAACCGAGCGCTGAACCGCACGCTGCCATGGCCTACCTGAAATGACGACGGGCCGCCCTGGGCGACCCGTCGTCATAGGGCGAACACTCGATCGCTCGGGCGGCCTCGGCCGCTGTCAGGCTCACCATGCCAGACCTCGAGCAGCAGGGCCTCGATCAGCGGCGCCGCGATGATGCCCTCTCGGGCGCTACACCCTAGGCGTCCTGTCAGCGCCTCCGTGCCACCTCGAAGTCGAACCAGCTGCCCAGGCGTGCCGAGTCGGTCTCGACCACCACCTGAGCCCGCCAGGGCATCACCGCCTCGGTGCACAGGCCGATCTGCCCCTCTCCCACGAAGGTGCCGGGCCCCACGTCCTTGAGCGGAAAGCGGTGCAGTCCCATGGGCATGTTGCGCCCCACGAACTCGACCGTGACCGCCTCGGCCTCGACGCCCTCTACGGCCACGGTGAGCGGCAGCGGGGTCAGCGGGGAGAGTTCGCCGCCGACCCCGAACACCAGCCGTGCCCCCAGCCCCAGGTTGGCCTCGCAGGGTCCCTCGCGCAGGTCGCAGGCACCGGTTGGCGGGTACCAGGTCACGTCATCCCGACTGTCGCGCAGGTAGTAGTCCAGCAGATACCAGCAGGCCACCACCACGGTCACTAGCGTGACCATGATCAGCAGGTTGAGCAGCGGCGAGCGCGGCGCGTCATCGTCCTGGGCATGAGGGGAAGGGGTCATGGCGGCGAAAGCAGTACTCCATCGGCGGGCCTTAAAGGGTAAGCTTATCAGCATTTACGCTTGGCGCCCTGAGCAGGAATGTCGCAGGCCGACCCACACGGATGAGGGAGAAACCATGACCAGCGTCGAACAGGCACTCGGACCGCTGTTCCTGCTGATTCTGACCGGGGCGCTGCTGGGCTGGGCGCGCCTGCCCGGGGGCGATTTCTGGTCCCGCCTCGAGGGGCTCATCTATCACCTGCTGTTCCCGGCGATGCTGGTGGCGACGCTCGCCACAGCCGAGGTCGGGGCGGTGCCGGTGGTACGCCTGGCGATCGTGCTGCTGGGGGCGATGCTCATCTTCGCGCTGCTGCTGTGGCGGTGCCGGGCCTGGCTCTCGCTGGGCCTGCCGGCCTTCACCTCGGCCTTTCAGGGCGCGCTGCGCTTCAACACCTATGTCGGCGTGGCCGGGGCCGCGGCCCTGCACGGCAGCGCCGGCGCCACGGTGGCCGCCGTGGCGGTGGCGCTGATGGTGCCGGTGGTCAATGTGCTGTGCGTGGCGGCCTTCATCGCCGCCGGCACCCTGGGCCCCTCGAGCCTCGGCAAGAGCCTCGTCGCCCTGGCGCGCAACCCGCTGATCCTGGCCTGCCTGGCCGGCATCACGCTCAATCTGACCGGGATCGGGCTGCCGGGCTGGAGCGAGGCGGCGGTCGGCCTGCTGGGGCGGGCCGCCCTGCCACTGGGGTTGGTGGCGGTGGGGGTGGCCCTGCGCCCCCAGGCCCTGCTGCGCCTCTCCCGCGGGGTCTGGGCCGCCACGGCGGTCAAGCTGGCGCTGATGCCGGCGCTGGTACTGGGCCTCGCCCTGCTGCTGGGCCTGCCGCCGGTCAGCCGCGACGTGGCGCTGCTGTTCGCCGCCCTGCCCACCGCTACCTCGGCCTATATCCTGGCCCGCCAGTTGGGCGGAGATGCCGAGCTGATGGCGGCGCTGATCACCGCCCAGACCCTGCTGGCCATGCTGACCCTGCCGCTGTGGCTCGGTCTGGTGCTGTCCTAGGCCTTCTCCCGCCCCTCAGCCTTCCTGGCTGACCCGGTTGGGGCAGGGCTCACCGCGACCCAGCGCCTCGATGTTGTCGAGGGTCACCTCGGCGATCTCGGTCAGTGCCTCGGCGGTGAAGAAGCCCTGGTGGCCGGTGATCAGCACGTTGGGGAAGGTGGTCAGGCGCTGGAAGATATCATCGTCGATGATGTCGCTGGAGTGATCACGGAAGAACAGCGAGGTCTCCTGCTCGTAGACATCGATAGCCAGGCCCCCCAGGCGGCGGGTCTTGAGCGCCGCGATCGCCGCTCGGGTGTCGACCAGCCCGCCCCGAGAGGTGTTGATCAGGATCGCCCCGGGTTTGAGCCGGGAAAGCGCCGCCTCGTCGATCAGGTAGCGGGTGTCGTCGGTGAGGGGACAGTGCAGGCTGATCACGTCGCTTTCCGCCAGCAGCCGCTCCCGCGACACATATTCCCCGCCCAGGGTCGTGAAGGCCTCGCTCGGATAGCGGTCCTCGCCGAGCAGCCGACAGCCGAAGCCGCGGAAGATGCGCGCCGTGGCCAGGCCAATGCGCCCGGTGCCGATCAGGCCCACCGTCTTGCCGGCGAGTGTCATGCCGAGCAGGCCCTCGAGCATGAAGTTGCCCTCGCGTACCCGGTTGAAGGCGCGATGGATGCGCCGGTTGAGGGTCAGCAGCAGCGCCAGGGCATGCTCGGCCACCGCCTCCGGCGAGTAGGCAGGTACCCGCGCCACGGCCAGCCCCAGCCGCTCGGCGGCGGCCAGGCCCACGTTGTTGAAGCCGGCACAGCGCAGGGCGATGAAGCGCACGCCCTGCACTGCCAGTGCCTCGAGCACCTCGGCATCCAGGCGGTCGTTGACGAAGGCACAGACTCCGTCGGCCCCATGGGCCAGGACGGCGCTATCGGGGGTCAGGGTGACCTCGTGGAACTGCAGAGCGATCTCGCGGCCAGCGGCCGCCTCGGTGAAGAAACGCCGGTCGTAGGGCTGGGCACTGAACATGGCAACGCGGAGCACGGACACCTCCTTGTGACACCTTCTCGAGGATCTTAATTGAAAAATATTCTCGTTACGCTTGACCGCTCAAATGAGAATGCTTATCTTTGAATTGTGGCGCTCGCCAGGCGCCACCCGCCATGCAGAGAATGTCAGGTTCCCTGTCATGGTTTCTCCTCATCAAGCTAGTCACGGTCTTCTCGCCGCCCCAATGGGCGGCGTTTTTTTGTCCGGCCGGCTCCCCCGACCGAGCGCCCATGGTGCCCGCTGCCGCCGTGACCCGCCTTGCCCCTGATCAAGTCTTTCCGCCTCACCACGCCCCTGCTTCATCATGCCCCTTGTTCACCATGTCTAGTCCATGGCAATGCTCCATGCCGCCTCGCCTCAGCGGGCCGCGCCCCGCTCCCGCCATAGGCCCCGCTGATAGAGCCGCTCGTGAAGCAGCGCCGCGAGGGCCTCCACCGCGGGCTTCGAGGCCGCCGACATGCGCTGGCCAAGATGTAGCCGCACCTCGGCGCCGGTCAGCGCCGGCAGGCCATCGGCCGGTCCCAGCTCGCGCATGGCCGGGGTGAGGCGCTCCCGATCCAGCACGCCGATGGCGAGCCCCGACTCCACGGCGGTCTCCAGGGCGTTGACGCTGGTGCTGGTGAAGACCGCATACCAGCTGCGCCCCTCCGCCTCCAGGGCCTCGAGGCCGATGGCCCGGTAGGGGCAGTCCACCGGGTGCAGGCCCAGAGGCAACGGCTGCTCGGGGTCGAGCACATACTCCCGGGCCGCGGCCCACACCGGCGAGGTGCGCCACAGCGCCTCGCCTCCCTCGAGCCGATAGGGGCGGTCCAGCAGCACGGCCAGGGTCAACTCGCCGCGCTCCAGGCGCTTGGCCAGGGCTCCGCTGGTGGCGGTCACCGTTTCCAGCAGCACGTCCGGGTGACGCGCCAGGAACTCCGGCAGGATCTGCCCCACCAGCTCCCGGGCGAAATCCTCGGGCATGCCGAAGCGCACCCGGCCGGAGAGACCCTGACCAGTGAAACGCGCCAGCAGGCGATCGTGCTGGCCGAGCAGGGCGCGGGCCTCCCGCAGCAGCGCCTCTCCGGCCGGCGTCGGCGTCATGCCGCGGGCGCCACGGATCAACAACCGCGTCGCCAGACGCTCCTCCAGGCGTTTGATCTGCATGCTGATGGCACTGACCGTGCGATGGCGCTGCTCGGCGGCGGCGGCCAGGGTGCCGAGCTGCGCCACCACCAGGAAGCTGCGCAGCGATTCGAGGTCCAGGGTACCGGAGGAGGTTTCAGACATATTGAAGGCTCACTGCAATTTTTATCGATTCCCTGAACACTCTAGCCGCCCGAGAATGGCGACGCCATCCCCGCCGGCGCCCGCCGGCCGCCTGGGACCTGATGATGCACAAGGAGGACGGATGCAACTGCACTCATCGACACCTGGATTGCCGCGTCGCCTGCCCCTCGGGACCCTGTCCATCGCGGCGGGCTTCGTGCTGTGCTGGAGCAGCGGCTTCGTCGGCAGCCGCCTGGCGGTGGCCGTGGAGACGCCGGTGCTCGCGCTCTATGCCTGGCGCTTCGCCCTGGCCACGCTGATCGCGGCCCTGATCTGGGCCGCCCAGGCGGGCCCGAGAGGCCTGCGCGCGCCGCTTCGATGGCGCGCCCTCGGCCGCGAGGCGGCCATCGGCAGCCTGACCGTGGGCCTCTACCTGCTGGCCATGCTGGTGGCCGTGGAACAGGGGGTCAGTGCGGGGGTGGCCTCGCTGGTGGGCGCCCTGCAGCCGCTGGCCGCCGCGGCCCTGGCCGCCTGGTGGCTCGGCGAGGTCAACGGCCGCGGGCGCTGGGTCGGCATGGGCGTGGCGACCCTGGGGGCCGGGCTGTGCGTGCTGGATGACGTGCAGGGCGTCGGCGGGGCTCCAGCCTGGGCTTATGCCCTGCCGGTGCTGGCGGTGGCGGCGGTGACGCTGGGCAGCGTGATGACCTCGGCCCCCAGCGTGAAGCTGCCACTGATGGCGCGCCTGACCGCCCAGCTGGCGGCGGCCACCCTGGTGTTCTTCGCCGCGGCTCTCGCCAGCGGCAGCTCCCTGGCGCCGCCGGCGATGGACGCCGAGACGCTCACCGTGATGGCCTGGCTGGTGGGGCTCGCCACCTTCGGCGGCTATGGTTTCTTCGTGGTCGGGCTGGGGCGCCTGGGGGTGGCGCGACTGTCGACCCTGATTTACCTGACGCCGGCGGTGACCCTGGGCTTCACCGCCCTGCTGTTCGACGAGTTGCCGGGGCGGCTGGGCTGGCTGGGCATGGCGGTGGCCGCCGTCGGCGTGCTGATGGCACTGGGCCTACGCGCGCCGAGGGCCTCTCACCAACGCAGCGGCGCACACCCGACGCACCGGGCCGCCCAGGAGACGGTCGGCCCGGCGAGCCCCGAGCACGTGGTGGCCGAGGCGCGACCGGTGGGCGAGGCTCAGGCCTCGCGAGCGAAGATCAGATCCCAGACGCCGTGGCCGAGTCGTTCGCCGCGGGCCTCGAACTTGGTCAGCGGCCGGAAGTCGGGGCGCGGCACATAGGGCGCGCTCTCGGCGGGGGCGGTGTTGCGATAGCCCGGCGCGGCCGCCATCACCTCCGCCATCCACTCGGCGTAGGCCTCCCAGTCGGTGGCCATGTGCAGGGTGCCGCCGGGCTTCAGGCAGCGGCGCACCAAGTCGACGAAGGCCGGCTGAACGATGCGACGCTTGTGATGCTTCTTCTTCGGCCAGGGGTCGGGGAAGAACAGCTGCAGGCGATCGAGGCTCGCCTCGGGCAGACACTCGTCGAGCACCCGCAGGGCGTCCTCGCGGTAGACCCGCAGGTTGGTGAGCCCGCGCTTGTCGGCCTCGTCCAGCAGCTTGCCCACGCCCGGTGCATGCACCTCGATGCCGATGAAGTCGGTCTCGGGGTGGGTCTCGGCCTGCTCGATCAGCGAGCCGCCCATGCCGAAGCCGATCTCCACCACCAGCGGGGCCTGGCGCCCGAACAGGGTCGCCGGGTCCTGGGGGCCGTCGGCGAGCGTCAGGCCCAGCCGCGGCCAGACCTCCTCAAGGCCGCGGGTCTGGGCCTGGGTCATGCGCCCGGCCCGCAGCACATAGCTCTTGATGCCCCGCCGGTGCAACGGCGCGGCCTGCTCGCCCTCGGGCGCCTCTGTTGCGTCCTGTTTGGGCTCGGCGGGCGCCGCGTCCGGGGCGGTGGCATCGGCGTCATCCGCCTGGTCGGCGGGGGCGGTATCGGGCGTCGGGGTGCGGTCGTCGTTCATACGGCGGCGGTCGGGTATCCGGTAGTGAAAGAAGGCGGTGATCAGCCGTTGATGCGCCCGGCGAAGGGCGAGGACGGCTCGGCGCTCTGGCGACGCGGCATGCGCCCGGCCAGGAAGGCCTCGCGACCGGCCTCCACGGCCTGGCGCATGGCGTTGGCCATGCGCACCGGGTCGCGGGCATGGGCGATCGCCGAGTTCATCAGCACGGCGTCGCAGCCGAGCTCCATGGCCAGTGCCGCGTCCGAGGCGGTGCCGATGCCGGCATCCACCAGCACCGGCACCTGGCTCTGCTCGACGATCAGGCGCAGGTTGTGCGGGTTCTGGATGCCATGGCCGGAGCCGATCAGCGAGCCCAGCGGCATGATCGCGCAGCAGCCCAGGCGCTCGAGTTCGCGGGCGACGATGGGATCATCGCTGGTGTAGACCATGACGTCGAAGCCATCGGCCAGCAGCTCCTCGGCGGCCTTCAGGGTCTCGACCACGTTGGGGTAGAGGGTGCCGTCGTCGCCGAGCACCTCGAGCTTGACCAGGTTGTGGCCGTCGAGCAGCTCCCGGGCGAGCTTGCAGGTGCGCACCGCGTCCCGCGCCGTGTAGCAACCGGCGGTGTTGGGCAGCAGGGTATAGCGGCTCGGCGGAATCACGTCGAGCAGATTGGTCGCCTCGGCGTCCTGCCCCAGGTTGGTGCGACGCACCGCGAAGGTGACGATCTCGGCGGCGCTGGCCGCGATGGCGCGGGACGCCTCGTCGAAGTCCCGGTACTTGCCGGTACCGACCAGCAGGCGCGAATCGAATTCGCGACCGGCGATCGTCAGCGGGTGATCCTCGATACGTTCAGACATCTGATCTCCTCGGGTAGGGGGCGCACGGCGATGGCTCGAGCGGGCCGCTAGCCGCCACCGATGGCATGCACGATCTCGACGCGATCGCCTGCGGCGAGTCGGGTGGTCTCATGCTGGCTGCGGGGCACGATCTCTTCGTTGACCTCGACGGCGATGCGCCGGCCGGCCAGGTCCAGGGCGACGATCAGCTCGCCGACGGTGGTCTCGCCCGCCAGCTGCTTGGCATCACCATTGAGCTGGATCTGCATGGCATCCTCTCAACAGGCTGGTAAGGGGGCCATATTGTAGCCTGTTCGCGGCGCCCGGGGTACGGTAATCCCGGACACGGCGAACGATCTCCCACGAAGCAGGAGCGCAGCATGCGAGACAGGCGATGGTGGATGACGGCGGCCGCCAGTGGCGCGCTGACGGTGATGGCGGGGGCCTTCGGCGCCCATGCGCTGGGCGACAGCCTGGCCCCGAAGCTGCTGGCAGCCTTCGAGACCGGCGTGCGCTACCAGGCCTGGCACACCCTGGCGATGCTCGGCGTGCTGGCCTGGCGGGCGAGCCTGCCGCGTCGCGGTCAGCTGGCGGTGATCCGGCTGTGGGGGCTCGGGACGCTGCTATTCTCGGGCTCGCTGTATGCGCTGGCGCTCGGCGGCGTGACCTGGCTCGGCCTGATCACCCCAGTCGGCGGCCTGTGCCTGATCCTGGGCTGGCTGGCGCTGGGGCTCTGCGCCTGGCGCGCCTGATCGCCACCATCGCGTCTAATCGCCGTCGGGCAGCGCATAGGTCGCGGTGACGATCGCCACCGGCTGCTCGTCGCCGGCCGAGAACAACTCGACCTCGCCGACCGCCAGTCTCTGCCCCAACTTCACGAGTCTGGCGTTGGCGATCAGGTCGCGATCGCCCCGTGCCCGGCGCAGGAAGTGGCAGTTGAAGTCGGTGGTCACGGCCATCGCCTCGGGGCCGATCTGCGCAAGGATCGCCACATAAAGGCAGACATCGGCGAGCCCCATGATGCTCGGCCCGGAGACGCTGGCGCCGGGGCGCAGGTGCTCGTCCTCGATGGCGAGGCTCATGGTGGCGCGCATCGTATCGACGCCCTCGATGGTGCCCTGGCGATGGGGAAAGGCCTCGTCGAGAAATTCCTCGATGGCGGCGGCGGACATCACGGTCATGGCGGGCTCCCTGCGGCAGCGACGTTCCTGGGGTAAGTCGGTGATCGAGCCCAAGATAGCCCATTGGCAGGCGGCGCGCCCAGCCCTCATCGCCCCTTCATCGGTGGCAGGCCGAGCCGCCCACCGGCCACGCAAAAAGGCCCCGGAACTCAGGTTCCGGGGCCTTGCTCGCTTCCGTCAATTGGTCTCTCGGCCTGGCCCTTCCAATGCCTGGCCAAAAACTGACCAGGCGTCAGGGCTCAGCCCCTGGGGTACCAGGCACCAGGCGAGGGTCTCGCCGTCAGTGCGCGGCCTTCGCCTTGTGCACCGCCCGCCAGTGATGCAGCAGCGGCTCGGTGTAGCCGGCGGGCTGCACCCGGCCCTTGAAGACCAGATCGCAGGCGGCCTGGAAGGCGCTGGAGCCGGCGAAATCGGCACTCATCGGCGTGTAGTCCGGGTCACCGGCATTCTGCTCGTCGACCACCCCGGCCATGCGCTCCAGGGTCTCGCGCACCCGATCGGCGCTCACCACGCCGTGGTGCAGCCAGTTGGCGATATGCTGGCTGGAGATCCGCAGGGTGGCACGGTCTTCCATCAGGCCGACGTTATGGATATCCGGCACCTTGGAACAGCCGGTGCCGTGCTCGACCCAGCGCACCACATAGCCGAGGATGCCCTGACAGTTGTTGTCGAGTTCCTGCTGGATGTCCTCGTCGGCCCAGTCGGGGGCCTCGGCCACCGGCACGGTCAGCAGGTCATCCAGCAGATCGGCCTCGCCCTTGGCCTCCAGTTCCCGCTGGACGTCTTGCACGTCGATCTGGTGATAGTGCAGGGCGTGCAGCACGGCGGCGGTGGGCGACGGCACCCAGGCGGTATTGGCGCCGGCCTTGGGGTGGCCGACCTTCTGCTCGAGCATGGCCGCCATGCGGTCCGGCATCGCCCACATGCCCTTGCCGATCTGGGCGCGGCCGCGCAGCCCGCAGGCCAGGCCGACTTGGACATTGTTGTGCTCGTAGGCCGCGATCCACTTGCTGCCCTTCATGTCACCCTTGCGGATCATCGGCCCGGCCTCCATGGCGGTGTGCATCTCGTCGCCGGTACGGTCGAGGAAGCCGGTATTGATGAAGGCGACCCGTGACGCGGCCTCATGGATACAGGCCTTGAGGTTCGCCGAGGTGCGCCGCTCCTCGTCCATGATGCCCATCTTGAGGGTATCCCGGGCCATGCCCAGCAGGTCCTCGACCCGGGAGAACAGCTCGCTTGCGAAGGCCACTTCGGCCGGGCCGTGCATCTTCGGCTTGACGATGTAGACCGAGCCGCTGCGCGAGTTGCGCAGCTCGCCCTCGGGCTTCTTCAGGTCGTGCAGCGCCAGCAGGCCGGTGACCACGGCGTCGAGCATGCCTTCCGGCACCTCGTTGCCGGCGCCATCGAGGATCGCCGGGGTGGTCATCAGGTGACCGACGTTGCGCACCAGCATCAGCGAGCGGCCGTGCAGACGCAGCGAGGAACCGTCCGGGGTCAGGTAGTCGCGATCGGCGTTGAGGCGACGGGTGACGGTCTTGCCGCCCTTTTCGAGCTGCTCCTCGAGATCGCCGCGCATCAGCCCCAGCCAGTTGCGGTAGACGCCGACCTTGTCCTCTGCATCCACCGCGGCCACCGAGTCTTCGCAGTCCATGATGGTGCTCAGGGCGGCCTCGACCACCAGGTCCTTGACCCCGGCGGGGTCGGTCTTGCCGATCGGGTGGCTGCTGTCGAACTGCAGCTCCAGATGCAGGCCGTGGTTGGCCATCAGGATGGCGCTGGGTGCGCTCGGCTCGCCCTGGTAGCCGATCAGCTTGCCCGGGTCCTTGAGGCCGGTCTCGCGGCCGCCCTCGAGGCGCACCAGCAGGTGACCGTCGCGCAGTGAATAGCCCACGGCATTGCGATGCGAGCCGGTCGCCAGCGGCACGGCGCGGTCGAGTACGCCACGGGCATAGGCCACCACCTTGGCCCCGCGCTTGGGATTGTAGCTGGTGCCCTTCTCGGCGCCGTCGTCCTCGCTGATCGCATCGGTGCCGTAGAGGGCGTCATACAGGCTGCCCCAGCGCGCATTGGCCGCGTTCAGGGCATAGCGGGCGTTGCTGACCGGCACCACCAGCTGGGGACCGGCCTGAACGGCGATCTCGCGATCGGTGTGGGCGGTGGTGGCGCTGACTGTGTCCGGCGCCTCGACCAGATAGCCGATCTCCTCGAGGAAGGCCCGATAGGCCGGCATGTCGCGCACCGGGCCGGGATGCTCCCGGTGCCAGACGTCGAGCGCCTGCTGCAGGCGCTCACGCTCGGCGAGCAATTCCTTGTTGCGCGGGGTCAGATCAGCAAAGAGGGCATCGACACCGGCCCAGAAGGCATCGGCCTCGATCCCGCTGCCCGGCAGGGCCTGATCGGTGATGAAACTGTCCAGCTCGCGGGCCACCTGAAGGCGGTGGCGGGTGACACGTTCAGCCATGGGGATCTCCTGATGCTCGCTGGCCGGCCGGCCAGACTCGCGGTGGCGAGCGACCTCTGGCCGGAGGCCGAGGCCTGTTTGTGGAAATAGATTCCAAAACAAGTTTGATCCGATGCTAACCCATATTTCGCCGGGCGTCGCCAACTCCTCGACCAAATGATGAACAGGGTCGTGTACAAATATGGCTTGTGCCCTGCGCTGACGCTAGCATGTGAGCATTAGGGAGAGATCGATGACCGACTTCGCATCACTGCAGGCGCTAGGGCCGATGGCCTGCACCGGCCCCCCCGGCGGCCCGCTGCAGGCCGGGCCTCTCGGCCGCTATCTCGCGCATTACCAATTGTCGCCGCTGCTCGCCGACCGGGTCGGCCTGCACGTGGGCTTCGTCGAGGCCGGTGACTTCCGCCTCTGGGCACAGGTATGGAGCCCCGCCGAGCCCAGAGGCACCGCCTTCGTGGTGCATGGCTACTTCGATCATCTCGGGCTCTACCGCCATCTGCTGTCTCTGCTGCTGGAACGCGGCTGGCGGGTGGTGCTCTGGGACCTGCCCGGTCATGGTCTCTCCAGTGGCCCCCGGGCCACCATCGAGGACTTCGACGACTACGGGCTGTGCCTGAGGGCACTGCAGGATCACCTTCACGGCCGCGGCCTGGCGCCCGGCCCCTGGATCGGCATCGGCCAGAGCACCGGCGCGGCGATACTCGCCACCGACGCCCTGCGCCAGGGACCGGACAGCCCCTGGGCCGGTCTCGCCCTGCTGGCGCCGCTGGTGCGCCCCTTCGGCTGGTCGCAGTCGAGCTGGCTGCACCTGCTCGCCGGGCCCTTCCTGCGCAGCCTGCCCCGGCGCTTCAACCCCAATTCCACCGACAGCGACTTCACCACCTTCCTCAAGGAGAGCGACCCCCTGCAGCCCAGCCGCCTGCCGGTCAGCTGGATCGATGCCATGCGTCGCTGGATGCCTCGCCTGCTGGCGCTGCCCCCCAGCGAGCTGCCGGTACTGATCCTGCAGGGCGAACAGGACCTGACCGTCGACTGGCAGTGGAACCTCGAGGTGCTGCGCGGCAAGTTTCCCCGCGCCATCGTCCATCGCCACCCCGAGGCCCGCCATCACCTGGTCAACGAGGCCGAAGCGATCCGCCAGACCATGTTTGCCGAGCTCGAGGTCTTCCTGGCCCAGTTCGAGACGAGCCCCGCCGCGCCGGAGGAATCCTCGGCATGAGCGCGCCCCCGAGAGAGCGTTGCGACACCAGCACCGCAGTGGTCACCCGCGGCAGGACGCACCTGGCGGCCCTGCTCGCGCTCCTGCTGCTGGTCGGCTGTGCCAGCGCGCCCGAGGCGCCGCCGACTCTGCGTCAGGCGCTACTGGGCCTCGGCGAGCGCGCCGCCACCCTGGTGCTGACACAGCCCGCCTGGTCCGGCACCGATACCAGCGCCGGGCAGGACATCGTGCTGCTACTCGGCGAAGCCGAGGTGGACGCCCGCCTCGGCATCACCCCCGAGCGCTTCGGCGAGACCCTGTCCCGGGCGCTGCTGGCCGCGCCCCAGGGCCCCCAGGTGCTCGACTGGCAGCCGGACGCGGCCACGCCCACCGCTTCTGACAACGGCAACCTCTGGCTGCTGGACAGCCGGCTCGAGCCCGATGGCCCCGTGCTGAGGCTCTCGGACCGGGACCTGCTGCCCTATCGGCTGACGCTGGCGCTGCGCCACCCCGGCGAGGACAAGATCCGCTGGCAGCGGGTGATCAGCGGCGCCTTCGACATGACCGCACTCTGAGCCCGCCCCTGCCGGCCCCTGACTCGCTTTGCCCTCGCCTGGCACCCCCGGTCGGCGCGGGACGCTGACGACATGCAGTTGAGTCGGTCCCTCCCCTAACGACACAATGCGCTATCGCTTGTCAGGAGAGCCCGCATGCCACGCTTCGCCGATCATCTCTACCACGACGGTCCCGCCAACCCCTTCCCCGGCATCAAGGCCCTGGAGCGCCGTCTGGGCCGTGAGATTCCCCATCGCCTCGGCTCCAACGAGGGCCTGGACATGCCGCATCGGGCCCTGGAGGCACGCTTCGGCAAGGCGCTCTGCGAGCTGGCGCGGGGCTACGGTGACGCACAGGCCCTGGGGGTGCGCACGCGGCTTGCCGCGGCTCTGGACGTCGAGCGGGAGAACCTGTTGGTGGATGCCGGCGCCGACAGCCTGCTGGCGCTCGCCCTGCGCGCCGTGGCCCCCGCGGGCAGCGCCGTGGTGACCAGCGCCGGCAGCTATCCCACCTTCGGCTACTTCGCCGCCGGCCAGGGCTGCCGGATCATCGAGGTCGCCTATCGGGAAGCACCGGGGCTGCTCGCCCCGGACCTCGAGGCCCTGGTGGATGCCGCGAAATGCGAAGACGCACGGCTCGTGTATCTGGCCAACCCCGACAACCCGGGCGGACACCTGCACGGCGACGAGGCTATCGCCACGCTGCGCGATGCCCTGCCCGAGGGCTGCACCCTGCTGCTCGACGAGGCCTATCACGACTTTCGCCCCGATACGGCGGGACACGCCGTGCTGCCCGGGGTGATCCGCGTGCGCACCTTCTCCAAGGCCCATGGGCTGGCCGGGCTGCGCATCGGCTATGCGATCGCCGAGGCCGAGACACTGGCCATGCTGATGAAGGTGCGCATCCACTATGCGGTGTCGTCGCTGGCCGAGGCCGCCGCCGAGACCCTGCTCGATCACCCGGGCGAGACCCGGGAGCATATCGCCGCGGTGGTCGCACGCCGCGAGCGCCTGGCCGCCCACCTGCGCGGCCTCGGGGCCGAGGTGCTGCCCAGCGCCACCAACTTCATCGCCGTGCGCCTGCCCGATACGGACCTCGCCGCCCGGGTACACGGCGAGCTGCTCGCCGCCGGTAGCCTGATCCACCGCCCGCCGCACCCGGCGCTTGGTCATGTGCTGCGCATCACCGCGGTGCAGGACGCCCTGATGCCCGGCCGACTGGCCGCGCTGGAAGCGGCGCTGGCCAACGGCTAACGCGCCGGCTAGCCGCGCTTCAACAGCCGGTCGAGCTGGCGAAAGCCGATCGCCTCCATCAGCTCGGCCCGCCCGGGGCGCGGTTCACCGGCGAGATCGGCGAGCGTCAGCGCCACCCGCAGCACCCGGTGATAGGCCCGCGCCGAGAGCGACAACCGCTCGAGCACGGTCGCCAGCCAGGCCCGGTCGGCGGCGTCGAGGGCGCAGGCGGCCTCCAGCTCGCGCCCCGGCAGCCGGGTGTTGAGGGCCCCGCGCTCCGCCTGGCGGGCCCGGGCGACCATCACCCGCGCCCGCACCGTCGCCGAATCCTCGCCGGCCTCCCGAGAGGTCAGCTGCTCCGGCGCCAGCGCCGGGACTTCCACCTGCAGGTCGATGCGATCGAGCAGCGGGCCGGACAGCCGGCCCTGATAGCGCTGCACCTGGGCGGTGGTGCAATGACAGGCCCGGCGCGGGTCGCCGAGATAGCCACAGGGGCAGGGATTCATGGCCGCGACCAGCTGAAAGCCGGCCGGGTAGCTGCGCTGCTGGCTGGCCCGGGCGATATGGATCTGCCCGGATTCCATGGGCTCGCGCATCACCTCGAGCACCTGGCGGGAAAACTCCGGCAGCTCGTCCAGAAACAGCACCCCATGATGCGCCAGCGAGATTTCGCCGGGACGCGGCTTGGAGCCACCGCCGACCAGGGCCACGGCACTGGCCGTGTGGTGCGGCGCACGAAAGGGACGCTGGCCCCACTGCTCGCGTAGACCGAGCCCGCACACCGAGCGGATGGAGGCCACTTCCAGGGCCTCGTCCTCGGAGAGCGGCGGCAGGATGCCCGGCAGGCGGCTGGCCAGCATGGTCTTGCCGGTGCCGGGCGGCCCGGCGAATAACAGGTTGTGAACGTGAAGACCTATAGCTAGGCTAGCGGCATCCTACAGTTGCAAGGGAAAGGAGAACCACAGGCATGACCGAGCATAGAAAACCCAAAGCATACAGCTACTTAAGGTTCTCCACTCCTGAGCAGATGCAGGGAGACAGCTTCAGGAGGCAGACACAGCTAGCGCATGAGTATGCAGCGCAGCATGAGCTGGAGCTGGATGAGCACAGCTTCGATGACTTCGGGCTGTCTGCTTACCAAGGCCGGAATCAAGAGACAGGCAAGCTGCGCCTGTTCCTTCGGGCTGTGGAAGACGGGAACATCGAACCGGGCTCGTACCTGTTGGTTGAGTCCCTGGATAGGATTTCCCGACAGTCTGCGAGGAAGGCATCTAGCCTGCTGGGCGACATCTGCGACATGGGCATAACGGTAGTGACCCTGTTCGATGGCAAGGCTTACGATACCGAGAGCCTGGACAAAGACCCTGTAGCTTTCATCATGGCAGTGCTGATCTTCCAGCGAGCGCATGAAGAGTCGGCAACCAAAGCTTACCGGCTTCGCTCAGCCTGGCAGGAGAAGCGGAAGAAGGTCGCATCTGGCGAGCCTGTCCGCCTGACTTCCCGTGCCCCCCAATGGCTCCGGCCTGCTGACGATGCCGTATCCTTTGAGATCATCCCTGAACGTGGTGAAGTAGTCCGTAGAATCTTCGAGATGGCACTAAATGGAACAGGCAAGAAATCCATCTGTGAATCCCTGAACTCTGAGGGAGTTCCTGTCTTCGGTCGTGGCAGGCACTGGCACTCTAGCTATGTGCATAAAATACTGAATAACCCTGCCACCTATGGCACCTTAATACCCTTCACCAGCAGGCCAGAGAGGAAGGCTGACAGGGAAGCCTGTGACCCCATTGAAGGCTACTATCCTGCTGTCATCGACAAGGATACCTTTGAGCATTTTCAAGCCCTTCAAGCCAGCAAGGCACCAAGGAGAGGCAGGCATTCTCAGAGCCAAGTACAGAACATCCTAGGCGGGCTATCTACCTGTCCCCTGTGCGGTAGCACGATGGCTAGGGTATCCAAGAACGTAGCGAAAGGCTGGGTATACCTTGCCTGCCAGAGAGCCCGGCAGGGCGCAGGATGCAAGTACAATGCAGTCCGCTATGACCGTGTAGAGCCTGTGATTCACAGCAAGATAAACAGGCTTGTCGATGCCTGCCCTTCCGGCGATGACTCACTAGACATGCAGATAGAAGACACAAAGCTAGAACTAAAGCTTAAAGAGAAAAACATTGATAGGATGCTAGAAACAATCGAGCAAGGACAGCTTCCACCAAACGCTAAAGGCATTCCTTTCTTGCAGGAGAGACTTTCTCAAAGAAGGACGGAGGTAGATGACATAAAGGCTCGGCTTTCCGAACTGTACCAGCAACGGAACATGCTAGGCACTGAGCTGGCTATGCGACGTTCAGAGAGCCTAAGGTCTGCTGTTCTTGAGCACCCAGAGGACAAGACCCTATGCAACACCAAGATGCGAGAATGCTTCTCTAAGGTGGTTGTAGACTTCCGGTCAGAGACTCTGGTGTTCCACTGGAAGCAAGGCGGAGAGACTAGCATTAGATACAAGGCAAGTAAGTGACATCGAGGCTGGGCTGGCTAGGACAGATACAAGTGCTAGTACAAATAGATGCCAGAGAGAAGAGCCTATTGCCCCCCCCTTTACTTTCTTCGAGCCCAGGCAACCGGGGAAATACGGGGCTGTCGAAGACCGAGATAGCTGCACAGGATTCCTTGCAGGATTTTGCATCTGGCATAGGTTGTACCGACAGGCCGAGTTGCCTTGGGCTTGTCCCTGCTGGCGCTGAGATCCCACCCGACTGCTGTCTGTGGCTCCCTCTGCCGGGCGATCCGGCCATGACCTGCTGTACCGTACTGCTTCTCCCTGCATCGCCTGAGAGAGCCAGAAAAGGCGACTTGAGAGGCACAGGGCTTCAAAGGCAACCTTGAGAATAGTTCGCATCTATGCACTAGCAAGCCCATGATAGCGCCAGCAAGCCCGCCTGTGCTTGAAATCCGCAGGGCTATGCCCCTGCGAGTCCCCTTCTTTTCAAGGAGAGCCGTGCTTCTGAGGCACCCGACAGGACATCTGATCCCAGATAGGTCTTAAGCAGGCCCTACAGGCCCACTGCTAAACGATTCGACCTTGATCTGCCCATGGGTACTGCTGGCACTCAGAACGCCTGAGGCGGTCGCATAGAGCCCGGACAGGGCCATGCCGACAATCAGTAACAATTCTCATTTAGGCGAAAAGAAGCCCGCCAATGCAGAGCCAAAGGCTCGGCTGCAAAGGCAGGCTTGAGAGAAGCTGTTGAAGCTATAGAAGACTAGCAAGGCGACAATGGACACGGGGGCGAATAGACAAGAGTGCTATTCTCGACACCCTAGACCATTTCTTAACTTTGGTTCTTCCAAAGCAGCAGAACCAAGGACGTATAGAGCGTTACAGACCATCCCTTTTCTAAGAAAAGGAGGGAGGGAGGGAGGGAGGGAGGGTACTAGGATGAACGGTGCATTAGGAATTTATACTTGTATATATAGCGCCACCCCATGACGTTACGCTGCGCGTGCTTCCAGCTAATCCTGTTACGTCCTAGGAATCCTAGGACTCCCCGTGCTGACTACCGGAGGTAGGAAGTAGGGCTGGCATCGCTCCAATGATCTAGGGGCAGCCCCTGAGTCACCATCGCTTCTATAGTGTGGGATAAGTCTTCGATGCGGGGATCGAGCGAACCTTATTCTTGGACTGGAGCCCATGCACCCGCCTTCCAGCCTGCACCGCACCCGCTAGCCCGCATCGACCAGAAATCTTGTGCAAGCTCCCTGAGGGCTTGCATAGCCATAGGCGCATTAGGGAGCGCAGCTCAGGAAGGCAGACAGGTCGACCTGAGGGGCAATAGAGATATTCCTTGCCCTCGGTTTCCCTCCTCACTGGGCTGCTTGGCTGCATGACAGGCTCAATGAACTGATCTCGTTAAAGCTTGTGGCCTAACATGGCCAAGTCACTCTGGGAAATGGCGTTGACGCGCAGCTTGAAGCATCGCTTTCCGCCCCCCATAGTTCCTAACTTGGTAATTAAGGACTTCAAAGCAAAAGCTGGAATCTTGCTGACTATTATTCATGTTCTGATACGTTCTGGCTGCCATACGATATGCAATATCAGGCACTGCAGCATCTGGCCCATGAGTTTCTATTATCCCTTCCCTCCCATCCATGTAATAATGATATAGAGCAGCTTTCATAAACCCTTTGCCAGAACCAAATGCTTTTAACAAAAGAAGAAAAACAACCAGCGCAGCAACAAAACCCCCTATATAGAGCACTACCCTTCTCCTTTACAGTTCCTTGTTAAGTTAACCAGCAGCATAGATTAGATTTGCCTAAGCCACCACCCGATACTCGGGCAATGGTCGTCGTTAGCATTCACACTCCCTTGACCGATGCAGGGGAAATGCCGGGTACGTAGCTGTAGCTCGATCTCGGATAATAGTCGTCTGCTAGGAGAGGGCAGCCTAGCCAATCGGTTTACCCGTTACCAAAACCTCTACGGAGAGGGTGAGCCCCTAGTCCTAGCCGAAGCTATTAACTTTGAGATATTGTGGGTCTCTAAAGACACAACTTTAACAGGTTGTGCCCGCCGGCGGCGGCCACCTCCAGCGCCCGGCGAGCCTGGTGCTGGCCGCGCACCTCGGCGAGATCGGCACCGATCACCGCCGGTGGCAGGGGAGCGGCCAGGCGATGGGGCGTCAGTGGCGCCTGCTTGACCAGATGCGCCACCACCTCGAGCAGATGATCGGCGGGCAGGACCTCGAGCCCGCCGGCGAGCGCCGCCTCGTCCGCGTTGGCCCGCGGCACGATCAGCTTGCGACCCCGAGCACGGGTGGCGAGCGCCACCGGCAGCACGCCGGGTACCAGACGCAGGCGACCATCGAGCGCCAGCTCGCCGAGGCACTCGAGATCGGTCAAGGACTCGGCGGGCAGCTGGCCGGAAGCCACCAGGATGCCCAGCGCGATCGGCAGATCGAAGCGCCCGCCTTCCTTGGGCAGATCAGCGGGCGCCAGATTGAGGGTGATGCGGCGGGTGTTGGGGAATTCGAGCTGGGAATTGATCAGGGCGCTGCGCACCCGTTCGCGGCTTTCCTTGACCGCGGTCTCCGGCAGGCCCACCAGGGTCAGGCCCGGCAGGCCATTGGCCAGGTGGACCTCGACCAGCACTTCCGGGGCCTCGAGGCCGAGGCTCGCCCGGCTCGAGATGATCGCCAGTGTCATACGCGTTCCTTGCGTAGCTCAGTGTCGTCTCCTAGACACTAGCCTAGGACACGCCGGCCTGTCGCCGACGCGCCCGGAAAGACGCCAACGCTAGGACCGGCCCGAGGTCGGCTTGTCGTCACCCGCCTTGCGGTCCTCGCCGCTTGCCTTACCACTTACCTTGCCGCTTTCCTCACCCTCTGCCTCAGGCCCGGCGTTGGCGGCAGCGGTGCCGGTGTCTGGCTGCTCTGTCCGCGCTGTCGACGCCTCGGCCGGGGCCGGCTCGGCCGCCAGAGAAGACTCGCTGGTGGTCGAGGCGCCCTGATCGAGGGCAGCCTCCAGCGCCGCGACCTGCTTCTCCAGTCCCTCGACCCGTGAGCGGGTACGCTGCAGCACATCCATCAGGATGTCGAAGTCCTCGCGGGTCACCAGCTCCATGCGCTCGAAGGCGCCCCGTACCACCTGCTGCACGCCGCGCTGCAGCTCCTCCGGCGCATGGGAGGCGCCCTGCAGACGCTCGCCGAGCTGCTGGGCCAGACGGCTGATTCGATCGTTCGTCACCATGGGTCGCACTCCTGTCGGTCAATATCGATGGCTGGATACAGGATACGCAAGGCCGCGCGATCACGCATGCCATGCGGGCCCTCACGACCGGTCCAACCCCGCCTCCTTCCCGCGCCGCCCCGGTCGCGCACCCTCCCGGCGCACCGCCGCGATGCATTGGCACCATATTAGTGCGCCCCCGGATGCCAGACTGCGCCACCTCGACGCCGCCACCGCTCGCCGCTCTCTCAATTGACTGATTTATTGATTTTTTTTCTATCTTGGCACGCTACCCGCTAACCCTGAGATACGCACCACCCAAGCCAGCACGCCACCGACAACCCCTTTCAGTGGGAGACACGGAATGAAACTCATCACTGCCATCATCAAGCCCTTCAAGCTCGACGATGTCCGCGAGGCCCTCGCCGACAATGGCGTTCAGGGCATCACCGTGACCGAGGTCAAGGGCTTCGGCCGCCAGAAGGGGCACACCGAGCTCTACCGCGGCGCCGAGTACGTGGTCGACTTCCTGCCCAAGGTGAAGGTCGAGATCGCCGTCGACGACTCACGGCTCGAAAGCGTTCTCGAGGCCATTCGCAACGCTGCCAACAGCGGCAAGATCGGCGACGGCAAGCTGTTCGTCACCCCGCTGGAGGACGTGATCCGCATCCGCACCGGCGAACGTGGCGCCGACGCGGTCTGAGGTGACCCGACGCAGGGCCCTGGCAACAACTTAACCCCATAACGCGAGTACCACCGTCAGCGTCACAACGACAAAGGCAACGCTGGCCCAGGAGAGTACCCATGATCGAACTTTCAGAGCTGACTTACGCGCTCGATACCTTCTACTTCCTCATCTGCGGCGTGCTGGTGATGTGGATGGCCGCCGGCTTCGCGATGCTCGAGGCGGGCCTTGTCCGTTCCAAGAACACCGCCGAGATCCTGACCAAGAACATCGCCCTGTTCGCGATCGCCTGCACCATGTACCTGCTGATCGGCTACTACATCATGTATTCCAGCAGTGCCGGCGGCTTCCTGCCGAACCTGGGCTTCCTGATCGGCAGCGAGAACACCCTGGACGCCATCACCGGCGGCGGTGACGACGCGCCCTATTACTCCATGCGCTCCGACTTCTTCTTCCAGGTGGTGTTCGTGGCGACCGCCATGTCCATCGTCTCCGGCGCCGTGGCCGAACGCATGAAGCTGTGGGCCTTCCTCGCCTTCGCGGTGGTCATGACCGGCTTCATCTATCCGGTATCCGGCTTCTGGACCTGGGGCGGCGGTTGGCTGTCCGAGGTCGGCTACTCCGACTACGCCGGTTCCGGCATCGTGCACATGGCCGGTGCGGCCGCGGCACTCGCTGGCGTGCTGGTGCTGGGTCCGCGCAAGGGCAAGTACGGCAAGGACGGCTCCATCTACGCCATCCCGGGCGCCAACCTGCCGCTGGCCACCATCGGTACCTTCATCCTGTGGATGGGCTGGTTCGGCTTCAACGGCGGCTCCGAGCTGAAGATGTCCGATGCCTCTTCCGCCAACAATGTGGCTCAGGTATTCGTCAACACCAATGCCGCGGCGGCCGGCGGCGTGATCGCCGCCCTGATCCTGGCCAAGCTGTGGTTCCGCAAGGCCGACCTGACCATGTGCCTGAACGGCGCCCTGGCCGGCCTCGTCGCCATCACCGCCGACCCGCTGTCGCCCTCCGCACTGGGTGCCGCCTTCATCGGTGCCATCGGTGGCCTGATCGTGGTGCTGTCCATCGTCAGCCTCGACAAGCTCAAGCTCGATGACCCGGTCGGCGCCATCTCGGTGCACGGTGTGGTCGGCATCTGGGGCGTCCTGGCCGTGCCGCTGTCCAACGACGGGGCCTCCTTCGGCGCCCAGATCATCGGCATCATCGGCATCTTCGCCTGGGTCTTCCTGGCCAGCCTGGTGGTGTGGCTGATCCTCAAGGCCATCATGGGCGTACGAGTCAGCGAAGAAGAAGAATACGAAGGCGTCGACCTGGCCGAGTGCGGCCTGGAAGCCTACCCCGAGTTCTACGTCGCCAAGAAGTGAGGCGACACACCGAGTGAGCTGGCGTGCTCCCCTGGCCCCCTAACGGGGGCCTTTTTTATTCCCGCCCGGTGCGGTGTATGCTTGAGGGCATGCTCGCGGGATCTGTCGCGTCGCCTGCCCCCGGCGGCCACCGCGCCCCTACCACCGAATGCAAGGAGAATGACCATGAAGCTGGTGACCGCCATCATCAAGCCGTTCAAGCTCGACGACGTCCGGGAAGCGCTTTCCGAGATTGGCGTGCAGGGCATCACCGTCACCGAGGTCAAGGGCTTCGGCCGTCAGAAGGGCCACACCGAGCTGTACCGCGGCGCCGAGTATGTGGTCGACTTCCTGCCCAAGGTGAAGCTCGAGGTAGCGGTGGACGATGCCATGGCCGAACAGGTGATCGACTCCATCACCCAGGTGGCCAACACCGGCAAGATCGGCGATGGCAAGATCTTCGTCTCGCCGCTGGAGCAGGTGATTCGTATCCGCACCGGCGAGAAGGACAAGGACGCCGTCTAAGCTCGAAGCTCGAAGCTCGAAGCTCGAAGCTCGAAGCTCGAAGCTCGAAGCTCGAAGCTCGAAGCTCGAAGCTCGAAGCTCGAAGCTCGATCAGCCTGACGCTGCCCTTACCCATGAAAAACCCCGTGGCCAAGGCCACGGGGTTTTCTTTCGCCTTCCCGCCGCTGAGCGGCGCTCTTCAAGCGTCTCAGGCTTACTTCTCGACGAAGGCTCGCTCGATCACGTAGTCGCCGGGCTCGCCCAGGCGCGGCGAGATCTTGAAGCCCAGGTCGTCGAGCAGGGCGCTGGATTCGTCCAGCATCGCCGGGCTGCCGCAGATCATGGCGCGGTCCTGCTTCGGGTCCAGCGGCGGCAGGCCGGTGTCCTCGGCGAGCTTACCGCTGCGGATATGATCGGTCAGGCGACCCTGGGTGTGGAAGGCCTCGCGGGTCACCGTCGGGTAGTAGACCAGCTTCTCGGCGATCTCCTCGCCCAGGTATTCGTGCGCCGGCAGGTCCTTGGTGATGAAGTCGGCATAGGCAAGTTCGCTGACGGTGCGCACGCCGTGGATAAGCACGATCTTCTCGAAGCGCTCGTAGACCTCCGGGTCCTGGATCAGGCTCATGAAGGGCGCGAGGCCGGTGCCGGTGGACAGCAGGTAGAGGTTGCGGCCCGGCAGCAGGTCATCGGTGACCAGGGTGCCGGTGGGCTTGCGGCTGACCATGATCTGATCGCCGACCTCGAGGTGCTGCAGGCGCGAGGTCAGGGGACCGTCGGGCACCTTGATGCTGAAGAACTCGAGGTGATCCTCGTAGTTCGGGCTGGCGATGGAGTAGGCGCGCATCAGCGGCTTGCCCTCGACCTCGAGGCCGATCATCACGAACTGACCGTTCTTGAAGCGCAGGCTGCGTTCGCGGGTGGTCTTGAAACTGAACAGGGTGTCGTTCCAGTGATGGACGCTCAGGACTTCTTCCAGGGCAAACTTGCTCATGACCGGCTCCTTAGATTCCCGAGACGCGAATCGTCTTATATTCCAAAGACGAATAACGTCGCCGAAGATTTTGATGATTGAATTCTAAGAGCCGACAACCTATCTGTTAAATGGTTTGTATGGATAACACTTATCTATAATGTAGATATACCCCGCTACCGAGAGTGACCATGCGCTATACCCTGCGCCAGCTCGAAGTCTTCGTCGCCGTCGCCCAGCACGAGAGCGTCTCCCGGGCCGCCCGGGAGCTTTCACTGTCACAGTCGGCGGCCAGCACCGCGCTTGCCGAGCTGGAGCGCCAGTTCGACTGCCAGCTGCTCGACCGAGTCGGCAAGCGCCTCAAGCTCAACGCCCTGGGCTTCCAGCTACTGCCCAAGGCGGTAGCGCTACTCGACCGAGGCGAGGAGATCGAGGAATTGCTGCGCGGCCAGCACGGCATCGGCTCGCTGGACGTCGGCGCCACCCTGACCATCGGCAACTACCTGGCCACCCTGCTGGTCAGCGACTTCCTCAAGGCGCACCCGGACAGCCGGGTGCGTCTGCAGGTGGGCAACACCCAGAGCATCATCGAACGGGTGGCGCAACATGAGCTGGACCTGGGACTGATCGAGGGCGACTGCCAGCACGAGGCGCTGGTGATGCAGCCCTGGGTGGAGGATGAGCTGGTGGTGTTCTGTGCGCCTCATCACCCCCTGGCGGGAAGCGGCGCGCTGGACATGGATCGCCTGCTGCGCGAGGACTGGATCATGCGCGAGCAGGGGTCGGGGACCCGCTTGACCCTGGAGCACGCCGCCCGCCATCGCCGTGGCCGCTTCAACATCCTGCTGGAGCTGGAGCACACCGAGGGCATCAAGCGAGCGGTGGAGTCCGGGCTCGGCATCGGCTGCGTGTCGCGCCTGGCGTTGCGCGATGCCTTCCGCCGGGGCAGCCTGGTGGCGCTTCCCACCCCGGAGCTCGACCTGCGCCGCCAGTTCTCCTTCATCTGGCATCGCCACAAGTACCTGACCACCGGCATGCGCGAATACCTCAAGCTGTGCCGGCAGATGACCGCCGGCATCCAGCGCAGCGACCAGATTCCCCTGCCCGTCACCCCATGAGCGGCGCCTCGCCGGGGGCCGCGATCAGCGCTGTCCGGGTGAGGCCAGGGCCGGCCGCTCGGTTTTCTCGCGCAGGGTGAAGCCGGCCACCGCCTCGGCCAGACGATCCGCCTGATCCTTCAGCTGCTCGGCGGCGGTGGTGGATTCCTCGACCAGAGCGGCGTTCTGCTGGGTCATGCGGTCGAGTTCCGAGACCGCGACGTTGACCTGGCCGATACCGTCGCTCTGCTCGCCGGTGGCGGCGGTGATCTCGCCCAGCACGTCGGTCACTCGCGTCACGCTTTGAACGATCTCCTCCATGGTCTCGCCGGCGGCGCGCACCTGGGCGGCGCCTTCCTCGGTGCGCGCACTCGAGGTATCGATCAGGCCCTTGATCTGCTTGGCGGCGGAGGCCGAGCGACTCGCCAGCTGGCGCACCTCGCCGGCCACCACCGCGAAGCCGCGGCCCTGCTCACCGGCCCGGGCCGCCTCCACCGAGGCGTTCAGCGCCAGGAGGTTGGTCTGGAAGGCGATGCCGTCCATCACCGTAACGATCTCGCTGATCTGGGCCGCGGAGTCGCGGATGCCCTGCATGGTATCGACCACCTGGCCGACCGCCTCGCCGCCGCGACGGGCGACCTGGGAGGCGGACTCGCTAAGGCCGTTGGCCTGGCGAGACGACTCGGCGGTGTGCTCGACGGTGCTGGTGATCTCTTCCATCGAGGCCGAGGTCTGCTGCAGGCTCGAGGCGGCGTTCTCGGTGCGCCGGGACAGATCCTGGCCGCCGTCGGCGATCTCGGTGGCGGCAATACGCACCGATTCGCTGCTGTCGCGCACGTCGAGCAATACGTCGTTCATCTTGGCGACGAAAGCATTGAACTGGGTGGCGAGTTCGGCGGCCTCGTTGCGCCCCCGCACCGGCAAGCGGGCGGTCAGGTCGCCCTCGCCGGAGGCGATGTCGCCCATGCGCTCGGCGAGCTGGCGCAGCGGCCGGGCGATGCTGCCGCCGACCATCCAGATCGCCAGCAAGCCCAGCAGGGCAATCACCAGCCCCATCAGGGCCATGCCGACCAGATCCGCCTGACGCTTCTCGGCGAGCTGGCCGCGCAACTCGATGAGCCCCGCCATCACCACCTGTTCAGGCAGGCGAATCGACAGCACCCAGGTCTCCTCGCTGCCGCCGATGGTGAAGGGCCAGGTCAGCTCGAAGCGCTCACGCTCGACGTTATAGGCGTATTGCACCCCGCTTTGCTGAGCGGCATTCAGCTGCGCGGCCAGGGCGTCACCAAGCACCGCCTCGGCTGACTGCCCCAGCTTACCGGGATGCCCAGTGGAGCCGACCATCACCCCCCGAGAAGCCATCAGTGCCATGCTACCGGCGCCGTCATACAAGTCGGCATTGGCCTTCTCGAGCCAGCCCTGGATGAAATCGACGCCCAGGTCGACTCCCGCCACGCCGCGGAAGTCGCCATCGACCAGGATCGGCGCATTGAAGGAGGTCACCAGCAGGCGCTGGCCGTTATAGTCGTAATAGCGGGGATCGATGATGCAGGTACGCTCTGTTTCCCGCGGGCAGAGATAGTACTCGCCGTTACGCAGCCCCTGATCATCTCGCGTCTCGCTTTCCATGGTATCGCCCAGCGGCAGCACCTCGATCTCACCCTCACCGTTGCGATACCACCAGGGCATGAAGCGCCCGCTGCCGTCGTAGCCCTCATCGGTCTTGCCGGTGAAAACGGCATCGTTGCCGAAGGCATTCGGTTCCCAGCCGATGAAGGCATCCAGCAGGTCGGGATTCTGGACCACCAGATTACGCGCCAGGTTCGAGAGCTCGTAGCGGCTCAATACCACACGGGCCTGGCCGTCCTCGTCGCGCTGCCCCATCAGGGCATTGGTATCGGCCAACTGCTCAGCCAGCAGCAGGGCCCGCTCGAGTCGACGCTGAACATCCTGACTCTGGGCCTCGGCCAGCGCCATCAGTCGCTCCCGTGCATTCTCGCGCAACAGCTCGCCGGTGCGAGCCTCGACCAGGGTCTGGGAGCGGGAATTGGCCATCATCGCATAGCTCACCAGCGCGGCGACCACGATCAAGATACAGGTCCCCACCAGCAGGGTGACGAAGGACCGCAGAGATTTGAAACGCATCAAATTGATTCTCTTAGGACAAATAGGCAGTGGGTCACCACGCTCAAGTCAGCCGTGGCATGGCCGAGCGGTGATCACCCTGATCCCTCTCGCGCAGGGTGAAGCCGGCCACCGCCTCGGCCAGACGATCCGCCTGACCCTTGAGCTGCTCGGCGGCGGTGGTGGACTCCTCGACCAGAGCGGCGTTCTGCTGGGTCATGCGGTCGAGCTCCGAGACCGCGACGTTGACCTGGCCGATGCCGTCGCTCTGCTCGCCGGTGGCGGCGGTGATCTCGCCCAGCACGTCGGTCACCCGAGTCACGCTTGCGACGATCTCCTCCATGGTCTCGCCGGCGGCCCGCACCTGGGCGGCGCCCTCCTCGGTGCGGACGCTGGAGGTATCGATCAGCCCCTTGATCTGCTTGGCGGCCTCGGCACTGCGTGAAGCCAGCTTTCGCACTTCGCCGGCCACCACCGCGAAGCCGCGGCCCTGCTCACCGGCCCGGGCCGCCTCCACCGAGGCATTGAGCGCCAAGAGGTTGGTCTGGAAGGCGATGCCATCCATCACCGTGACGATCTCGCTGATCTGGGCCGCGGAGTCGCGGATGCCCTGCATGGTATCGACCACCTGGCCGACCGCCTCGCCGCCGCGACGGGCGACCTGGGAGGCGGACTCGCTGAGGCCGTTGGCCTGGCGAGACGACTCGGCGGTGTGCTCGACGGTGCTGGTGATCTCCTCCATCGAGGCCGAGGTCTGCTGCAGGCTCGAGGCGGCGTTCTCGGTGCGCCGGGACAGATCCTGGCCGCCGTCGGCGATCTCGGTGGCGGCAATGCGCACCGATTCGCTGCTGTCGCGCACGTCGAGCAGCACGTCGTGCATCTTGGCGATGAAGCGGTTGAAGGCGGCGGCGATCTGCGCCACCTCGTCGCGCCCCTGCTCCGGCAGGCGCCGGGTCAGGTCGCCCTCGCCGCTGGCGATGTCTTCCAGGGCATCGCGTGCCCGCTCCAGGCCGGCGAAGGCGCGCTTCAGCCACAGGCCCAGCAGCAGGGCGGTGATGGCAGCGATGATCACCAGCGTCATCACGGCAGACTCGAGCACGGCTCGCAGGCCGGCGGTGGCTTCGTCCTCATCCAGCACCACGCCAAGCTCCCAGTCAGTGCCGGCGACCGGTGCCACGACGAGCCGCTTGGCGTCGCCGTCGATGCGAACGGGCTCCCAGGCATCAGCCTGATGCCCCAGCCGTGCGATGAGCTCGGGTGTCAGGCTATCGCTGACCGCCGTCAGCCGCTGCTGGATCAGCTCGGCGTCGGGGTGGGCGATCAGGGTCTCGCCGCCGCGGCTCAGGAAGGCGAAACTCGACGGGGTCGGGCGAATCGCCGCTACCTCGGCAATCAGGTCATCGATCACCACATCCGCCCCGATGACCCCGGCGAGGCGACCGTCGCGCTTGACCGGGGTGGCAAAGGAGACCACCTGCTTGCCGCTGACGGCATCGACGAAGGGCCGGGAGATGATCGTGTCGTCACGGGCGACCGCATCGGTGTACCAGCCACGGGTTGTCGAATCGAAGTCGTCGGGAGCGTCCCAGCCATCGGAGGTCATGATGCTGCCATCGGGGCGCCCGATATAGGCGGACAGGAAGCCGCCGGACTCGGCCAACTGGATCAGGGCGGTGAGCGGGTCATCGCCCATCACCGGCTCGCGGGTCGCTTCCATCATATCGGCACGAGCCCGGGTCCACTCCTCGATGGCTCGAGCATTGCCACTGGCTACCGCATCGAGCTGTTGGCCGATCTGCGCTTCGTTGTGAGTCTCGAGAGTCAGGTAGCTGACAGAGGCATTGATGATCAGCGCCAGGGCGACCACCACCAGGGTGACCGCCAGAATGCGCAGACGAAGGGAGGACAGCATGAAGAGAGTCTCGCTATGCAGTGAAGTCGGACGCGGCAGGCCTTCCTGGCCTTGCCGTCGGCACCCATGCTATCGGCGACGGCAGGCACGACTTTAGGCGCAGTCGGCGAATCTTGCTCCATGATGGTGCATAGCGGAGTGAACGCACACCGACTGGGGAAAGAACGCGACATAAAGGTGACGCGAGGGCGCACCCCACCCCGGCCATGCGATGGCCAGGGGTGGGGTGAGGAGTGGGATATGGCGATGTAAGAAAGGGCTCGATAGAAAGGAAGGGCCCGTGACTCAGGCGTAATCGAGGCGCGGGCGTGGCTGAGACTGACCATCACGTTCGACCAGCCGGGGCTGCTCGCCGTGCGCGGCGTCGGAGGTCCTCTCGCGCAGGGTGAAGCCGGCCACCGCCTCGGCCAGACGATCCGCCTGATCCTTGAGCTGCTCGGCGGCGGTGGTGGATTCCTCGACCAGAGCGGCGTTCTGCTGGGTCATGCGGTCGAGCTCCGAGACCGCGACGTTGACCTGGCCGATACCGTCGCTCTGCTCGCCGGTGGCGGCGGTGATCTCGCCCAGCACGTCGGTCACTCGCGTCACGCTTTGAACGATCTCCTCCATGGTCTCGCCGGCGGCCCGCACCTGGGCGGCGCCCTCCTCGGTGCGAGCGCTGGAGGTGTCGATCAGCCCCTTGATCTGCTTGGCGGCCTCGGCACTGCGTGAAGCCAGCTTTCGCACCTCGCCGGCCACCACCGCGAAGCCGCGGCCCTGCTCGCCGGCCCGGGCCGCCTCCACCGAGGCGTTCAGCGCCAGGAGGTTGGTCTGGAAGGCGATGCCATCCATCACCGTAACGATCTCGCTGATCTGGGCAGCGGAGTCGCGGATGCCCTGCATGGTATCGACCACCTGGCCAACCGCCTCGCCGCCGCGGCGGGCGATCTGGGAGGCGGACTCGCTGAGGCCGTTGGCCTGGCGAGACGACTCGGCGGTGTGCTCGACGGTGCTGGTGATCTCCTCCATCGAGGCCGAGGTCTGCTGCAGGCTCGAGGCGGCGTTCTCGGTGCGCCGGGACAGATCCTGGCCGCCGTCGGCGATCTCGGTGGCGGCAATACGCACCGATTCGCTGCTGTCGCGCACGTCGAGCAATACGTCGTGCATCTTGGCGACGAAGCGGTTGAAGGCGGCGGCGATCTGCGCCACCTCGTCGCGCCCCTGCTCCGGCAGGCGTCGGGTCAGGTCGCCCTCGCCGCTGGCGATGTCTTCCAGGGCATCGCGTGCCCGCTCCAGGCCGGCGAAGGTGCGCTTCAGCCACAGGCCCAGCAGCAGTGCGGTGATGGCGATGATGATCACCAGCGTCATCAGGGAAGACTCGAGAATGGCCTGCATGCCGGCGGTGGCCTCGGCCTCGTCCAGTGCCACCCCGAGATGCCAGTCGGTGCCGGCGATGGGGGTCACGGACAGTCGCTTGCGCTCCCCACCGACTATCACCGACAGCCAGTCATTGCGGGTATCGCCCAGGCGCGCAACGGCGGCCGGCGTCAGGGCCTCGCTGATGCGGACCAGCGGCTCGAGGGTCAGCTCGGCATCGGGGTGGGCGATCAGGGTCTCCCCGCCGCGGCTCAGGAAGGCGAAGCTCGACGGCGTCGGCTGAATGCCGTTTACCTGACCGATCAGCTTGTCGATGACCACATCACCCCCGATCACCCCATGCAGGCGGCCGCCGCGCCTGACCGGCGTGGCGAAGGTGACCACCACCCGGCCACTGTTGGCGTCCACATAGGGCGGCGACACGATGGTCGCGTCCTGCTCGGTGGCGGCGAGGTACCAGCCGCGCTGGCGCGGATCGTAGTCATCGGGCGGCACCCAGCCGTCCGAGGTGGTCAGGGACCCATCCGGCTTGCCGAGATAGGTCGACAGGAAACCGCCGGACTCGGCCAGCTGGATCAACGCCGTGACCGGCGCGTCGCCCTGCACCGGCGTACGGGCCGCTTCGACCATGCTGGTGCGGGCGGCGACCCATTCCTCGATCGCCATGGCATTGCCGGAGGCGATCGAGCCGAGCTGCTCGGCAACCTGTTGCCGGTCGTGGGACTCGACGGTCAGATAACTGACGGTGGCATTGATCACCAGCGCCAGGGCGATGACCGCCAGGGTGATGATCAGGATGCGCTTGCGGAGGGAGGAAAACATGGAGGGGCGCCCTCGAGTAGCCGGATGTTGTGTTATTCGGTCGCAAACAGCTGAGTATTAAGGTGTTTGCCATATCTGGCCTATCGGCAAGGGCGCCCGTTTCTTGAGTCGCCGACCGGCCATGCAGGCGATGCGAAACTATCTAGCGCAGGTCGCTGACTGCCTCCTGAATGGTGGCGAGGCTGGCCTTGGACAGATCCTTGGAAAGGCTATGAATCACCCGGTGGGCCGTCGGGCCATCGAGCTTGTCGCGCAGCTGACCGAGGAAGCGTGGCGGCGCCACCAGGATCAGCTTCTCCAGGTCGTTCTCGACCCGGGCCCGGTAGAGGCGCTCGGCGACTTCCTTGGCGAAGCGCTCGGCGTGATGCTGGGTGGCCACGTTCTCTCCCCCGGAGGCGCTGGCGGCCGTGGTCGACGACTGATGCACGTCTCCCCCGTTGTCGGTGACCAGATCCCCCTCGTGCAGGCGTCCCTCGGCATGCACCAGGCTGTCATGCTCGACCAGCGTGAGCGCATCCCGGGTGAAGACCCGCGCCCGGGCGGCATCGGCCACCAGAATATAGGTTGTCATCGCAGTTCCTCGGTTGAGTGAAACGGCCTCGTCCAGCATCTGTACCCTCTATGGAGCGTGGCAAGGGCCCGGGAGGGCGTCAACTGCGACTCGTCGGCCAGTGGCGACAGGATGCGTGACCGGGGCGCTGTGCTAGAATCCCCGCCCCCAGGAAGGCATCCCCAGACCCATCACTGCGGTCATGGCCCGCCCCCATCCCCGTCAGTGGAGACGTTTTCGATGCGCAATCTGTTGCTGATGCGCCGCCCCTTGCCCCGCGGCCTGCTGGTCTCGTTACACCTGCTGAGCCAGCTTGGCGTACTCGCGACCGGCGGGCTCTGGACTCGAGAGGCTCTGGCGCCCCTCGCTACCACGCCGCTCGGAGACCAGTGGCCGATGCTGGCCCTGGGCAGTGGCGCGACGCTGGCCGCCTGCCTGCTGGTGCGCATGCTGTTTGAACTGCTGATGACGCCTCATCACGTCCAGGCCATGCTCCAACGCCGCGAGTTGCCCTTCACCCGCTCCACCCGCCGGCGCCCGGCGGTCCACGACGAGGCCGACAGCTGGGTGGGCGAGGCGCGCCGGGTCACCCCGGTGACCGATACTGCGTACACGCCGGACGAGCCGGCCGCCGCCCCCGTCGTTCCTGCCACTGAAGCACCGGCGCCCGCGGCCCAGGCGCCCTGGCCAAGGCCCCGGGAACCGCAGCTGGACCTGGCCGCGACCGCCTGGCCGGGCGAGTACGCCCCTCAGAGCGAGCCGCGGCTCTGACGCAGGCCACATCGTCTGCTGATAGCCGCCACCATGAGCGCCACAAACGAGACGCCCCCGCAGGCTGGCCTGCGGGGGCGTCTCGTTAAGCGCGGTTGGCTGCGCCGGAGTGACCGACCTCAGTGACCGAGGATCTGGCTCAGGAACAGCTGGGTCCGCTCGGACTGCGGATTATTGAAGAAGGGCTCCGGGGCGTTCTCCTCGATGATCTGGCCCTGGTCCATGAAGATCACCCGATCGGCGACGGTCTTGGCGAAGCCCATCTCGTGGGTCACGCAGAGCATGGTCATACCCTCTTCGGCGAGCTCCACCATCACGTCGAGCACTTCCTTGATCATCTCGGGGTCCAGCGCCGAGGTCGGCTCGTCGAACAGCATCACCTCCGGGTGCATGCACAGCGAACGGGCGATCGCGACCCGCTGCTGCTGGCCGCCGGAGAGCTGGCCCGGGTACTTGTGCGCCTGCTCGGCGATGCGTACCCGCTCGAGGTACTGCATGGCCAGGGCCTCGGCCTCGCGGCGCGGCTTCTTCTGCACCCAGATCGGCGCCAGGCTGCAATTCTCGAGCACCGTCAGGTGCGGAAAGAGGTTGAAGTGCTGGAACACCATCCCGACGTGGTGGCGGATCTGTTCGATGCGCTTGACGTCCTGGGTCATGGCCATGCCATTGACGACGATCTCGCCCTGCTGGTGCTCCTCGAGGTGATTGATGCAGCGAATCATCGTCGATTTGCCGGAGCCCGAAGGCCCGCAGATGACGATGCGCTCGCCGCGCTGGACGGTCAGGTTGATGTCGCGCAGCACGTGAAAATCGCCGTACCACTTGTTCAGGCCGCGCATCTCGACCATCGGGGTGTCATGGCTCTTGGCCGCTTGTGTCGTCATGCTGAATATCCTTGTTCTTGTGGGCGACCGCCCGCCGGGCGGACGGTCGCCAGCCGCGCCTGTGCGCGTCTAGTGGCCGGTGTGCAGCTTGCGTTCCAGGTACTGGCTGTAGCGGGACATGCCGAAGCAGAAGACCCAGAACACCAGCGCCACGAAGACATAACCCTCGATGGAATAGCCCAACCAGTCGGCGTCGGCCAGCGCCGCCTGCACGATCGCCAGCAGGTCGAACAGGCCGATGATCAGCACCAGCGAGGTATCCTTGAACAGGGCGATGAAGGTGTTGACGATGCCGGGGATCATCATCTTCAGCGCCTGGGGCAGCACGATCAGGCCCATGCGCTTCCAGTAGCCCATGCCCAGCGCCGCGGCCGCCTCTTCCTGGCCCTTGGGAATCGCCTGCAGGCCCCCGCGCACCACCTCGGCCATGTAGGCGCTCTGGAACAGGGTGATGCCGATCAGGGCGCGCACCAGCTTGTCCATGTCGACCTCGGTGGGCACGAACAGCGGCAGCATCACCGAGGCCATGAACAGCACCGTGATCAGCGGCACGCCGCGCCAGAACTCGATGAACACCACCGAGACGCTCTTGATGATCGGCATCTTCGACTGGCGACCCAGCGCCAGCACCACGCCGATCGGCAGCGCCGCGACGATCCCCACCACCGCCAGCACCAGGGTCAGCATCAGGCCGCCCCAGCGATGGGTCGGCACCGCCGGCATCCCGAACGAGCCACCGTGCAGCAGGTAGAAGGCCACGATCGGGAAGGCCACCAGGGTCACCACCGCCGCCAGCTTCTTGGCCGGCAGGCGGGGCAGCGCCAGCCAGGCGATCAGCACCGCGAACAGCACGAAGGTGAGGTTGACCCGCCAGCGCAGTTCACTGGGGTAGAAGCCATAGATGAACTGCTCGAAACGGGCCGAGATGAATACCCAGCAGGCACCGCCTGAGCTACAGGCCTCGCGGCTGGTGCCGATCCAGTCGGCGTCGATGATCGCCCACTGGATCAGCGGCGTGAGGCCCGTGATCAGCGCCCAGATCGCCAGCAGCGAGAGCACGCTGTTGATCGGCCCCTGGAAGAGGTTGGCACGCAGCCAGGCGATGGCGCCGATGCTGCGCTTGGGCGCCGGACGGGCGTCCACCATGGTCGTGTTTAAGGTCAGTTTGTTCACTTATCGCTCCACCAGCGCCATGCGCGCGTTGAACCAGTTCATGAACATCGACACCAGAAGGCTCAGCGTCAGGTAGACCGCCATGGTCATCATGATCACCTCGATGGCCTGGCCGGTCTGGTTGAGCGTGGTGCCGGCGAACACGGACACCAGGTCCGGGTAGCCGATGGCGGTGGCCAGCGACGAGTTCTTGATCAGGTTGAGGTACTGGCTGGTCAGCGGCGGAATGATCACCCGCATCGCCTGGGGGATCACCACCAGCCGCAGGGTCATGCCGCCGGAGAGCGACAGCGCCCGTGCGGCCTCGGTCTGGCCGTGGGAAACGGCCTGGATGCCCGAGCGCACGATCTCGGCGATGAAGGCGCCGGTGTAGATCGACAGGGCCAGCCACAGCGCCAGCAACTCCGGCAGCACCGTGATGCCCCCCGAGAAGTTGAAGCCCCCGAGGGTGGGAATGTCCCAGTCAAGCGGCATGCCACTGGCGCCGAAGGTGAGCGCCGGCAGACCGACGATCAGCCCGACAGCGATCCAACCGGCGGGCAGCCGCTCTCCGGTCGCCTCCTGGCGACGGCGATTCCAGCGCACCAGCACCAGGGCCGCGATGACCGCTACGGCCAGCGCCACGAAGGTCCAGACCAGCCCCGATTCGCCCACCGGGGCGGGCACGACGAGGCCGCGGATATTGAGGAACACGGCCTCACCGAGGCTCATGCTATTGCGCGGCGAGGGCAGGCTGCGCAGCACGGCGAAGTACCAGAAGAAGATCTGCAGCAGCAGCGGAATGTTGCGGAAGATCTCGACATAGGCACCGGCCAGCCTGGCGATCAGCCAGTTGGGCGACAGCCGCGCGATGCCCATCAAGAAGCCGATCACCGTGGCCAGCAGGATGCCCAGCGCCGAGACCAGCAGGGTGTTGAGCAGCCCGACCACGAAGGTGCGCCCATAGGTGCTCTGGGGCGTGTAGTCGATCAGGCTCTGGACGATGCCGAAGCCCGCGGTGTTGTCGAGGAAGCCGAAACCGGTGGTGATGCCCCGGGCATCCAGGTTATCGAGGGTGTTGCCGACGATGAAGCCGATCACCGCGAACAGTGCGGCCAGCATCAACGCCTGGAAAAGCAGCGCCCGCTTGGCGGGATCGCGCCAGAACGGCGGCGTCTCCCCGCGAGGAGGGGGCGAGGAAGGAGTAGTCATGGAAGATCCTCTCCACTAGCGATGACACAACGACGGACCCCGCCCCCAGGAGGGGCGGGGCCTGTGGAGAGATTTAGCGGATCGGCGGTGCGTACTGGACGCCGCCATCGGTCCACAGGGCATTGATGCCACGCTCGATGTTGAGCGGTGAATTGGCACCGACGTTGCGGTCGAAGACCTCGGCGTAGTTGCCCACCTGGCTGACGACGTTATAGGCCCAGTCGGCCGGCAAGCCCATGGCCTTGCCGAAATCACCCTCGCTGCCCATGAAGCGGGCGATGCCCGGCGCGTCGGAATCCTTCAGCTCGTCGGCATTTTCGCTGCTGATGCCCATCTCCTCGGCATTGAGCATCGCGAACAGGGTCCACTTGACGGCGTTGAACCACTGATCGTCGCCCTGGCGGACCACCGGGCCCAGCGGCTCCTTGGAGATCACCTCCGGCAGCACCTTGGCGCCATCGGGGTCGGCCAGCTTGATGCGCAGGGCATTGAGCTGGGAGGTATCGGAGGTCAGGACGTCGCAGCGACCGGCCTCGAAGCCACCGACGGTCTGGTCGGAGGTGTCGAAGACCACCGGCTCGAAGCTCATGTCGTTGGCCTGGAAGTAGTCGGCCAGGTTGAGCTCGGTGGTGGTGCCGGACTGCACGCAGAAGGCCGCGCCGTCGAGCTGCTTGGCGCTGTCGACACCCAGGTCCTTCTTGACCAGGAAGCCCTGGCCGTCATAGAAGCTGACGCCGGTGAAGTTGAGGCCCAGGGTGGTGTCGCGGGTCGCGGTCCAGGTGGTGTTGCGCGACAGCACGTCGATCTCGCCGGACTGCAGCGCGGTGAAGCGTTCCTTGGCGTTCAGCGGCACGAACTGCACCTTGGAGGCATCGCCGAACACCGCGGCGGCCACCCCGTGACAGACATCCACGTCGATGCCTTCCCAGTTGCCCTGATCATCGGGCGAGGAGAACCCCGGCAGGCCGGTGCTGACGCCGCAGACCACCTGACCCCGTTCCTTGACGGCATCGAAGGTCTCGCCGGCCTGGGCGGTGCCGGTTGCCAGCAGGGTGGCGACCAGGGCGGTGGCGGAACACAGCAGGGTCTTCTTGTTGTTGTGCAACATGGTTATCCCCTTGGATTGGGTGAGTTGTTGTTGTCATGCTCGTGGCATGTGGAGCGACAGTAGCAAAGCCCCTTCCCGCGCTGGTAGAACAGGCCGACAACCTTTCTTCAACGCAACCACCAGCACGAGCCCACGCACAGACAACCCAAATGGCGCAGAAGCCGCTTTTGCACAGCAACTTAGCAGCATCATCCGAAAGTCGTAGAACGTTGATTGACGCCTGCTGCTCGCGATAAGGCCATGACAGGCGAGCGGCCATTCAACGTTCGGCAGAGAGCCGTACGGGCAATGGCGAGGAGGCGAGGAGGCGAGGCAGGAGCGGCCCGAGAGGCCGAGCGGGGATCGGGGCTGGAGTCGGAGAAAGGATCAGGGCAGGGGTTAGGACAAAGGGGCCGTGACAACGGCCGACGGCTCATCACGAAGCGCCGCCGGCGTCACACCCAAACGGCACCGGCGCGGACCGGTGCCGGGAGGATCACGCCTCGAAGGCGCGGCGCATGAAGGGCGGCAGTGCCAGGGCACCGCGATGGGCCTCAGGCGTGTAGTAGTCACAGGCAAGGTCGCCGGCCGCCGCATCGGCCTCGCGGAAGCGGCTCACGTCGGCCCCCTTGCCCGCCAGGGTCACGCTCCACCAGCCCGAGGGGTAGACCGGCTGCGGGAACGGCAACGTGGCCACGCTCGTAAAGCCGGCGGCACGCATGTCGCGGCGCAGCTCCCGGATGATGCTGCCGCTGTGATAGAGCGGCGATTCGCTCTGCTGCACCATCACTCCACCCTCGGCGAGCAGACGATGGCAACGCTTGAGGAAGTCGACCTTGAACAGCCCCTCGGCCGGGCCCACCGGGTCGGTGGAATCGATGATCATCACATCGACGCTCCCGTCGGCGGCCTCGTCTACCCACTTGACCCCGTCAGCGAACAGGAGCTCGGCGCGGGGGTCGTCATTGGACTCGGTCAGCGCCGGGAAGAAGCGCTCGGCGGCACGGGTCACCTCCTCGTCGATGTCGATCTGGGTGACATGCTCGACCCCCGGGTGCTTGAGCACCTCGCGCAGGGTGCCGCAATCGCCGCCGCCGATGATCACCACCCGCCTGGGTGCCGCGTGGGCGTAAAGCGCCGGATGGGCGATCATCTCGTGATAGAGGAAGTTGTCGCGATCGGTCAGCATCACGCAGCCATCGAGCACCATCAGATTGCCGTAGGTCTCGGTGGCGTAGACCTCGAGGTGCTGATAGGGGCTGGTGACGTCCAGCAGCTTCTCGCGAACCTTGAGCGAGAAGGCGCTGCCGTGGCTGTCGAAGACTTCAGTGAACCAGCTGGCATCGAGGGGTTGGGTCATCGGGGCTCTCACAATCGGGTAGAGACAACAGGGGAGGCGCTGTCGCCGAGGCGACAGCGCCGCTAGGCGTCGAAACGCCGCAAGTAGCGGCGCGACAGGGCCAGCACGGCCAGGCCCAGCAGGGCGCCAAGGGTGTTGGCCAGGATATCGAGGGGATCGCCGCCCAGGCGCCCGGGCACCGGCCATTGGGCCAGCTCGATGGCGATGCCGTAGACCACCACCCCGACGAAGGCGGGCCGAGCATTGATCCCGGCGAGGCCCACCAGGCCGGCGAGCCCACCATAGCCAATGAAGTGATTGGCCTTGTCCCAGGGCAGGCGTTCGGGCATCTCGGCGCCGGGGGTCAGGCTGCCCAAGGCGATCACCAAGGCCGCCAGGACGGCGAGCCCGGCCCAGAGACGCCGGCGCTCATGCAGGCGAAGGAGCCACTCCATCGCGTCAGGGCGCCGCGTGATAGGCCGGGCTCAGCTCGTGCAGCGCGTCCATGAAGGCGCTGACGTGACCCGGGTCGGTGAACTGGCTGATGCCATGGCCGAGGTTGAAGACATGCCCGGGGCCTGCGCCATAGCTGTCGAGCACCCGCGCCACCTCGGCGCGAATCGCGCTGGGCTTGGCGAACAGCACATTGGGGTCCAGATTGCCCTGCAGGGCGACCCGGTGCCCGACCCGCTGGCGGGCATCGGAGAGCTCGGTGCTCCAGTCGAGCCCCAGCGCATCGGCACCACTGGCGGCGAGGTGCTCGAGCCACTGGCCGCCGTTCTTGGTGAACAGGATCACCGGCACCCGGCGCCCCTCGTGGCTGCGGATCAGGCCTGAGACGATCTGCTCCATGTAGCGCAGCGAGAACTCGAGATACGCAGGCGTCGATAGGCTACCGCCCCAGGTATCGAAGATCTGCACCACCTGGGCGCCGGCGCGGATCTGGGCGTTGAGGTAGTCGGTGACCGACCGGGCCAGCACGTCGAGCAGCTGGTGCATGGTATCCGGCGTGTCGTAGAGCATGGTCTTCACGTGGCGGAAGTCCTTGCTCGAGGCGCCTTCCACCATATAGGTAGCCAGCGTCCAGGGGCTGCCCGAGAAGCCGATCAGCGGCACCCGACCGTTGAGCTCGCGACGGATGGCACCGACCGCGTTCATCACGTAATCGAGATCCCGTTCGGCATCGGGCACCTGAAGGGCGGCCACCTCGGCCGGGGTGCGCACCGGCTTTCTGAACTTGGGGCCCTCCCCGGTCTCGAAATAAAGCCCCAGGCCCATCGCATCGGGAATGGTCAGGATATCGGAAAACAGGATGGCGGCATCCAGCGGGAAGCGCTCCAGCGGCTGCAGCGTCACCTCGCAGGCCCGGTCGGTGTCCCGGCACAGGTCCATGAAGCTGCCGGCCTGGCCGCGCAGCTCGCGATACTCCGGCAGGTAGCGACCGGCCTGGCGCATCATCCAGACCGGGGTGCGGTCCACGGGCTCGCGCGCCAGGGCGCGCAGGATACGATCGTTCTCGAGGTGCATGCGACGTCATCCGCTGGAAAATTCGACGCCATTGTACCGAATGCCGGGGCCTCTGGTACCAGACCTGCGACCCGATGCCTCGATTGGCCGCTCCCGGGGGACGCCATGACGCTGGTGACTCGTGAGCGTGGGCGGCGTTGCTGGTAGACTGGAAACATCGCGTGCCGCGCGCCGCCCCGCTCTATCGAGGTTTTTCGTGACGATTCGATTCATCGCCGCCTCCCGGCTGCCCACCCCCTGGGCCACCTTCACCATGCACGGCTTCGAGGACGAGGCCACCGGCAAGGATCACATCGCCCTGACGCTCGGCGACATCGCCGATGGCGCGCCGGTACTCGGTCGCGTGCACTCGGAGTGCCTGACCGGGGACGCGCTGTTCTCGATGCGCTGCGACTGCGGCTATCAGTTGCAGGAAGCGCTCAAGCGGATCGCCGCCGAGGGCCGAGGCGTGCTGCTCTACCTGCGCCAGGAAGGCCGCGGCATCGGCCTGCTCAACAAGATCCGCGCCTATCACCTGCAGGATGAGGGCGCCGATACCGTGGAGGCCAACGAGCGCCTGGGCTTCGGCGCCGACATGCGCCGCTACGGCCTGTGCGTGCCGATGCTCGATCACTTGGGGGTCGCCTCGCTGCGTCTGATGACCAACAACCCGCGCAAGGTCGAGGCCCTGACCCGCGATGGCGTCGAGGTGAGTGAACGCTTACCCATCACCACCGGTCTCAATCCTCATAACGAGCAGTATCTGTCCACCAAGGCCGGCAAGCTGGGGCACATGATGGCGTTGGGCGACTTCACCCAGGCGGACGACGTGGACATCGAGCGCAGATCCTGAGGGGATAAGGGTGGAGATAGGGCGGGAGATAGGACTGGAGATAGCCCTATAGATAGCCCTTAGCTACCGTCGTGAACGACGAGGGGCGGACCCACCACCCCGATCGTGACCTGCGCAGGCTCGCCCCTCACCATGGGAGAGACAGCATGGTCGCGATCTCGCCACCCCCCACCGATGAGCCCTCGCCGTCCGACGCAGCCGACGGCTATACCCTGCTCGAGGAACTCCTGCACAGCGTGAGCCACGGCATCGGCGCCGTGCTCAGCGTGGCCGGCATGACCGTGCTGATCGTGGCGGCGAGCCTGGGTCGTGACGTCGACCCCTGGAAGCTGGTCGGCGTCAGTCTCTATGGCATCACCCTGATCACCCTCTATAGCGCCTCGGCCTTCTATCACGGCAGCCGCCACCCCCGCCTCAAGCGGGCGCTGCAGATCGCCGACCACTGTGCCATCTATGCCCTGATCGCCGGCACCTATACCCCCTTCCTGCTGGTCAACCTGCGCGACGGACCGGGCTGGTGCCTGCTTGCCTTGGTCTGGACCCTGGCCCTCGGCGGCATCGCGCTGAAGATCGGCTGGCCCCACCGCTTCGCCACCCTGCGTCTGATCCTGTACCTGGCCATGGGCTGGCTCGCCCTGATGGCGGTCGATGATCTCGTCACGGCGCTCTCACCGACCAGCCTTGCACTGCTGCTCGGCGGCGGGGTCATCTACACCCTCGGCGTGATCGTCTTCGTGATCGAGGCCATTCCCTACAATCACGCCATCTGGCACGGCTTCGTACTGGCGGGTAGCGGCTGTCACTACGCCGCCGTCTATACCGGGGTGCTGCCCTTCGTAGCCCTCTAGGGAGGTCGTGTCCTGATGCAGGCCTGGCGGGCCACGCTAGTCGCTCCCCTCAAGGGCCGGCAGCCGGTAGCGGGTGCCCCGACCCACCCCGGTGCTCTGCAGTACTCCCTTGGCCACCAGATCCGAAAGATCCCGCGCCGCGGTCGGATCGGAGGTCGTCACCAGCGCCCGGTAGTCCGAGCGCGCCACCCCGGCGCCATCGTCCCGCTCGAGCAGGGTCAGCACCAGCTCCCGCTGGCGAGCATTGAGAGGCGTGCGGGCGTGCGCAAGCCACAACCGCTCGGCCCGGCGCACCCGGACGAAGTGGGCCTGGGCACCTCGGGCGCCCTCACGCAGCCGAGCCAGCCACCAGCGCACCCAGGGCTCCAGGTCACCGGGGGGCTCGGCTTCTGCCTCGGCCGGCAGGCCGGCATCCAGCCGCGAGCGGGGGGTGGGTGGGCGGCCGAAGCAGGCCTCGCGCAGCGCCTGCCAGTCGCCATGGGCGTCCACCAGGGCCGGGGCGAGGGCCTGACGACGCCAGGCATAGGGTTCCAGCGTCGCGGCATCGGGCAGCGCGGCGAGTTCGCCCTCGGCCTGCAGCGCCATGATGCCCTCGGCGCGAGTCAACCAGCGGGCGAGCAGCAGCCGGCCGATCAGGCCATTGCCCAGCGCGAAGGGCGACAGCGCCGACCAGTGAGCATGCAGCCGCAGCGTCTGCAGGTGGCCGGCCCCCTCGAGCCCCGGCTCCTCACTCTCAAGGCGCGTGAAGAAGCCCTCGAGCTCCGCGGCCAGGGCCGTCCGGTCCGCCCCCGGTGCCCGGTAGCGCAGGCGCTTGATCCCGTAGCGCCCGCTGACCTCCTCGAAGGGCCCGTCCCGCCACTCGCCCACCGCCTGGCCGGCACTGCGCGGCAACTGGGGCGCCAGGCGACGGTGCCACTCCCGCAGCCGCGCCTCGCCAAGCGGCATAAAGGCCGTGCGCACCGCCTCCAGGGTCACGTCGACGAAGGTCTCCACCATGGGCGCCACCGGTCGCCCCGGGCCCTCATCGGCCAGCCCCAGCGCCTGGTGCAGAGCGGTGCGAATCGCACTGCGCTCCAGGGCGACACCGGAGAGCCGGGCACTTGACTCGATCTCCTCGCCGAGCAGCGTCGCCTCCAGCCGCAGGCGCTGATCGGCCGTCAGGGCGGCGCCCTGACTCACCAGCGGCGCCACCGTCGCCTGGGTTGCGCCCAGCGGTCCCAGCAACCGACTCGGGTCGAGGCGGCCTCGGGGCCAGTCCGACTCCTGCCAAATCCACATAACGTCTTCTTCTCCTTGATGTTTTCAGAGCCAAACGGCAACCGAGAGGCGCATTTTACCACTCTACGGATCAATTTATGACACGAAAAACACAAAGATGTCGATCTACGGACAGAGTTTCACCAATCACCCGCTAGAGTCACTACCTGATCTGTGGCAAGCCCATGATTCTTATCATTTCATGGCGTCATCAGGGGGACGGGGAAGCCGCACCCCTCTCGCACGATCAGGCCTTGATCGAGCGACAAAAAAGCGCCCATTGCGTATCACCAGGTGATCCGCAATGGGCGCCAGAATGGCTCGCGCACCGAGAGGCGCTACATCAGGCGGCGGCTTCCCGCGCCTTCTTGATCCGCTCGTAGGCGTTGCTGATCTCGCTGGTGCGCTCCTTGGCCATCTCGCGCATGCTCTCCGGCAGCCCCTTGCCGGCCAGCTTGTCGGGGTGGTTCTCGCTCATCAGGCGACGGTAGGCCTTCTTGACCTCGGCATCGCTTGACTCCTCCGAGACCCCCAGCACCCGATAGGCATCCTCCAGCGACGGCCCCTCGGGCGCGCCGCCGGCCCCGGCGCCACCCCGCAGCATGGCCTCGATCTGGGCGATCTCCGCCTCGGAGCACCCCAGGCCCCGCGCCACCCGCAGCAGCATCTCGTGCTCGGCGGGATGCAACTGGCCATCGGCGGCGATGGCCGCGAGCTGGACCTGCAGGAACACCTGCAGCAGGGCTCGCTGGCTGCCGACCACGCCGCGCACCTTGGCGAGCTCCGCCTCCAGGTCGAAGTCCGGCCCCTTGCCGCGGGTGAAGTCGGCCCGGGCCTTGGCCCGCTGCGCCTCGCTCAGCCCCAGGCGATCCCACAGCCGCCGGGAGGCCTCCAGCTCCTCCTCGGAGACCTGGCCATCGGCCTTGCACATGCAGCCCATCACCGCGAAGGTCGATTCCAGAAACTGTGCCTGGGCCCCGGCAAGCTTGCCGATCACGCTCTTCTTCAGGCGCTGGACCAGCCAGTAGCCGAGCCCGCCACCGACCAGCAGGCCGATCGGGCCGCCGATCAGATAGCCCAGCAGGGCGCCAATCACTATCGCTATCACCATGAGTCTCTCGTCCTAGGCCGGCGTCATGCCGGCGTGAGTGGGTAGGGAGGGTATGCGTGCGAGCAGTTTATCAGGCCGGGTTGGGCGGCCACGAACCCAGCCCTTTCGTTCCGACAGACAAAAAAAGACCCCACCGAGGTGGGGCCAGGCAAGGGATCAAAACCTGTCGCTAGTCATCGACGGACGATCGATGCTTAGCGGGTCGCCGCGCGGGCGTGACGCAGGGACTCGGCCTGAGCCTGATCGGAGAAAGCGGTGCGGCGCTCTCCGTCGGCGAGCAGTGCCAGGCGAGCCTTGGCCATGGCGTGGCTGTCGGCGTCCAGGTGGAAGGCCTCGACCGGCTGGTCGGTGCTGACAGCCATGGCCTGCTCGGGGGCGGCCTGGTTGATATCTTGCGCCTGCTCGGTCATGTAGCTGGCCTGGGCGCCAATCGGCAGAACGGCGGCGGCGACGAGGGCGGTGAGCGTCAGTTGGCGTGCCATGAGAACTATCTCCTCTTGAGCATTGGCGGCGCAGCGATCCGCTGCGTTGCGATGGAGAGCATACTATTAGCCAGTTAATTAGTTGACTAATAGTATCTCTCAATCGACCCTCGCCGCTCTGCCTATGGCTGATCTTCGCCATGATGAAACAGGACCACCACCGCCGTGATGAGGCAGGACGACCAGCGCGGCGAGGAAACGGGCAGGTAGAGGCGCGCCGGCCAGAGCAGGCAATACGCGATCGACGGGGCGAAGACAGAGGGTGGGGAGCGCGATCAGGAAGGGCGCCCGGATACAAAAGCGCCGCCCGATCGGGCGGCGCCTGGCAGGACAGGTAGCGTTAGGGTATTAGCCGCGCCGAGCCAGGATGGCGGCCTCGATGCCGGGTACGTCGAGGCCGCAGTCGGCGAGCAGCTGGGCGGGCGTGCCGTGCTCGACGAAGGCGTCGGGCAGCCCCAGGTTGAGCACCCGAACCGACTCGCCGCTCTCGGCGAGCAGTTCGTTGACGGCGCTGCCGGCGCCGCCGGCCACCACGTTCTCTTCTAGCGTCACCAGCAGGTCATGGTAGCGCGCCGCGGCCAGCACCGCCTCGCGATCCAGCGGCTTCACCGAGCGCATGTTGAAGTGGGTGGCATCGAGGCGCTCGGCGACCTCGGCGGCGGCGCCGTTGAGGCTGCCGAAGGCCAGGATGGCGATGCCGTGGCCCTGGCGTCGCAGCTCCGCCTTACCGATTTCCAGCGGCTCGAGGTGCGCGGGGATCTCCACGCCCGGGCCGGTGCCGCGGGGATAGCGCACCGCCGCCGGGCCGGGATGCTGATAGGCCGCCGAGAGCATGGCGCGGCATTCGGCCTCGTTGGCCGGCGCCAGGATCACCATGCCTGGCACGCAGCGCAGGAAGGACAGGTCCATGGCCCCGTGGTGGGTGGGGCCGTCCTCGCCGACCAGGCCCGCCCGGTCGATGGCGAAGGTCACATCCAGCTCCTGCACGGCGACGTCATGGATCAGCTGATCGTAGCCACGCTGCAGGAAGGTCGAGTAGATCGCCACCACCGGCTTGCTGCCCTCGCAGGCCATGCCGGCGGCAAGTGTCACCGCATGCTGCTCGGCGATCGCCACATCGAAGTAGCGCTCGGGGTACTCCCTGGAGAAGCGCACCAGGTCCGAGCCCTCGCGCATCGCCGGCGTGATGCCGATCAGCCGCGTGTCGGCGGCGGCCATGTCGCACAGCCAGTCGCCGAAGACGTTGCAGTACTTCTTCGGCTTCGGTCGCGGCGGGGCCTCGGCGGCACCTGGCTCCATCACCGGCGCCGGCGATGCAGCCGGCGTCACGCTGGGCTTCTCGAGCTTGGTGATGGCGTGATAGCCGATCGGATCGGCCTCGGCGGGCTCGAAGCCGCGGCCCTTGCGGGTCTTGACGTGCAGGAACTGCGGGCCGTCCAGGTCACGCATGCCGTGCAGGGTCTGGATCAGCAGCGGCAGGTCATGGCCGTCGATGGGGCCGATATAGTTGAAGCCCATCTCCTCGAACAGCGTCGCCGGGCTGACCATGCCCTTCATGTGCTCCTCGGTACGCCGCGCCAGCTCCAGGGCGCCGGGCAGATGCGAGAGCATGCGCTTGGAGTTCTCGCGCATCATCGTGTAGGGCTTGCTGGTGAGGATCTTGGCCAGGTAGCTGGCCATGCCGCCGACGTTCTCGGAGATCGACATCTCGTTGTCGTTGAGCACCACCAGCATATTGGCATCGACATGCCCGGCATGGGCTAGGGCCTCGAAGGCCATGCCGGCGGTCAGGGCGCCGTCGCCGATCACCGCGCAGACGCGGCGCTTCTGGCCCTGGGCGCGCGCGGCCAGGGCCATGCCCAGGGCCGCGGAGATCGAGGTGCTGGAATGGCCGACCCCGAAGGTGTCGAACTCCGACTCGGCGCGCCGCGGGAAGGCGGCCAGGCCGCCGTGCTTGCGAATACCGAGCATCGCCTCGCGCCGGCCGGTGAGGATCTTGTGCGGATAGGCCTGGTGGCCGACGTCCCAGATCAGGCGGTCATGGGGAGTATCCAGGGCCTGATGCAGGGCCACGGTGAGCTCCACCACGCCGAGCCCGGCACCGAAATGGCCGCCGCTGACGCCAACGCTATACAGCAGATAGGCACGCAGCTCGTCGGCCAGCTGGGCGAGCTGACCCGCACTCATCGCATGCAGCGCGGCGGGCGTATCCAAGGTGTCGAGCAACGGCGTGGCCGGACGCTCGGCGGGAATCTCGTCGAACAGCTTCATGTGGGCATCTATCGTGTCAGTGGTCGCGCTCGATCATATGACGTGCCAGGGCCACCAGGGTGGCGGCATCGTCGCCCAGCGGCGCCAGCGCCGCCCGGGCCTCGTCGAGCAGGTCATCGGCCATGGCGCGGGCGCCATCGAGGCCGAGCAGGGCCGGATAGGTCGGCTTGTCCCGGGCGGCATCGGCCCCCGAGGTCTTGCCCAGCGTCACGGTATCACCGGTGACGTCGAGGATGTCATCCTGGATCTGGAAGGCCAGGCCGATCGCCGCGGCATAGGCGTCCAGGGCCGCCAGCCGCGGGTCGTCGGCGTCGACCGCGGAGAGGCCACCCAGGCGCACGGCGGCGCGAATCAGCGCGCCGGTCTTGTGGCGGTGCATGCGGGCCAACGCCTCGAGATCGGCCGGTTGCCCCACGGCGGCGAGGTCCAGCGCCTGGCCGGCGGCCATGCCGGTGCGACCGGAGGCCTCGGCCAGGGTCGTCACCAGGGCGGCCAGTCGCGGATGCGCCTGGTGTGCCAGCACCTCGAAGGCCAGGGTCTGCAGGGCATCGCCGGCGAGAATCGCGCTGGCCTCGTCGAAGGCCCGATGCACCGTCGGCTGGCCACGGCGCAGGTCGTCGTCGTCCATCGCCGGCAGGTCATCGTGCACCAGCGAGTAGGCGTGAATCAGCTCCACCGCCGCGGCCGGTGGATCGAGGACCTCATCGGCGGCGCCCAGGGCGCGGCCGGCGGCATACACCAGCACCGGGCGCAGACGCTTGCCACCGCCCAGCACGCCATGGCGCATGGCGGCGTCGAGGCGCTCGGCCGAACCCGGCGTCGCGAACAGCGCCTCGAGCCAGGCATCGATGCGCTCCCGGTCCGCGGTCAGCCGCTGCGTGAGCGGCACCGCCCCGGCCATCGCCGGGGCTTGCTCCTCGACACTCACCGCACCTCCTCCGCGCCACCCGGGAAGGGCGCCTCATCGAGACCGCCATCGGCGCCCTCGACCAGGCTGCGCACCTTGAGTTCGGCGGCATCGAGGCGGCTCTGCGCCTCGCGGGTCAGGCCCACGCCCTGCTCGAAGGCCTCAAGCGAGGCCTCGAGGCTCAGTTCGCCGGACTCGAGACGAGTCACCAGGGCTTCGAGCCGCTCGAGGGTCGAGGCAAAATCCTGAGGGGGCGCACCGGCATCCGGCATGCTGTCCTGATCGGCCATGGGCATCTCGCTGTCGTGGGCAGGCCGCCGGGCCCGCACGCGTCAAAAATCTGGTCGCTCAGTATACACGCAACCCCGGGGGGTGCGTCTGCCCCGCGCCCGACTTGCACCGCGCTCATGGCCGCAACGCAGCATTTTCATCCCGGCCGCGGTCGGCGCGGGCCGCGTCTGTGCTAGGATATGCGCCCTGTTGACCCTGCTCTCTCGCTGCACGAGGCGACGCCTTGCCTGGGCGTGCGCCGCGGGATGGCGTCTCGACAGGCCAACAGACGACATGTCACGAACAGAGGCGCCGCGCCCGTGGTTGGCCGGGTCTCGCAGAACTAGGCGACTCACGCCAACGATAGGGTTGATTCGACAATGGCCAAAACGTCCCTGGACAAGAGCAAGATCAAGATCCTGCTGCTCGAGGGCGTCCACCAGAGCGCGGTGGACAACTTCCTGAATGCCGGTTACACCAACATCGAGCATCTCTCCACCTCGCTCGATGAAGAGACGTTGATCGAGAAGATCCGCGACGTCCACTTCATCGGCCTGCGTTCCCGCACCCAGCTGACCGAGCGCGTCTTCGCCGCCGCCGAGAAACTCGTCGCGGTGGGCTGCTTCTGCATCGGCACCAACCAGGTCGACCTGACCGCGGCGCTTAAGCGCGGTATCCCGGTGTTCAACGCGCCCTACTCCAACACCCGCTCGGTGGCCGAGCTGGTGCTGGCCGAGGCCATCATGCTGCTGCGCGGCATTCCGGAGAAGAACGCCCAGGCTCACAAGGGCGGCTGGCTGAAGAGCGCCAAGAACTCCCACGAGGCCCGCGGCAAGACCCTGGGCATCATCGGCTACGGCAGCATCGGTGCCCAGCTGTCGGTGCTCTCCGAGTCGCTCGGCTTCGACGTCATCTACTATGACGTGGTGACCAAGCTGGCCATGGGCAATGCCCGTCAGGTGGGCAGCCTCGAGGAACTGCTGGCCCGCGCCGACATCGTCAGCCTGCACGTGCCCGACCTGCCCTCGACCCGCTGGATGATCGGCGCGGAGCAGATCGGCCTGATGAAGCAGGGCGGCATCCTGATCAACGCCTCCCGCGGCAGCGTGGTGGAGATCGAGCCGCTTGCCGAATCCCTCAAGGAAGGGCGCCTGCTCGGCGCGGCCGTCGATGTCTTCCCGGTCGAGCCCAAGGGCAACAACGAGGAATTCGTCAGCCCGCTGCGCGGCCTGGAGAACGTGATCCTGACGCCGCACATCGGCGGTTCGACCCTGGAGGCCCAGGAGAACATCGGTGTCGAGGTGGCCGAGAAGCTGATCACCTACTCCGACAACGGCACCACCATCACCTCGGTCAACTTCCCCGAGGTGGCCCTGCCGGCGCACCCGGACAAGCATCGCCTGCTGCACATCCACGAGAACGTGCCTGGCGTGCTGTCCGAGATCAACCGCGTGCTCTCCGAGAACGGCATCAACATCTCCGGCCAGTACCTGCAGACCAACGAAGAGGTCGGCTACGTGGTGATCGATGTCGACAAGGCCTACGGCCCTCAGGCCCTCGAGGCCCTCAAGAAGGTCGAGCACACCCTGCGCATCCGCGTGCTCTACTCCGAGACCAACTACTCGGAGTAACTGCTCGAAGTTACTGCTTCGTAGTAACTATTCAGAGTTACTACTCAGAGTTACTATTCAGAGTAACCAGGCAAGGCGAGCCTCGGGCTCGCCGACACCGCTGACGACCCCGGCCTTGATCTCCCAAGGCCGGGGTCGTTGCGTTTGGGCACCCCATGGCCATGCCAACCCACCACAGGCCTGAGCGAGATCAAGGCCCGCGGGGTGCGAAGGCCGCGCCGGGCGAGTAAAATAGCGCCCACTTTCAACCCCGGTCCGTCCTTTGCGAGGACGACTACCAGGAGAGCTTCATGGCATCACCTCACTCCACGGGGGGCATCGTCGTTGCCGCCCTGTACAAGTTCGTCGCGCTAGAGGATTTCGAGGCCCTGCGCGAGCCGCTGCGTCAGGCCATGCTCGAGCATGACGTCAAGGGCACCCTGCTGCTGGCCCGCGAGGGCATCAACGGCACCGTGTCCGGCACCCGCGAAGGCATCGACGCCCTGCTCCACTGGCTGGGCCGTGACCCGCGCCTTGGCGATGTCGATCACAAGGAGTCCTACTGCGACGAACACCCCTTCTACCGCACCAAGGTCAAGCTGAAGCGCGAGATCGTCACCATGGGCGTGCCCGAGGTCGACCCCAACGCCAAGGTCGGAACCTACGTCGACCCCGAGGAGTGGAATGCGGTGATCGCCGACCCGGAAGTGCTGGTCATCGATACCCGCAACGACTATGAGGTGGCGATCGGCTCCTTCGAGGGCGCTATCGATCCCCAGACCAAGTCGTTCCGCGAATTCCCGGACTACGTCAAAGAGCACTACGACCCGGCCAAGCACAAGAAGGTGGCGATGTTCTGCACCGGCGGCATCCGCTGCGAGAAGGCCTCGAGCTTCATGCTCCACGAGGGCTTCGAGGAGGTCTTCCACCTCAAGGGTGGCATCCTCAATTATCTGGAGAAGGTGCCCGAGCAGGAATCGCTGTGGCGCGGCGACTGCTTCGTCTTCGACAACCGCGTAACGGTACGCCACGACCTCAGCGAGGGCGAGTACGACCAGTGCCATGCCTGTCGCATGCCGATCTCCACCGAGGATCAACAGGCCGAGACCTATGAGCCCGGCGTGAGCTGTCCGCACTGCTTCGATTCACTGCCCGAGAAGACCCGCGCCGCGGCCCGCGAGCGCCAGAAGCAGATCCAGCTGGCCAGGGAGCGCGGCGAGCCGCATCCGCTGGGCCGGGACCCGCGCCAGATGAAAGAAGGGACGCACAAAGACGCGACAGAAGAGGCGAAATAAGCCAGAAAACCCGCAGACAAGACGGGCTTGACCCGCCCCTTTCCCTATCACGCTCCCATGCCGCCGCCTCACCGAGGCGGCGGCATTTTTATGGGCAACGCCTGGCGACTATTGCCGCGCGCCGTGAAGCTACATCGACCGCCTTCGCGATCAGCCATCGACAGACTCGGCTTGCGGCCGGGCCGCCTGATGATATACAAGGAGTGTATACAAAACATTCAAAGGTGTGGACCGCCGGCCGAGCGGCATGGCCGACGCCACCACACTCCGCCCGCGCCCCGTTCGCGAGCCATCCCACGCCTGCTCCAGCATCCACGATTCAACAACAACACTGCATGCGGAGACCCAAGGATGACCCTTCACAGCGACTCGCTCGCCGATGCGCCCACGCGCGTCCGCAGCACCAATGACGTCAATGCCCTGCCACCGCTGTCCCGCGCGATCCCGCTGGGACTGCAGCATGTGCTGGCGATGTTCGTCGCCAACGTCACCGTGCCGATCATCATTGCCGGCGCCGCCGACCTGCCCGCCGAGCAGACCGCCTTCATGATCCAGGCGGCGATGTTCGTCGCCGGCGCCGCGACGCTGCTGCAATCGCTGGGCCTGGGGCCGATCGGCGCGCGGCTGCCAATCGTCATGGGCACCAGCTTCGGCTTCGTGCCGGTACTAATACCCATCGCGGTGGGCATGGGACTCCCCGCGGCGCTGGGCGCCGGGCTATGCGGCGGCATCGCCATGGCACTGGTCGGCAGTTGCCTGCGCTGGGTGCGCTTCCTGTTCCCGCCGGTGGTGACCGGCACCTTCGTGGTGATGCTCGGCACCCTGCTGATTCCGGTGGGCTTTGCCTATGTGGGCGGCGGCTTCGGCGCCGCCGACTTCGGGGCCCCCCACCATCTGTTGCTGGCGGCCCTGGTGCTGCTGGTGACCCTGGGGCTGCATCAGTTCGGCCGTGGCATCTGGTCGGAGGCGGCGCCGCTGATCGGCCTGCTGGCGGGCTACGCCACCGCCGCGACCTTCGGCCTGGTGGATGTCTCCGGGGTGGGAGAGGCGAGCTGGCTGTCGCTGCCGGCGCCGCTCGCCATCGGCGTCGAGTTTCACCTGGCGGCGATCCTGCCGGTGGTGCTGCTGGCGGTGGTGACCTGCGCCGAGTCGATCGCCGACATCGTCGGCACCACCTCGGGGGGCATGGACCGCCAGCCGACCCGGCGCGAGCTCTCCGGGGGCGTGATGGCCGATGGCCTGTCCAGCGTGTTCGCGGCGGTGTTCAATGCCTTCCCGCAGATCAGCTTCAGCCAGAACGTCGGCATGGTGGCACTGACCGGGGTGGTCAGCCGCTACGTGGTGGCGATCGGCGGGGCCTTCCTGGTGATCGCCGGGCTGGTACCCAAGCTCGGCGCGCTGATCTCGAGCATTCCCGATGCCGTTCTGGGCGGCGCCGTGCTGATCATGTTCGGCATGATCGCCAGTGCCGGCATCAAGATGCTGTCCCATGTCGCCTTCGACAAGCGCAACATGGTGATCATCGGCGTCTCGCTGGCGGCGGCCATCGGCCTACCGGCGCAGCAGGGCCTCTATGCGGGCCTCGATGACAACCTTCAGGCGATCATCGAATCCGGGCTGATTCCCGGCGCCCTATGCGCCATCGTCATGAACCTGGTACTGCCCAACCGCGAGGCCGGCCCCGCCGAGCACGAGCCGTCATGACGCCCTGCTCTGCCCCCCGTCACGACGACTTCCCTGATGATCATGCCTAGAAACAGGTAGGCATCTCCTCGATGACATCGAGCGCCGCGTCGACCCGACAGACGCGGCGCCACTTGTCGAAGGTCAGGCAGGGGTGTGAGGCACCGAAGGCGACGATGTCGCCGATGCGCACCTCGTCCGCATCACTCCCATCCGCTGCGGCGGGCAGCCGCACGAAGGCGTGCTGATCCATAAGCTTGACGACTTTCCAGCCGGCCACCGACAGCGTCTGCTCGGCAGCGCCGCCCTCCCGATAGCGGCGCAGGGGCTCTGGCAGCTGGTCGGCGCCGATGTCGCGCTTGCCCATGGCCACCACGGCAAGTCCCGGCTCCGGCAGCGACTGCACCTGGGCGAAGATCTCGAGCGCCGGCTCAAGGCCCTGCTTAAGCGTCGGCTGACGCTTAAGCACGCCCCGTTGCGCCTGACGATAGATGCCGTGGTCATGCACCACATAGCAGCCGGGACGCAGCACCGGCACGAAGGGTGCGCCGAGCTCGGCCTCGTGAAAGACCTCGGCGATCAGGTCGTACCAGGCCGAGCCCGAGGCAGTAATCAGCGCCGTCTCGGCCTCGATCAAACCGGCCTCCTCCAACGCCTGGGCGGCCTCGACCATGCGCCAGGCGTAGGCACGGATCGCCGCCGCCGGTTCGCCATCGTCGGCCTTCACCACGCCCTCATAGCCCTCGAGCCCGGCCAGCACCAGCGCCGGCTCTTCCTGGAGGCGTGCGGCCAGCGCCAGCACCTGCGTCTGGTCACGACAGCCGCAGCGTCCACCCGCCACACCCAGCTCGATCAATACGTTGAGCCTCAAGCCGCGGGCCGCGAAGTAACGTCCCAGCTGCGCGACGTTGGCGGCGCTGTCGACCACGCAATAGACCTCGGCGCCGTCCTCGATCAGGTCGGCGATGATCGCCATGTTGGGCTCGCCGATCAGCTGGTTGGCCATCAGCAGCCGTGTGGCGCCATGGGCGAAGGCAGCACGGCACTGAGGGGCGGTGGCGAGGGTGATGCCCCAGGCGCCCGCCTCGAGCTGACGCTTGAAGAGCGCCGGGGTCATGGTGGTCTTGCCGTGGGGAGCGAGCCGGGCGCCATGGGCGTCGGCGAAGGCCTGCATCCAGGTCAGGTTATGGGCCAGCGCCGGCTCGAAGACCGCCGCCGCGGGCAGGCTGACACCGGCCAGCAGATTGGGGCCGGTCTCGATGGTGCCCTTGTCGGTGTGCATGAGGCCTCCTGGGCGATGGGGGAAAAGGGATAGCATGGACGCCATCATGCCCCAATCGCGCCGATGGCAGCCAAAATGCAGCCAAAGTCCGGCCAGGCAGCCGCGCTTAGCCCATGTTCATGCTTACCGTCAGGACAGGCTCACCCGCACCGCTAGGGCCTGCTCGTCGCAGTTGTCGCCAGGGCCGCCCCGGTCGACGACCAGAAATTCCCCCTCGCGCTCGAGCACCGATTGCACCGCATGCCAGGTGCCGGCGTGGTAGTTCACACCCTGGCGACCATCGGTGACGAAGGCGCAGACCTGGCCGGGGTCGATGACCTCGCCTGGGGGCGCCACCACGATCAGGAAGCGTTCCTCGTGCAGCGGCATGAAGGCCTGGCTGCCCAGCGGATGGCGCTCAAGGTGGGGGAGCTCCAGGGGCAGGCTGACCGGCTGGCTGACGAAGACACTGATCAGCGGCCGCGCGCCCTCGCCGAGCAGCTCGACGCTGGCCAGATCATGATGGCGCCGGGTACGCCCGGCGTTGATGGGGAAGGCCGCCGACCCGCGGCTGTCGATGACATCGCCGAAGGGCGCGAAGGCCTCGCGGGTCAGGGGGCGGGCGATCAACTCGAGCATGGCAGGCTCCTCGGCCAGCGTTAGCGGTGCAGGCCCCGATAGGCCGCGGAGGCGTTCAGCGCCATGTGGCGATTGACGTCCTTGTAGAGCAGGTAGCGGAAGGGGCCGGGGCCACCCGCATAGCAGGCCTGCGGGCAGAAGGCGCGCAGCCACATGTAGTCGCCGGCCTCGACTTCGACCCAGTTCTGGTTGAGATGATAGACGGCCTTGCCCTCGAGCACGTAGAGGCCGTGCTCCATCACATGGGTCTCGTCGAAGGGAATCACGCCACCGGGCTGGAAGGTGACGATGTTGACGTGCATGTCGTGGCGCATGTCGGCCGGGTCGACGAAGCGCGTGGTGGCCCAGTTGCCGTCGGTATCCGGCATCGGGGTCGGTTCGATGTCCTGCTCGTTGGTGACGAAGGGCGTGGGCGGTTCGAGGCCCTCGACGGCCTCATAGGCCTTGCGGATCCAGTGGAAGCGCACCTCGCTCGCGCCCTCGTTGCGCACCCGCCAGTCGCATCCCGGCGGAATGAAGGCGTAGCCCCCCGGGCGCATCAGATGCGTCTCGCCGGCAAGCGTCAGGGTCAGCTCACCCTCCACCACGAACAGCACCCCCTCGGCGCCGGGATCGAGCTCGGGCCGGTCGCTGCCGCCGCCCGGGGCGATTTCCATGATGTACTGGGAGAAGGTCTCCGCGAAGCCCGACATCGGCCGCGACAGCACCCACAGCCGGGTCTTCTCCCAGAAGGGCAGGTAGCTTGCAACGATATCGCGCAGCACGCCCTTGGGAATGATCGCGTAGGCGTCGGTGAACACCGCCCGGTCCGACAGCAGCTGAGTCTGGGGGGGCAATCCGCCCTGGGGGGCGTAGTAGGAACGCTGTGGCATGCTCTCTCCTCAATCAAGGGTGACGGGCCGGCGGTTCCGGCTCCTATTCTTATCCGTGTCATTCTACGGATTTCTTTTCTTGCCGATGTCTGTTCGCGCAGAGCGCGAACAGGCCATCCGGCGCAGACACCCCAGGCATCAGCGCGCCGGCGGCCGTCGGCGGGCCTTCCCTAGGGCGCCAGTTCGTCGAGCTCCTGATAGAGCTCCATGACCTCACCGATGCGCGCACGCCCCTGCGCCAACCGACGATGCAGCATGGCATTGGCCAGCAGACTGACCAGGCTCATTGGACTGGCATAGCTGTCGAACGCCGAAATCGTCTCCAGCGAACATTCGAGCCGCCAGGTCACGCGATCATCGTATTTGGCGGTCGTCGGATCGCCGATCAGCAGCACGCGCTGGTCTCGCTGAGCCAGCGTCTCGATCAGCGCGTCGAACAGCCGCGGGCGACGACGAAAACCGACCAGCACGATCAGCGCCTGCGGATCGAGCTCGACCAGCTCTTCCGCCAGCGATTGATTGGGTGCCGGCAGCAACCGCACCCCTGCCCGAGCCTGCAGCAACTGCTGGCGCAGATGCAGGGCGATCGGATAGCTGTTGCGGTAGCCGATCACGGCCAGGGTCGGCGCTTCGTCCAACGCGCTGACCACCTCGTCGAACAGCACCGGCGTCAGCCCCTCCAGGCACTGACGCAGATTGTCCTGCTCACGCTCGGCATGACGGCGGAAGCGCTCGACCTCATCGCCCAGCGCATCGGCGCCCGACACCAAAGGCACGCCATAGTGGCGCAATTGCCGCGCATGCGCCTTGACCGCCTTGAAGTCGTCAAAGCCCAGCCGTTTGAACAGGCGCGTGACGGTGGCCTTCGACACTCCGCTCAGGCGCGAGAGGTCCGCGGCACTGTAGACCGCCAGATCCTCCAGATGGGCCAGGATGAAGTCGGCCACCCGGCGCTCCTGGGGCCCCAGCTCGGAAAAATGCTGCTGTAGCCGACGCCCGATATGGATCTGTGTACTCGCTCCCGACATCATGATTCTCGCGTTACGCCTCTATTAGTTACTAGTTACCGCCCCCCGCTCACAACACCGAGGCAATGAACTGGCTCAGTTCCGGCGTCTTGGGCTGGGTGAAGAGCGTCTGCGGATCACCCGATTCGTGAATGCGTCCCTGATGCATGAACACCACCCGGTGACTGACATCACGCGCAAACTTCATTTCGTGAGTGACCAGAATCAGCGTCATGCCCTCCGCCGCCAGGCTCTCCAGCACCAGCAGCACTTCGCCCACCAGCTCGGGGTCGAGTGCCGAGGTCGCCTCGTCACACAGGAGTACTTTCGGCTGCATCGCCAGCGCCCGGGCAATGGCGACGCGCTGCTGCTGACCGCCGGAGAGCTGGGCCGGGTAGGCATCGATCTTTTCCAGCATGCCGACCTTGTCGAGCACTTCTTCGGCGATCCTGCGCGCCTCGGCTCGGGGCGTCTGCTTGACCACCACGGGAGCCAGCATGACGTTCTCGATCACCGTCTTGTGCGGGAACAGGTTGAAGCTCTGGAACACCATGCCCACGTTCTGGCTCAGCTCACCCGGCGACATCGCGGCGCCATCGAGACGCTGATCGGCCAGATGAATGGTGCCCCAGTCGTGTTGCTCGAGCTGGTTGAGGCAGCGCAGAAAGGTGCTCTTGCCCGAGCCGCTGCGACCGATGACCGCGACCACCTCGCCCGACTCGACCTCCAGGTCGATGCCCTTGAGCACCTCCAGGTCACCGAAAGATTTATACAGGTCTTTAACGGATACCAGCGCCATAGAGTCGTTTCTCCAGATAACGGGCGTAGCGGGACAGCGGATAGCAGAGAATGAAGTATCCGAGCGCCACCAGCGCGAAGATGGTGAAGGGAGCGAAGGCCGCATTGTTGAGCATGGTGCCGGCCTTGGTCAGCTCGACGAAGCCGATCACCGAGGCCAGGGCAGTGCCCTTGATGACCTGTACGGAGAAACCGACCGTCGGGGGCACAGCCAGTCGCAGCGCCTGAGGCAGGATCACATGGCGCATCGACTGCAGGTAGTTCAACCCGAGGACGCGAGACGCCTGCCACTGGCCGCTGGGCACCGCCTCGACGCAGCCGCGCCAGATGTCGCACAGGAAGGCGCTGGTAAACAGCGTCAGCGCCACACTGGCCGCGGTCCAGGCGGAGACGTCGAACCCCAGCACCGCCGCACCGAAATAGGCCAGGAACAGCTGCATCAACAGCGGCGTGCCTTGGAACACATCGACGTAGAGCCGGATCAGCCAGCGAATCGGCTTCAGCCCGCCCATGCGCAGCAGGGTCAACACCAGCCCGACCGCGGCTCCGCCGATGAAGGCGATCAGAGACAGCACCACCGTCCAGCGCCCGGCCAGCAGCAGGTTGCGGACGATGTCCCACAGCGTGAAATCCGTCATGCCGAACCTCCTTGGCGGAAGGCGAACAGGCGCCGCCCGACGAGCTCGAACGAGAGCCGCATACCGACCGCCAGCAGCAGATAGATCAGCGTCACCACCAGATAGACCTCGAAGCCGCGGAAATTCCGTGACTGGATGAAATTCGCGGCATAGGTCAGATCGAAGACCGAGATCTGGGATACCACCGCCGAGCCCAGCATCACGATGATGCACTGGCTGATCAGCGACGGATAAACCCGCGAAAAGGCCGGCACCAGTACCACATGGCGATAGCTCTGCAGGCGGGAAAGTCCCAGCGCACGCGAGGCCTCATGCTGGCCGCGGACGGTCGAGTCGATCCCCGCGCGCAGAATCTCGGCGGTGTAGGCGCCCAGGTTCAAGATCATCGCCAGCAGGGCCGCGACCGTCGCACTGATCGGCACGCCCAGCGCCGGCAGGCCGAAGAACAGAAAGAACAGCTGCACGATGAACGGGGTGTTGCGCACCACCTCGACATAGCCGCCCAGCAGGCGGCTCGTGATGCCCGACCCCAGGTCACGTACATAGGCGACGACGATCGCCAGCGCGATACCAGCGAAGGTAGTGACGACCGTCAGCCACAGCGTCGTCACCAGCCCTTCCAGGATCTCGCCCGAATACGGCAGCAGCGTGGAGAAATCCAGCGTCATGGTCATTCACCCGTTCAGCTGGACAGATCGTCGGGCAGTGCGGTGTGGAACCACTGCTGCGACATCGCTTCCAGGCTGCCGTCCTGCCTGGCCTGCTCTATCAGGTCATTGACCTTGTCCTTCAACGCCAGGTTGTCTTGGCTCAGGCCGATGTAGCAGGGCGAGTTCTTGATGCGCAAGACCATGGTCGGCGCGCGCTCGGTGTTACGCTCGGCGATCTGGGCGGCCACCACATTGCCGGTCGCGATATAGTCGACCTGCCCGGAGAGAAACGCGGAAATGGTCGTCGCGTTGTCCTCGAAACGCTGGATGGTGGTGTCATCCGGGGCCAGCTCGGAAAGCTCCATGTCCTCGACCGAGCCGCGGGTCACGCCGACGGTCTTGCCGGACAGCCCGGTCGGCGCTTCGATCGCATCCGCCTCGGGGGTACCGAAGACACCGAGGAAGAAGGGCGCATACGCTTCGGTGAAGTCGATCACCGCCGCGCGCTCGGGGTTCTTGCCCAGGCTCGAAATCACCAGATCGACCTTGTCGGTCTGCAAAAACGGGATGCGGTTGGCGCTGGTCACGGCCACCAGCTCCAGGTCGACCTCCATCTGATCGGCCAGATAGTGCGCCATATCGATGTCATAGCCCTGCGGCTGGAGGTCGGTGCCTACCGAGCCGAACGGCGGGAAATCCTGCGGCACGGCGACCCGCAGCGTACCGCGCTGCTCGATGGTCTCCAGGTCGCTGGCCTGGGTCGAGACGGCGGCAAGCCCTGTGACAACGGTGCAGCAGAGCGCCAGCACGGCCTGGCGACAGAATCGGTTCTTGGTAAAGGCAAACATGACGAATCTCCTGATGAGCTTACATTGTTGTGCAGGAAAAGAAACGATCGGCAACTTATCCACTTCCTGAGAAACCATCGTTTCACTCACAACCCTGCAAGCGAGACGCCAACTGCCGCGCTAATGGCGCCAATTCAGTCAATTAGCCAAAATTCACGGCCACAGAGCGATCACTCCACGACCAACGCAGGACACCAGACGCACGGATTGAGTGCGCGCAAAAAGTCGCTTGCGCCATCAGATGGCACGGATACGGGGCACCATCGCCGCGCGCCGCGCCCCTTCACACGAGCCCAAGCCACGCTCATGACTTGGCGAAGAGGCTACGAACAGAGCCTGCGAACGGGGCCTTCCACCAGGTTCATGATACTCGCGCCAGGACCATGGTCCGACCAAGGCGCCATTCAGGCCGGATGCTCGGCCTGCCAGTGCCTCGCGATATCCACACGCCGGGTTATCCACACCCGGTCATGGGCCTCGAGATGATCGAGGAAACGCTGCAGCGCCCGAAAGCGGCCGGGGCGTCCGATCAGTCGGCAGTGCAGGCCGATCGAGAGCATCTTCGGCGTGTCCTCGCCCTCGGCGTAGAGCACGTCGAAGGCGTCGCGCAGGTACTGGAAGAACGGCTCCCCGTGATCGAAGCCGGTCGGCGAGGCGAAGCGCATGTCGTTGGTGTCCAGGGTGTAGGGCACGATCAGGTGGCGATGCGATTGCCCCTGGCTGTCCTGGGCATCGGTCCAGAACGGCAGGTCATCGCCGTAGTAGTCGCTGTCGTAGAGGAAGCCGCCCCGATCGAGCAGCAGCCGCCGCGTATTGGGGCTGTCGCGGCCGGTGTACCAGCCAAGCGGCGTCTCGCCGTAGAGCGACTCGAAGATCGAAAGCGCGCGCTCGAGGTGATCGCGCTCGACCGCTTCGGGCACGTTCTGGTAATGAATCCAGCGGTAACCATGGCAGGCCACCTCGTGGCCGAGCTCCTTGAAGGCCTTCGCCACCTCCGGATGGCGCTCCAGGGCCATGGCGACGCCGAATACGGTCAGCGGCAGGCCGCGGCGCTCGAACTCGCGCAGTACCCGCCACACCCCGGCTCGGGAGCCGTATTCGTAGTTCGACTCCATGCTCAGGTGGCGGTCGGGATAGGCCTCGGCGCCGGCGATCTCGGAGAGAAACTGTTCGGAGTGGCTGTCACCGTGCAGCACGCAGCTCTCGGCGCCTTCTTCATAATTGAGCACGAACTGCACGGCGATCCGGGCTCGCCCGGGCCAGTTGGCCTGGGGCGGCGTGCGGCCGTAGCCGATCAGGTCGCGGGGATAGCCGCCGAGGCTTGCCGGTCGGGTTCTGTCATCGGTCATGGTTCAGCTCCCGGGCGCGGGTGAGGGGGCGGCGATAAAGGCGCCGAGGGTGGCCCGCTCGACGTCGGTCATGCCGGTCACGTTGCCCAGCGGCATATAGCGGCTGGTGACCGCGACCCGCTGGATGTCCTTGAGGTGACGACGAATCTGCTCACCGGTGTCCAGCGCCACGCCCGCCGGTGCCGCGGCGAAGCCGCCGAAGCTCGGCTCGGCGGCGTGGCAGCCGGCACAGCGCTCCTCGACGATGGCGGCCACCTCGCCGAAGGCGACCTCTGGCGCTCCGTTCCCGGCCGCCTGGCGAGACGGGGCCGGCTCAGGCACCATCGCCGCCATCAGGGTCACCAGTGCCAGGCCGGCGGCGGGCAGCACCCACACCTTGCGTCCGGCCAGATGACGAACATTGAAGTAGTGACGCACCAGCACGCTGAAGACCATCAGCCCGGCCAGCACCAGCCAGCCCCACTCGGACGCGTAGGTCATGGGGTAATGGTTGCTGATCATCAGAAACAGCACCGGCAGGGTCAGGTAGTTGTTGTGTCGCGAGCGTAGCAGCGCATGGCGGCCGTGGGCCGGGTCCCGCTCGGCGCCGGTCTGCATCGCGCTCACCAGCGCCTTCTGGCCGGGGATGATCACCCGGAAGACGTTGGCCACCATGCAGGTGCCGATCGCCGCCCCGACATGAAGATAAGCAGCGCGCCCGCTGAAGACCTGCATCAGCCCCCAGGTCAGCGCGATCAGCAGCACAAAGCCCACCATCGCCAGCCAGGCCGGGCGGCGACCCAGCGGGCTTCGGCACAGGGCGTCGTAGACGAACCAGGCGCCGAACACGACCCCGAGCCCCAGCAGCACGCCCTGCCAGGGCACAAGCGTCGAGCCCGGCGGCAGCAGCATGGTGCCCGCATTCAGGTAGTAGACCACCCACAGCAGCGCGAAGCCGGTCAGGAAGGTGGTGTAGGCCTCCCACTTGAACCAGTGCAGGGGCTCGGGAAGGCTCGGCGGCGCCAGCTCGTACTTCTGCAGGTGGTAGAAGCCGCCGCCGTGGATCGCCCACAGCTCGCCGGCCACGCCGTCGCCCAGGGAAGCGTTCTGGCGCTCGAGGTGGTTCTCGAGCCAGTTGAAGTAGAAGGAGGCGCCGATCCAGGCCACGCCGACGATCAGATGGCCCCAGCGCAGCAGCAGGTTGGCCCAGTCGTGAAGGTAGTCCATGAGTCTCTCTCGGGGGGAGCGTCAGCTGCCGCGATAGGTGGTGTAGCCGTAGGGCGAGAGCAGCAGCGGCACGTGGTAGTGCTCGTCGGCGGCGCTGACCCGAAAGCGCAGCGGGATGCGCTCGAGGAAGACGCCCGAGGCCGCCTGTGTCGACTCGCACAGGTAGTCACCGGCATGGAAGAGCAGCTCGTACTCGCCTTCGGTAAAGACGTCACCCTCGAGCAGCGGCGCATCGCAGCGGCCGTCGGCGTTGGTCACGGCCTCGGTGAGCCGGGTGCGGGTCTCGCCGTCGAGGCGAAAGAGCTCGAGACGGATACCGCGGCCCGGGCGGCCGCGGGCAGTATCGAGCACATGGGTGGTCAGATACCCCATGAGACCTCCTGTGGATAGGTCGGGGCGTGTCTCGCCCCTGGTTATTGTATACAGTTAATGTATCGCATATCTTCTGCCGCCGCGCAAAGGAGCCACCATGGCCGACCGCCCCTCCACTAGCCTGCCGCTGCACCCTCGCCCCAGCACCCTCGACCGCGAAGCCTTCATGGCCCGCTTCGGCGATCTCTACGAGCGCTCGCCCTGGATCGCCGCGGCGGCCTGGGATCAGGGCCTCGGCCCGGAGGACGATAGTGTCGACGGCCTCGCCCGGCGTCTCGCCGCCGTGCTCGATGCGGCGGGCGAAGAACAGCAGCTCGCGGTGATCCGCGCCCACCCGGACCTCGCCGGCAAGGCGGCGCTGGCCGGCGAGCTCACCGACGACTCGCGAAAAGAGCAGGCCGGGGCCGGCCTGGACCAATGTACCCCCGAGGAGCTTGCGCGTTTCACTCGCCTCAATGCGGCCTACCAGGCGCGCTTCGCCTTTCCCTTCGTGATCGCGGTCAAGGGCCAGGATCGCCACGCCATCCTCTCGGCCTTCGAGGCTCGGCTCGACAACACCCCGGATGAGGAGCGCCGCACCGCCATCGCCCAGATCCATCGCATCGCACGACTGCGCCTCGAGACACGCGCCGCTGAGCAAGGGGCGCAGAGCCTGCCCGGGGAGTGACGCTCCAAGATCGGTGGTGGGGACATGGACGGTGCCGCCTGTCTGTCGCGAAAACCTGCAGTGATCACCGCTAGTGAAAAGGTGGAAGGCGTTTCCGTTTTCACGACAGCCCATCATCGAGACGGTATCCTGTAGCCGATCAGGCAGGCCATGAGGAGCACGGCGTGACAGACGGAAAACGCAAGACGGTGGGACGCCCCGCCGGCACGGCAAAGAGCGGCGGCGGCCACAGCCAGTCGCTGGTGCGCGGGCTGAACATCCTGGAGGTGCTGGCCGTGGAGCCCCAGGGACTGGCGCTTTCGGACATCGCCGCGCGCATGGAGCTCGCCCCCTCCACCACTCACCGGCTGCTGCAGGCCCTGCACGGCCAGGGCTTCATCACCCAGGAGACGGCGCTGGGCCGCTGGCGCATCGACGTCAAGACGTTCCGCATCGGCAACGCCTTCCTCGAGGCCCGCGATCTGGTCGCCACCGCCCGCCCCTTCCTGCGCCGGCTGACCGAGGCCAGCGGCGAGTCCGCGAACCTCGGCATCGAGGACAGCGGCCAGGCGGTCTTCCTGGCTCAGACCGAGTCGCCGCAGATGATGCGCATGATCACGAGGCTGGGCTCACGGGCGCCGATGCACGCCTCCGGCGTCGGCAAGGCGCTGCTGGCCTGGCTGCCCGAGGCCGAGGTGGCCCGCATCCTCGACGCCCATGGCCTGCCCCGCGTGACCCCCAATAGCCTGGATACCCCCGCCACGCTCGAGGCGGCGATGGCCGAGATCCGCCACGCAGGTTATGCCTGCGATCGCGAGGAACACGCCATCGGCCTGCACTGCGTGGCCGCGGCGATTCACGACGAACACGGCCGGCCGCTGGCGGCGATTTCGGTCTCCGGGCCCATGGCCCGCATCCCCGAGGCGCGCCTCAACGAGCTGGGCCAACTGGTGCGCGAGGCGGCCGACGAGATCACCGCCCTGCTGGGCGGCCGGCGTCCCGGCGGCCGACGCCCCCGGTGATCGGCATGCCTGCGTCACGGCGTCCGGCCCCAGGCGCCGGACGCGCGATGCATCGAGGCTGAAGCGTGGCGCCGCGGGGAGTACACTAGCGCCACCGTATCCAGCCAGCCGAGGCCCGCGATGAGTTCCCACCTGCTCTCCGTCGATTCCCTGTCACGCGACGATGTCGATCACCTGATGCGCGTCTCCGCGCTGATGGAGCCGATCGCCCAACGCCGCAAGGTCACCCGCGTGCTGGAGGGGGCGGTGCTCGGCAACCTGTTCTTCGAGGCCAGTACCCGCACCCGCGTCAGCTTCCACGCCGCCTTCAGCCGGCTCGGCGGCAGCGTGTGCGACACCACCGGCTTCACCTTCTCATCGATGGCCAAGGGCGAATCCCTCTACGACACCAGCCGGGTGATGAGCGGCTACTGCGACGCCATCGTGCTGCGCCACCCGGAACAGGGCGCGGTGGCCGAGTTTGCCCGGGCCACCAACGTGCCGGTGATCAACGGTGGCGACGGCCCCGGCGAGCACCCCAGCCAAGCGCTGCTCGATCTCTATACCATCGACAAGGAATTCACCCGGCTCGGCAAGTCGCTTTCAGGCGCCCATATCCTGCTGACCGGCGACCTGAAATACGGACGCACCGTGCACTCGCTGATCAAGCTGCTGTCGCTGTACGAGCCGATGCGTATCACCCTGGTGGCCCCGCCGGGACTCGAGATGCCGCGCCACCTGATCGACCTGGTCAGCAACCGCGGCCACCGGGTCGAGACCCGCGAGAGCCTGGCCAGCGACTTCAGCGACCTGGACGTGGTCTACACCACCCGCATCCAGAAGGAGCGCTTCACCGCCGAGATGAGCGAAAGCTTCGGTGGCCTGTCGCGCGACTTCACCGTCGATCGCGCCTTCATGGACCGCTACTGCAACCGCGACACCATCGTCATGCACCCGCTGCCCCGGGACAGCCGCCCCGAGGCCAACGACCTGGACGTGGATCTGAACGGCGACCCGCGCCTGGCGATCTTCCGCCAGACCGACAACGGCATCCCGGTTCGGATGGCGATCTTCGCCACCCTGCTTAAGGTCGATCACCTGATCGAGAAGGATCTGCGCGACGTGCGCTGGTTCGTACCCGATACCGTCGGCGTCGATGACCTGCGCGGCTGATCTCATTCGAAGTCCTGCTCTACACAACAACGGCCCGCTCACTGAGCGGGCCGTTTCATGTTGGGGACAGGTGCGATGACCGCTCAGGACGATTTCATCGAGATAAGGCGCGTCACCTTAAGACGCTTTCTAATGATCCTACGTGCCTCGCCACGCCATGACTTGACGGATGTAGAAAGATCATTCTACCCTTTGCGTAGAATGATCTTTCTACCGAGGAGGTTCAATGGACAGGGATCAAATTGCGGCACGGCTGGAGGAGCTTTTCAGCCAACAGGGCTTCGCCACGCCCAGCGTGCCTGAGATCCAAAAGGCATCCGGGGTCAGCATGAGGACCCTGTATCGTCACTTTCCTTCCAGGGAGGCGATGGTGATCGGCGCTCTGGATCATCGCCATGCTCGCTATCTCGACTTCCTGGCGTCGGATACCCCACCTCCAGGGACCGATGCCATCACCGAGCTGTTCCACCGCTTGGCCCAGTGGATGGCAAGCAACGCGCCCCATGGCTGTCTGTCGATGAGCGCCTTCGCCGCCTTTCCCAACAATGCGCAGGTCAATGCCTCGGTGAAGCAGCACAAGCACGACATGCGCCGATTGCTGGCGACCCTGAGCGGTCGTGAGGATCTGGCGGGAGAGCTCTTCCTCCTTCATGAAGGGGCCTCGACGGCCTGGCCCACGCTGGGGGAGGAAGCCATTCGGACAGCCCAAACGGCTGCCATGCAACTGATGAGGAGAACTGACGATGACGCTGCCTGACACGATGCATGGCATCCAGCTCACTGGGCATGGTGGCCCTGAAATGCTCGAACATCGACACGACATTCCCATGCCGACCCCTGCCCCGGGTGAGGTATTGATTCGGGTGGCCGCGGCCGGCGTCAACAATACGGATATCAACACCCGTCTCGCCTGGTATTCGAAAGGCGATGGAGAGAGCGAGGATGCCAGCTGGTCGGGCCAGGCCCTCCAGTTTCCGCGCATCCAGGGGGCCGATGTCTGTGGCCGGATTGTCGCGGTCGGCGATGAGGTGAGTGCCGAGAGGATCGGCGAGCGAGTGCTGATCGAACCCTGCATCAGGGAAGGCGGCGGCCAGAGGCTGGATCAGCCCTGGTACTTCGGTTCCGAGTGCGATGGCGGTTTTGCAGAGTACACGACCGTGGCCGCGCGACATGCGTATCGCATCGACAGTGAGATGAGCGACGTCGAACTCGCCTCTTTCCCCTGCTCCTACTCCACCGCCGAGAACATGCTGACGCGGGCCAGGGTCGAATCAGGGGAGCGCGTATTGGTCACGGGTGCCTCCGGCGGGGTCGGCTCGGCCGCCGTCCAGCTGGCCAAGGCACGCGGGGCGTATGTCATCGCCATCACCAGTGCCGAGAAGGCCGACATGCTGCGGGAGCTGGGCGCCGACGAGGTGGTACTGAGAGACGACGACCTGCGAGATGCCATCGAGGCGGACAGCATCGATGTCGTGGTGGATCTGGTCGCGGGCGAGCAGTGGCCGCAATACCTGGAGGTACTACGCCGCAAGGGACGCTATGCCGTCTCCGGCGCGATTGCCGGTCCCATCGTCGAGCTGGATGTCCGAACGCTCTACCTCAAGGACCTGAGCCTGTTGGGCTGCACGGTGCTGGAGCCCGAGGTCTTCGGCAACCTGGTATCCCACATCGAGCAAGGCAAGATTGCGCCCCTGGTGGCGGCGTCCCTGCCCCTCGAGCGGATCGGCGAGGCCCAGGCGCTGTTCCAGGAAAAGCGCCATGTCGGAAAAATCGTGCTTGAAGTTAGTGCATCAGGGTAATCACCTGGACGCTGAGTCGCGGTTCCTCACGTGACATAGCGCCTGATACTGTCTGGCTTTTGGCTATACCCCGGACAGTAACCTTATCGAGACGGTCTCTTTGTAGTGGCGGTATTCACTGGCTATCGAGGTCGTACGCTGTCACACGGCTTACCGATACACAGTTCACCCGGTTTCGTCCCTGCTCCTTGGCCCGGTAGAGCCCCTGATCGGCTCGTCTGACGGCCGGTAGGAGGGATGTTTCCGTTGGCAATACCGTGGTGACGCCGCACGACGCCGTATAGGACAGATGGTCCTGGCTCCCAACTCGCACCGATGCATGTTCAATGGCAGTCCGTAGTCGTTCGGCCACTTGGATAGCCTGGTCCTGAGAGGTGTTCGGGAGCAGGACCGTGAACTCCTCCCCGCCCGTGCGGCATAGGACATCGCCATCGCGAAGCACGGCGTTGGCGGTCTCGGCAAAGGCCTGCAGAACCTTATCGCCCGCCTCGTGACCATGCGCGTCATTGATCTGCTTGAAGTGATCGAGATCGACCACGGCCAGGCTAAGCGGTTGGCCGCTTTGCTGTGCTCGGGTCTTTTCCAGGGCAGCCTGATCCTCGAGATAACGCCGATTGCCAAGCGCTGTGAGCGGGTCGGTCATGGCCTGTTTCGCTAGTGTCGTTTCCAGCCGTTTGCGCTCGGTCAGGTCGAAGACCATGGCGCGGGTGTACTTGAAGCCACGTGACGTGATCGAGGCCGAGGCCTGAATGGCGACCGGCAGAAGAGTGCCATCGCGTGTGACCAGCTCGCACTCCGCCGCTCCTTCCTGGTTCGGTCCCAGGACGCTATGGAAGGCGGCGTCGAAGGCCTCGCGGGTGGCCGGTGTCACGAAGTCTCGGTAGTACCGCCTGTCGATCACCTCGTCGGCGTGGTACCCCAACCAGTCGAGTTCGGTGCGGTTCATCCTGACGATGCGGCCGTCGGCATCCAGCGAATGATAGCCGCAGGGCGCATGTTCATAGAGGTCGCGTACTTCACTGGCATAGCGTTGAGCCTGTCGTTTCAAGGCTTGCTGACGATGACTGCTCACGGCCCAGGACACGCCAAGGAGGAGGGCGAGACCGTAGAGCAAGGGTATCAGCCGCACGCCGAGACTCTCCGACAGCAGAGTGGCCAGGCTTGGCTTGGGCAACAGCAGCCCGAGATGCCAAGGGTGAGAGGACGGCAAACTACCCACGCTCTCCACCAGGCTGCGGTAGTCCTGGGTTCGCATGTCGATGGTTTGGGTCAGCAAGAGACGGTCGTTCAGAGCCGGTTCCGGTCCCTCTTGGGAGAGGGACGCCCAGATCATAGGGAAGTGGGAGGCGACAGGCTGGCCTAATGAGATGACGCTACCGTGGCCAGGAAGCAGCCAACGGCCGGTGGCATCCACCATGATCAGCCGAGCCGCCTGGTCCCGCGCGACATCCTGACGGAGAGCGGCGGTCAGGTACTGCCAGTCCAGGCTGAGCAGCAGGACGCCTTTCTTCTCTCCGTGGGTATCGAAGACGGGGGTCGCGATATCGATCACCGGGGAGAGGCCATCGGTGGTGTTTTCGTAGCTGACCTGATGGCCGGGGGGCGAGATATAGAGGTCTCGGGGGTTCAGTTGCATGGCCGCCTGGAAATAAGCTGCATCGGCGTGCGACATGCGCCGTGATACGGGGGGGCGTGGCGGTCCATGGTGAGCACGAAACAGCTCTTGGCCCTGTGTATCCAGCAACACCACCTTGGTGTAGTGGCGAGCGTGGACCAGCTGCGTGCGAAGCTGGTCCGAGAGCTGCCGCGCTTCCCATCCGGGCGCCGGCGTGGGATCGCCCCCGCGGGAGTCATCCAGGTAGGTGAGATAGCGTCTGAGCAGGGGTTGCTGCGCGATGCCCAGGATGTCGTTGAAACTTTCGTTCATCCCTCGGCGCAGGGTGGCTTGGCCCGCCTCCAGCATCGCCTCCGCGCTGGCCTTATCCGCGTCGAGTCGGGCGTCGAGATAGGCCTGGAAAAGCGGCAACAGGATGGCTGTCATCAGGACGCTCAGCACCACGATGGCCAAGATCAGTCGACGGCTTAAAGTCTTCAGCATCATTCCTGAGGCTCCGAGAACGCGATACGCGAGCTCCTCCGCGTTGCCACGGGGTGGTGAAAGCACAGCATGGTTATGCGCATGGATATAAAATGCCCTAACGAGCCTGCATTGTTAGGTAAAAGGTGGGCTATTGCTGCCTTCTTGTTCAACGGCAAGGCAGTTTGGTAGCTGGTGAAATGCCTCGAGGGGCAGGGGAGCGGCGAAGAAGTAGCCTTGGTAGATCGCGCAGCCCAGCTCGGCCAGCACGGCCTGCTGAACCGGGGTTTCCACCCCCTCGGCGACCACCGTCAGCCCCATGCTGTCGGCGAGGGCAATGATGGTGGCGGCGATGGGGGGCGTCCGCCTCTCGTGGCCCAGGTCACGCACGAAGGCTATGTCGATCTTGAGGATGTCCAGTGGCAGGGATTGCAGGTAGGTCAGGGAGGAGTAGCCGGTCCCAAAATCGTCCAGTGCAAAGCTGACCCCGATGGCGCGCAGCGCGGCCATCTTCTCGATGGTGCCCTCCGGATCACTGAGCATCAGGGACTCCGTCAATTCCAGGGTCAGGCGCTCAGGAGGTGCGTCATGCTGGCGGATCGCCGTGAGCACCTGGTCGACGAAATCCGGTTGCTGGAACTGACGAACACTGACGTTCAAGGAGAGCTTGAGATAGCGACGAGCCGGATTCTGGCGCCACTCACCGAGCAGGCGGCACCCCTCCTTCAACACCCAGAGGCCCAGGGGCACAATGAGTCCCGTCTCTTCCGCCACCGGGATGAAGTGGCCAGGGGAGATACGGCCACGCTTGGGATGTTCCCAACGGACCAAGGCCTCCGCGCCGATGATGCACTGGTCTGCATCGACCTGGGGCTGTACATGCAGGCACAGCTCGCCTTTTTTGATGGCATAGCGCAGATCGCGTTCGAGGATAACGCGCGCGTCGAGCTCCTGCTCGAAGTGCGGGTGAAAGCGCCTAGGATGCCCGTCACGCTGACGCTTGGCTTCCAGCAAGGCCAACGCAACTCGCTTGAGCCATTGACCGACCGTCGCTGGCTCGCTGGGCGCGAAGATCAGCATGCCGACGTTCAATCGGCACGGGTAGGTGTGGCCATGCAGGGCGTAATCGGCGCTCAAGTCGGCGATCACTTCGTCGATGAGGTGGTCGGCTTCCTGCTGTGCGGCGGTCTCGTCTCTGGCGGACAGCTTCGTGAGCAGGGCGAACTCATTACCATCCAGACGGGCGGCGTCAACCCCAGGCTTAGTCCAGCGCTGTAAGCGCTCGGCCAGCTGACGCAGCAGCTCGTCACCGGTATCCGGGCCCAGGCTGTCGTTGAGGGCCTTGAAGCGATGAATGTCGAGCATTGTCAGTAATGCCCAAGGCGGACCGTCCGCGTGGTCGGCGTCATAGTCGGCAAGACGTTCCTGCAGCGCTCGCCGGTTGGGGAGCCCCGTCAGGGTGTCGTGGTAGGCAAGGTGGCGAATACGTTGCTGCGCCCGCTGTTCGGCCGAGCGGTCGCTGAGCAAGGCCACATAGTCGCGTTCGTCGCTGTCAGGGTAAGTGACACGACTGACGCTGAGCTGGGCCGGAAAGCGCTGGCCATTTTGGTGTCGAGCCTCAATCTCCCCTCGCCACTCGCCTGTTGTCTGCAGGGCGTGTTGGATCTGCTGGTTGAGCGCCTCGCTATCGTGGGTGTAGCTGAGGTGCCAGACCGAGCGCCCGATCGACTCTTGTGTGCTCCAGCCGAGCAGCCGCTCGAAGGCAGCGTTACAGAGCCGGATGCGTGTCTTGTCATCGAACAACACCACGCCGTCATGGAGGGCCGAAAGGACCTCAAGCAGGTGGGTGCGGGTCATATACTGATGGTAAGCACTGGCGCGCAAACGACGGCTCACCTGAGCGGCGACCAGGGTCAGTATCGCGATAATGGCGATACCCCCTCCAATGAGATAGCTCAACCAATGGGAGCGGGTGCCCATGGTCTGGGGCGAGATGAGGGCGTTTGGCCGCGGTGCAAACCAGGCCGCCTCCATGGCCACGTAGTGCATGCCGCAGATGGCGAGGGACACGCCGAGTGCCGAGATCAAGGCGCAGGTCTTGACCCGTTTGGCGCCCCACCCTAGACGAAACAGGCGATAGGCATAGACGCTCACGATACCGAGGCCGACCGCGATCAACAGCGAGAGCAGGAACAGGCTGGTGGCATGATACAGCTCCGCGGGCATGCGCATCGCCGCCATGCCGGTATAGTGCATCAGGCCGATGCCGGCCCCTAGCCCGATGCCGGCCCAGAGCAGTGCATGATGGGATACTTGCGATCGCGACAGCACGGCCATGGTGCCGAGGCTGCCCAGGATGGCCGGTACCATGGACATCAAGGTTAAGGCCGGGTCGTGATTGAGCGGAAAGTCGAGGCGGTAGGCATGCATGCCAATGAAATGCATGCTCCAGACCCCGAGCCCCATCACGCAGGCCCCCGACCATAGCCAGAGCCATCGCCATGCCACTCGGCGCACCTGACGCGTCAACTTGACGATATCCAGGCCGGTATAGGCGGCCGCCAGAGCGACCAGCCACGACAACAGCACCAGGTGCATGTTGTATTCGCCCTGAACCGCCCCGATGGCATGGGGATCGAATATCAGGTTATCCAGTATCGCCATCAATGCATCGCTCGCTGAGATGATCTTAGTTGCCTTAGAAAGACTCCCATTCTTCCACTTCTGGGCGCGTGGCACTGGCTTTCTGAGGCCTTGGACCACCGTTTGCGCTGCGCTCATCGCGCGGTGATGGCGGCGCGTTACGGTCTACGCTGCTTTCTTGCCGTGAGGGGAGGGTGACAGCCGGCGCTGCCGCGCCTTCTCGGAGCTGGAAGGTTGCCACTAGGCTTGCTAGGCGAGAGGCCTCATCTTCCAGCGATGCCGCTGCGGTGCTGGTCTGCTCCACCAGAGAGACATTCTGCTGGGTCGCGCCGTCCATCTGGTTAACCGCCGTCGACACTTGGCTGATGCCGCTCTCCTGTTCATGCACGGCACTCTGGATCCCCTGCATCATGGACGTAACCTGCTGGATCGCCTGCATGGTGGCTTCCATGTTTTCGCGTGTCCGGCCCGACTGCTCGGCACCATCGGCGATATGGTGGGTGATCTCCTCGATGATGGAGCGTATCTCCTTGGAAGACTCGGCGGAGTTGGCTGCCAGCTTACGTACTTCACCAGCCACCACCGCGAATCCACGGCCATGCTCTCCGGCTCTGGCGGCCTCAACAGACGCATTCAGGGCCAGGATATTGGTCTGGAAGGCAATGCTCTCGATGGTTTCGATAATATCCTGCACACGGCGTGAGCTGGTCTCCATGGCTTCCATCAGCTGCGAGGTGCGGATAACGGCTTCGCGGGACTCCTTTGCTTTGTCGACCGCTTCCTCACTGAGCTGATTGGCGGACGTGGCGGACTCGCTGGTCTGGCGTACTGTGGAGTTCATCTGCTCCATGCTGGTGGCCGTCTCCTGCAGTGCCGAAGCCTGTTCCTCGGTGCGGCTGGCCAGGTCTTCGCTGCCCGCTGCGATCTCGCGAGAGCTGTGAGCCACCTGGTCGCCGCTTTGGCGCAGCATGCCGATGACCTCGATGAGGCGGACCTGCATGTCATGCAGCGCCTGGTTCAGGGTGCTGATTTCATTGTTCCCCTTCACCTCGATCTGGTTGGTGAGGTCACCCTTGGCGATCTGTGCACAGATCTTGCCGGCACGCCGCAAGGGAGCGACCAGCAATTTCTGGATACCGACATAGGCCAGGAAAGTCAGCAGGGATGCCATCAGCAAAATGAACGCCGTCACGATGATGGTCTGTTGCACGTTGCCGTTGGCCTCCGCCTTCATCTCACCGGCACGCTCCTCGGCGTATCCCGCGAAGGCGCGCACGCTGTCCGAGAAGTCAGGACCAAGAGTGGTAAGCCGTTGGCGCTCCTGTCGTATGGCGGTGATGTCCCCATTTTCGATGGCTTCGACCAACCCCGGCGTTACCATGTCCCCGAAGGCCTCTACCACGGCCTCGAAGTAGGGATAGCGGCGCTGAGAGGTCGTGATATCAACACTACGAAACTCTTCAAACCGGGATTGGGTGCGCCCGAGGCTTTCTCGCGCTTGATCGAGTGCGGTGACGGCCATCTCGTCGTTGCCACGCCGTGAGAATTCCTCATAACGGGCCATGCGAAGCCGCATCTCGAGGAGGTTCGATTCCATGCGATTAGCGGTGTTGGCTTGATCGACGCTGGTTTCCGCAAGTTCGTTGATATCGCTTTCGAGGGCGAGCTGACCGCGGATGGAAATAGTGCCGATGATGGCGGCCATGCCCACCATGATAAGCAGTAGCGTGGTCAGTAGGGTTTTTAATGTTAGTCTGCGCATGATTTAGTCTTTTCGTTATGTGCGTGGGGGAGGTACAACTTCCCGCTTCCTTATATCGGCAAGGATTCATATACCTTTAGTTGAGTAGGCAGACGCGGGGCAGACTCGATCAAGTGTTGAGGACAGGCTGCGCAACAGTAATTTCCATTCCGATCATGAGCGATGTGGAAGTAGTCTGTCTTCCAGCTAGAAGCCAGATAGTTCCTCGGTTATTCGCTACAGACCTGGTCGCGACCTGTACGCTTGGCCGTGTAGTGCGCCGTGTCAGCCCGCTTGAGCACGTCCCTTAGCATGCTCGCTGAGGCCGCTGCTGATGGTGGTGCTGAGCTCGCTGCCGTCCTGCAGCGTGACGATGCCTGTGTTGATGTGCTGACGTAGTCCCTCAATGACCTGCTCGGCTTTCGACGCCGAGGCACGATGCATCACGATCACGAATTCCTCGCCGCCCGTTCGAGCCACGATGTCGCCATCATGAAGACACACTAATATGCGGGCGCTCAACCACAGGAGCGTGGCATCACCACCATCGTGGCCAAGGGTGTCGTTGACGTGCTTGAAGTGGTCGACGTCGACAACAAGCGAGAAAGGCTCGTCGCGTGAGATCAACGTCGCCACATGCGCATCCAGATAGGAGCGCTTCACCGCCGAGATTAGCGAGAGCTTCGGCGGCCTGTCCCGGGATTTCACCATCGTCATGCACCCGCTGCCCCAGGACAGCCGCCCCGAGGCTAACGACCTGGAGGTGGATCTGAATGGCGACCCGCGCCTGGCGACCTTTTGCCAGGCCGACAACGGCATTCCCCGATCTTCGCCACCCTGCTTAAGGTCGATCACCTGATCGAGAAGGACCTGCGCGACGTGCGCTGGTTCGTGCCCGATACCGTCGGCGTCGGCGACCTGCGCGGCTGAACCCAGCCTTACGCAACGCCTAAATACGAAACGGCCCGCTCACTGAGCGGGCCGTTTCGTGTCGGTGATAGGGGCGCTGGCCGGGGAGGCATCCAAATGCCTTATCGGACTTTCTACACCTTACTGACCTTCACCCCATACACTGAGGGGCTGACGATGCCCTCGAGTTTGCCGATCTGTGAGAAGTCGCTCTTGGTGATCACACTGCTATTGTTGGTATCCGGGAAGCGAAGGTTCTTGACGACGTGGATCTTGCTTGGCGTTCCCTTGCCGTCGGTATCCATGATCCAGGCAAGGAAACCGCCAGAGAATTTCGCCAGGCTACCGATCGGGTAGAGGCCATACACCTGGATGTACTCCACGAGCACCGTCTTGTCATAAGCCGTGTTCGCCGCATGGATCCTGCGGTAGGCGTCAAGCGGTGAGTGCGGCGGTACGCCGTTACGCCCATGCTGCAGCTTATTGATCGCCTTGATGACACTGACCAACCGAATCAGCTCCGAGAGCTGCTTACCGTGCTTGCCCGCTGGGTAGCCGGAGCCATCCAGGCGTTCGTTGGCCTGTTCGATCACATCGCGGCAGGTAGCACTGGGTTCCCAGCCTATCTCACGTAATTTGTCGAGAAGCACTGCCACATGGCTCTTTAGGATTACCTTCTGCTCCGGCTTCATATTGGCCTTGAGAGACGGTAGCTCCGCGCTGATCAGCATGGGCTTGCCCATGGTATGTAGCAAGGTGCCCAGCACGGCCTCACGCACCTGGGGATCGTGCGGGTCACGAATCATCATGAGGTCAACTAACTGGCCGGCAACCTGTACGGCATGTCTGACCCAATCCGGCTCGTCACGAAGAAACGCCAGGGCATATAGGAACGCCTTGCGGTCCTGCTCCACGAGGTAACGCAGGGTGTCGGCGCAATCGTAGAAAATCTCATCGGGAAACAGGTTGCGAGTCTTCATGTACATCAGCCCCACCTGGAGCTGATGGGCCACTTCCAGCACACCGCGTTCCATAGGTGACTGGCGGCCGCGCTTATCGCGTTCCTGGGCTTCTCGCTGCTGAATCTTCTTCTCCTTGGCGCCAGGGATAAACAGAGGCACGTGATCGGTCAGCTTGTCGTTAGATCCGGTACGGAAAGCGGCTTCTCGCTCTGAGTCATTCACGTACCGTAACAGGACCTCTGTCTGGGACGTCGACAGGTTGGTGAACTGGAGGCCCACGGCCGCATAGCCATGCTGGCCGAAGGGACGGATATGACGAACCTTACCTTCTGCGAAGAAGCTATCGCCGTTGGGAAACTTCAGCGTCACCCCGGGAATGTTCTGATCCACGCCGATCGCGACGCTATCCGCAAGGTCGATCTCGAACATGCAGCCGCCCGCGGAAAGGTTGCGTAGCTTGCCCGGCACGCTGAGTTTATGCCGGTAAACTTCGAGGTTGATACGGGCCTGCATGCCGAGGATGAAGGGAATGCGAACCACCCCCCGGTTCTCCTTCACGAAGACCGATTCTGGTAGCTGGCACTCTAGGCGATACAGCGTACTGTCGGTCTTGAGCAGCTTGGCGGCGACGTTGCTGAGACTGTAAGTCTCATGCTCGATGGCCTGAGATCCCTTCAGCGCTTCCAAGTCGAAGCTCAGGCCGCCGCCGCCCAGATACTGCTCAATATCTGGGCCGGCATACTCCAACTCCAGCACCATACGCCCGGCGGTCAGGTCCAGATCGGCGACCTCCGCCTTCAAGGGATAGGCCATGTCTTTGGCATACACCGATAATTCATGAGTGTGCTGGAGCAGTGAGCGAATCACGTTCGCTGAGGGGTTTTTGGAGAGAGGGGAGACGGCCATTCGAGACACCTGCCAATCCGGTGACTTTTATTTAAAAATCAAATACATATAAATTTTATACATTGTATCAGATCACATGTTTTCTACTTATCAGCGTCATATCTCCGGCAGGAAATGCCCATTCTCGGGTGGCCTCGCAATGGATGAGGCGATGTTGGCCTGCCAGTGAGCCTGATTTTCCTCCCCCTCCTGGCCGCGCAGGCATGCTGAATCTCTGGCGTGATGCCAAGACGGGTTCCGGGAACCAGGCTAGAGATGGCGATGGTACGACCTTCTTTCAACTCACCCCCGGGCAGTCTCCGGCTACAAAAGCTAAGTCCGCGGGTCAGTTCTTTGAATATCAAGGGGGTGAATATCTTCGGCTAACGGCAACCGAGTCTGACTCTTGGAATAACGCCCCGCCTCAGCCGGTCGTGCGCCCGCCGGGCAGGCCTTCGCCGTGGGCGAACCAGCCCTCGAGAATCAGCGCGGCGGCGAGGCCATCGACGCTGTCCTCGCGGTAGTTGCCGCGATGGCCGGCCTCCCGGGCCAGGGTCTTGGCCTCGCGGGTGGAGCCTCGCTCGTCGACCATCTCGCAGGGCTTGCCGTAGCGCCCGTAGAGCCGGTTGCCGAACTTGCGGGCGCGGGTGCTCATCTCGGACTCGCTGTCGTCCATGTTGATCGGCAGGCCGACCACGAACAGATCCGGGCGCCACTCCTCGATCAAGCGCGTGACCTGCGCCCAGTCGGGGATGCCGTCCCGGGCCGGCAGCGGCTCCAGGGCGGTGGCGCGCCGGAGCATCTCGTTGCCCACCGCCACGCCGATGCGCCGGGTGCCGAAGTCGAAGGCCAGGATCAGCCGCTCGCCTGGGTTGGCCATCAGGAGTGCCCCGCCTCGCGGCTCATCAGGTTCAGGTCGATGCCGAGGATGCCGGCGGCGGCATGCAGGCGCTGCTCCGACGGCGTCTCGAAGAGAATGCGGCTATCGCCCTCGACGGTCAGCCAGGCATTGTCCTTCAGCTCGTCCTCGAGCTGGCCGGCCTCCCAGCCGCTGCAGCCCAGGCAGAGCAGGAAGTCGTCGGGGCCACGGCCCTCGGCGAGTGCCTTGAGCATGTCCATCGAGGTGGTGAGGGCGACGTCGTGGTCGACCTGGATGCTCGAGTCCCAGGGCTTTGAGGAGCCCCTGTGCAGGATGAAGCCACGATCCTGGTGGACCGGGCCGCCGTAGTAGACCGGGGCATTGCGGTGCAGGCTCTCGCTGGCATCCAGATCCAGCTGCTCGAAGAGGGCGTCGAGGCTCATGTCCAGGGGATGATTGACGATCACGCCCATGGTGCCGTTGTCGTCGTGATCACACAGGTAGCTCAGGCTGCCCGCGAAGTTGGGATCTTCGAGATGGGGCATCGCCAGCAGAAAATGGTGCTTCAAGCTTTGCATGGGCCTCCCGGGCGTCAGCGCACGCCGAAATCGTTGCCGGTGCCGAATCGCCAGACGCGACTGATGGACAGGCGGTCGAGCCCGGCCATGCCTTGATCGAAGGGCCGGTAGGGGGCTGCGCCACGGATGGTATTCAGCGCCGCCTGGTCGAGTTCGGGGTGTCCGGACGATTGTACCACCTCTACCTGCAGGAGCTTCCCCTGATGGTCGATCACCACGCGAAGCTTCAGCTGGCCATCCAGGTCCGGCGGCGCGGGGTAGAAGCGGTTGCCGAAGTCCTGCACCCGCCGCGTCCAGGCGTCCACGTAGCGGGCCTCGGCGGCTTGCCGGGCGGCTTGCTGCGACCGGTCGGCAAGCTCGGCGGCAGGCTCGTTCATGGCGAAGTCCCGCTCGCGCAACGAGGCGGTGGCGCTGGCGGCCAGCTCGCGGCCGGACAGCGCCGGCGCCTCGGGCGCAGGCTCAGGGTCCGATGATGGCTCGAGCGCAGGCTCAGGCTCAGCGACGGGTTCAGGAGAGGGCGCGGCGGCCTGCTCGGTGGTGCGCTCTGCAGGCTCGGGTGTCGCTTCGGAAGGAGGTGCGGCATCGGGCGCTGGCGGCGCCTCGACCCGGGCGGCCTGCTGGGCCGCCTCGGCGATGGCAAGAGCCCGCTCGGGCTCCGCGGCTGGGCGGCTGACCAGCACCACGTCGAGGCTGGGCGGCTCCGGCGTAGATGGCGTGGACGGCATGGGCAGCGAGACCCACGCCCCCAGCCCCAGGAGGATCAGGTGCAGGCCGACCGCCAGCGCTAAGGCTAGGGCACGGCGATAGCCCCGGGTGACCGGGGCATGGACCTGGACATCGAAGGCCCCGACGCCGGGGCGCGGGCCAACGATATCGCCGAGGCTGGCCATGGCGAGGACCTAGCCGGCCCGCCGGGCGGCGAGGCGGCGCTCGATGGCGTCCATCAGGGTGCCGGCGATGTCGGTGCCGCACTGGTCGTCGATCTCGCGCACGCAGGTGGGGCTCGTGACGTTGATCTCGGTGATGTAATCGCCGATCACGTCGAGGCCGACGAACAACAGGCCCTTCTCCTGAATCATCGGCTTGACCTGTTCGATCAGCCAGTGATCGCGCTCGGTCAGCTCGCGGCTGACGCCGCGCCCGCCGGCGGCCAGGTTGCCACGGGTCTCGCCGGCCATCGGTACCCGGGCCAGGCCATAGGGAATCGGCTCGCCGTCGACCAGCAGGATGCGGGTGTCGCCGTCCTTGATCTCGGGGAGGTAGCGCTGCGCCATGATCTGGCGATGCCCCCGGTCGGTGAGGGTCTCGATGATGGCGCCGATGTTGCTCCCGTCCGGGCGCACGTGAAAGATGCCGCTGCCCCCCATGCCATCCAGCGGCTTGAAGATGACGTCGCCATGCTCGGCCTGGAAGGCGCGCAGCACCGGCTCGCTGCAGGAGACCAGGGTCGGCGTGCAACACTGCGGAAACTGCTGGGCGAAGAGCTTCTCGTTGCACTCGAGCAGCGCCCGGGTCGGATTGACCACCAGCACGCCCTCACGCTCGGCGAAGCCCAGCAGGTGTACGGCATTGAGGAAATTGCCGTCCACCGGCGGGTCCTTGCGCATCAGGATCACGTCGAGCTCGGCCAGCGGCGTGGCCGCCGGCTCGCCGAGGCGATACCAGTCCTCGGGGTCCTTGAAGACCTCGAGATCGCGCAGCCGCGCATGGGCACGGCCGTCGCGCAGGAAGAGATCCTCCTGCTCCATGTAGTAGAGCGAGGCGCCGCGGGCAGTGGCGGCCCACAGCATGGCCAGGGTGGTGTCCTTCTTGTAGGTGATGTCGGCGATGGGGTCCATCACCACCCCGATCTTCAGGGCGCGCTCGCCCCGTGATGCGCTCCCGGGGTTATCAATCGGTTCGTTCATCGACTCGTTCTTCGGCTCGCTCATCAAGACGGCTCTCGGCTAGGGGGTGTGCCGCGACGGGCATGATGAACGCAGTATGCCGCAGCAGCGCGGCCAGCACCAAGGCCGACGACGCCGACAAACCAGGCCCCGGCGTCAGTCCTGGTCGCTCTCGCGCCGGCGGATGCCGTCGGCCTCGAGGGTGATCTGGCGTGCCTTGTAAAGGCCGCCGATGGCCTGCTTGAAGGCGTTCTTGCTGACGCCCAGTCGCGCCTTGACCTCAGGCGCCGGGCTCTTGTCGGTCAGCGGCAGGAAGCCGCCGGCCTCCTCGAGGGCCGCCAGCACCTTGTCGGTGGCCAGGTCACGCTTGGCGCCGCCCGCCGGCATCAGCGACAGATCGAGCCGGCCATCCTCGCGCCGGTGCTTCACGTAACCGGTCAGGCGCTCGCCGCGGCGCACCTGGCGCGGCAGCTCGTCATGATAGAGAAGCCCCCAGACCCGGTCCTCGACCACCGCCTTGAGCCCCAGATCGGTGCGATCGCCGATCACCAGCGTCACCGCCCGGCCGGGCGCCAGGGCGCCGGCCGCCGCCTCGTCGAGGCCGCCCTCGCGCAGGGCGTCGTCGACGCTATCGTGAAGGAAGTCATCCAGGCGCATCGAGGCGGTGGGGCGCCCCTGATCGTCCTCGAAGATGATTACCAGCACCCGCTTGCCCACCGCGGGACGATAGGGCTGCTCGTTGAAGGGCAGCAGCAGGTCCTTGGGCCGTCCCCAGCCGAGGAAGGCGCCGGTGTTGTTGACCGCCACCACCTCCAGATAGGCCACCTGACCGACCTCGGCCAACGGCGCGGAGGCCGCGGGGGTAGAGGCAGCAGGGTGGGCGGCACGAGCGCCACGGGCGGCGGGGCGATCCTGGGAAGACCGGGTCATGGGCATATCCTGAGAAATAACGATGAGAGGCGATGATGAACGGAGCCGACAAGACGGAAAGGCGCACAAGGAGGATAGCGCGCCGGATAACGCTGTGGGCTAGAGATCGCCGAAGTGGTGCTGCAGCAGCGTGAGCGCCACCACGGGGGCGGTCTCGGTGCGCAGGATGCGCGGGCCAAGGGTCAGCGGGGCGAAGCCGTCGGCCAGGGCACGCTCGACCTCGCGGGGCGAGAGCCCGCCCTCGGGGCCGATCAGCAGGCTGGCCCGCTCGGGCGCCGTGGCCTCACCGGGCGCAAAGACGCCCTCGGTGGCCGGATGCAGCACCAGGCGCAGCGGCTCGTCGCGCGCCGACAGCCAGTCGGTCAGCGACATCGGCGCATGCACCGGCGGCAGAGTGGCGCGGCCGCACTGCTCGCAGGCGCTGGCGGCCACCGCCTGCCAGTGGGCCAGCTTCTTGGCCGCGCGGTCGCCCTTCAGGCGCACGTCGCCGTGCTCGGTGTAGAGCGGCGTGATCGCCGCCACACCGAGCTCCACCGCCTTCTGGATGGCGTAGTCCATGCGATCCCCCTTGGAGATCGCCTGACCGAGATGCACGCCGAGGGGCGACTCGCCGCGTCCCGGGGTCACCGACTCGAGACGCGCCACCACCCGCTTGCGGGTGACCTCCGCGAGCACCGCGGCGGCCTCGAGGCCCGCCCCGTCGAACAGCGTCAGCGCCGCGCCTTCCTTGAGGCGCAGCACCAGCGCCACGTGACGCGCCGGGCCCTCGGGCAGCACGAGCTCACCGCCGACGGTGAGGTCGGCGGCGACATGGATGCGCGGGCCGCTCACGGCCGCTCTCCGGCAATCAGGCGCATCTTACTGGGTGGCCTCGCTGGCCTGAGCCTCGCGCTGCTTCTTCTGGGCGTACATCGCCTCGAAGTTGACCGGCGCCAGCATCAGCGGCGGGAAGCCACCGCGGTTGACCAGGCTGTCGATGCACTCGCGGGCATAGGGGAACAGCAGGTTGGGGCAGAAGGCACCCAGGGTGTGCTCGAGCTGTGCGCCTTCGATGTTGGCGATGCGGAACAGGCCGGCCTGTTCGATCTCGGCGAGAAACGAGGTAGTGCCGGTCTCGCTGTGAGAGACCTGGGCGGTGACCTTGATCACGACCTCATAGAGGCCCTCGCCGACCTGGCTGCTGGTGGTGTTCAGGTCGAGGCCGACCTTGGGCTTGAACGGCTGCTGGAACACCCCCGGAGAGTTCGGTGACTCGAAGGAAATGTCCTTGACGTAGATGCGCTGCAGGGCGAACTGCGGCTGGGCCTGTTGCTCGCCGGAAGCGGCACCTTCGGCACTACCGGTGGTTTGATTGTTGTCTTCCGCCATGGCTTTTGTTCCTTGAAGCGTGCGTGATGAGATGTGGTTATAGACGGGGCGCGCAGCGACTTACTTGCGCACCATCGGCAGGCCATCCGCCTGCCACTGGGCCATGCCGCCCTTGAGCTTGAGCGCCCGGGTGAAGCCGGCCTTGTCGAGCTTGGCGAGCACCGCGCCGGAGGCCTGGCCATGCTTGCAGACCACGATCACCGGCTTGTCCTTGAGCTTGTCGAGCTCATGGAGGCGGTTGTCGAGTTTGCTCTGGGGGATGTTGCGCGCGCCTGCCAGATGGCCTTCCTTGAAGTCCTTGGCATCGCGAACATCGAGCACCACCGCATCCTCGCGATTGATCAGCTGGGTGGCCTCGCCGGCATCGACGCCGCTGCGACCGCTCTGCATGGTTTCATAGGCGATCCAGGCCGCCAGCACGACCACGAAGGCGCCAGTCAGCAGCAGGTGGTTCTGCACGAATTCGAACAACTGATCGATCATGGGTCCGGGACACTCTCGTTAAAAATCACTGGTGTGGGGAATCACTGGATGCCCCGCCGCCGGGGCGGCGCCCAGTATACACAAGGCGTCCTGACGCGTCTGGCACCCGGGCGGCTGACGCTGTGCACCGCCCTAGGATATGATGCCCCAAGGAGCCGTGAGTCGCGACCCCGGACCGGCGCCGCCGGCTGGGGATTCTCCGACGTTTACCAACGAGGCCTTTTCATGTCCGATGCCAACTCCCGCCCACGTCCGGTGGCCCTGATCATCCTCGATGGCTATGGCCACAGCGATTCGCTCGAATCGAATGCCATCGCCGCCGCCAATACCCCGGTGATGGACCGCCTGGGCCGGGACTATCCGCATAGCCTGATCCATACCGACGGCAAGTATGTCGGCCTGCCCGAGGGCCAGATGGGCAACTCCGAGGTCGGCCACATGAACCTGGGGGCCGGGCGCATCGTCTATCAGGATTTCACCCGGATCACCAAGGCCATCGAGGACGACACCCTCAAGGATAACGCCACCCTGACCGCGCCGATCGACGCCGCCGTCAAGGCCGGCCGCGCCGTGCACCTGCTGGGGCTGCTGTCGCCCGGCGGCGTGCACAGCCACGAGGATCACATCCTGGCCGTGGCCGAACTGGCCGCTGCCCGCGGCGCCAAGCAGATCTACCTGCACGCCTTCCTCGACGGCCGCGATACCGCGCCAAAGAGCGCCAAGGCCTCGATCGAGCGCGCCGACGCCAGGCTCGCCGAGCTGGTCGGCGAGGGCAACGGCTTCGTCGCCTCGCTGGTCGGTCGCTACTACGCCATGGATCGCGACAACCGTTGGGATAGGGTCGAAAAGGCCTATCGCGTGATCACCGAAGGCGCGGGCGAGCACGTTGCGTCCTATGCGGTCGAGGGCCTGGCCGCCGCCTACGAGCGCGACGAGACCGACGAGTTCGTGGCCGCCACCAGCATCCGCCCCCAGGGCGAGCCGGTGAAAATGGTCGACGGCGACGCGGCGATCTTCATGAACTTCCGCGCCGACCGCGCCCGGGAGATCACCCGCGCCTTCGCCGAGGACGACTTCGCGGGCTTCACCCGCCAGGCGCGGCCCCAGCTTGCCGCCGACGGCCTGGTGATGCTGACCCAGTATGCCGCCGACATCCCGGCGCCGGCCGCCTTCCCGCCGGCGGAGCTCACCAACACCCTGGGTGAGGTAATCGCCAAGCGCGACATGACCCAGCTGCGGATCGCCGAGACCGAAAAATATGCTCACGTGACCTTCTTCTTCTCCGGTGGTCGCGAGGAACCCTACGCCGGCGAGACCCGCGAGCTGATTCCCTCGCCCCAGGACGTCAAGACCTACGACGAGAAGCCCGAGATGAGTGCGGTCGAGGTCACCGACAAGCTGGTCGAGGCCATCGACGGCGGCGCCTATGACCTGATCGTGTGCAACTACGCCAACGGCGACATGGTCGGCCACACCGGCAACTTCGATGCCGCGGTCAAGGCCATCGAGGCGGTAGACGCCTGCGTCGGGCGCGTGGTCGAGGCCCTCGAGCGCGTCGGCGGCGAATGCCTGATCACCGCCGACCACGGCAACGCCGAGCAGATGGTCAACCCGGAGACCGGGGCGCCACAGACCGCTCACACCACCTGCGAGGTGCCGCTGATCTGGGTCACCAAGCGCCAGGCCAGGCTGCGCGAGGATGGCCGGCTGTGCGACCTGGCACCGAGCCTGCTGACCATGATGGGCGAGGCCGTCCCCGAGGAGATGACCGGCCAGGTGCTCACCGAGCTGTCGTGACCTCGCCTCACGCCCACGCCGAACCGTCAGCCACCTCCCGGCGCCCCCCGTCTCGCACGGCGGGCGGGCGCCTCACGCCCCGCCTCGCCGATGCCCTGTCGTCGCGGCCCCGGGCCGGGCTGACGGTGCTGCTGGCGTCTAGCCTGATCCTGTGCCTCACGTGTGGCCTCGCCACCCCCGCCCTGGCCGCTCCCGACGAGGAGGCGGCCAGGGCCCGGGTGGACGCCCTGGCCGAGGACCTGAAGGCCCTGGAGCGCGAGCTTTCCGGCCGTCGGGAGGCCCGCGACGATGCCGCCGAGGCGCTTGCCGAGGTGGAGACGGCGCTGGCCGCGACCCACCGCCGCCTGGATGAGCTCCAGGCCGAACGGCGTACGCTGGGTGACGAGATCGCCGACCTGGAGGAGCGCCGAGCCATCCTTGAAGGCGAGCGTCGCGCCCAGGAGGCGGCGCTGGCCGAGCAGCTCGACGCCCTCTATCGCCTCGGCGTTGCCCCCCAGCTCAAGCTGCTGCTCAACCAGGACGACCCGGCCCGCCTGGATCGCCTGCAGACCTACCTCAATCATCTGTCCCGGGCGCGTCAGGCGCGCCTGGACGAGCTCGCGCGCCTGGATACACGCCTGGCCGACAACCGCCGAGCCCTCACCACCCAGATCGACCAGCTGGCCAGGGTGGGAGAGGAGCTCGAGACACGCAGCCAGACGCTGGCTTCGCGCCTTGCCGAGCGCGAGACACTGCTCGCCGAGCTCGAGGCCGATATCAGCCGCGGGCACTCGCGTCAGGCGCGCCTCAAGCAGGAGCGGGAGGATGCCGAGCGGGTGCTCGGCGAGGTCCGCGAACGCCTCGCCGCGCTGAAACGCCCGCCGCCGACCACCGCCATCGAATCGACCCGGGGCGAGCTGCCCTGGCCGACCCAGGGGCGCGTGCTGTCGGGCTTCGGTGCCGGCGAGGGGGTGGATCGCGACGGCCTGCTGATCCAGGCCGCGGCGGGCAGCCCGGTCAAGGCGGTGCATGCCGGGCGCGTGGTCTTCGCCGACTGGATGCGCGGCTTCGGCAATCTGCTGATCCTCGATCATGGCGACGGGGTGATGACCCTGCACGCCCACTTGCAGAACTTCACGGTATCCCCCGGTGAGGCCGTGAACCGCGGCCAGCCTATCGCCGCCGTGGGGGTCAGCGGCGGTCGCACCACCCCGGCGCTCTACTTCGCGGTGCGCCGCCACGGCCAGCCGATCGACCCCGCGACCTGGGTCGCCCGACGCTAAGCTCCGCCACCGATGGATTCGCGCCCCGCTGTAACGCTATGCTGGGGCCCTGCCCCCAGTTCCGCGACCGGAGACCGCATGCGCGTCAAGGCCCCCCTTATTTTTTCGACCAAGTTCTCGACCAGGCTCACCACCTGGCTGTGCACGGCCCTGCTGGCGCTTCCCGCGTCCGCTCAGACGCCGGCCCCCACAGCGGACGACGACCTGCCGGTCGCCGACGTCCAGACCTTCGCCGAGGTCTTCGAGCGCATCAAGCGCGCCTACGTCGATGAGGTCGACGACAGCACCCTTTTGCATAACGCCATGCGCGGCATGCTCAGCGAGCTGGACCCGCACTCGACCTATCTCGACCCGCAGGAATTCCAGAGCCTCAAGGAATCCACCGAGGGCGAGTTCGGCGGCATCGGCATCGAGATCGGCATGCGCGACGGCCAGCTGATGGTGATCGCACCGATCGACGATACCCCGGCGGCCCGCGCCGGCCTGCAGTCCCAGGATGCCATCCTGCGCATCGATGACACCGCCACCGACGGCCTGTCGCTGCAGGAAGCGGTGGAGCTGATGCGCGGCGAGCCGGGCAGCGAGATTCGCATCACCATCCTGCGCTCGGGGGAGAGCATGCCCCGGGACCTTACCCTGACCCGCCAGGTGATCCGCACCGAGAGCGTCAAGCACGAGTTCCTGGCGCCGGGCTACGGTTACCTGCGCATCAGCCAGTTCCAGAGCACCACCGGTGAGCAGGTCAACGATGCCCTGGCCGCGATGCAGGAGGGCAATGGCCTGGACGGCCTGGTGCTGGACCTGCGCAACAACCCCGGCGGCGTGCTGCAAGCGGCGGTGGAGGTAGTCGATGCCTTCGTCGAGCAGGGCCTGATCGTCTACACCGAGGGACGCCTGACCGACAGCCAGATGAGCTTCTCGGCGCATGGCCAGACCGCCGCGCCCCGGGTGCCGGTGGTGGTGCTGATCAACGGCGGCAGCGCCTCGGCCTCGGAGATCGTCGCCGGCGCCCTGCAGGATCAGCGCCGGGCGGTGATCATGGGCACCGAGAGCTTCGGCAAGGGCTCGGTGCAGCAGATCATGCCACTGGGCAACGGCGACGGCCTGAAGCTGACCACCGCGCTCTACTACACCCCCAACGGCCGCTCGATCCAGGCCCTCGGCATCACCCCGGACGTGCAGGTGGTGCGGGGACGTCTGGAGGTCACCGACAGCTCCGCCCAGCGGCTGCGCGAGGCCGACCTCTCCGGCCACCTCAAGGGCAACGGCGATCGCGCCGGCGAAGACAAGACCTCGCCGCGGGTGCGCGAGGATTACCAGCTCGGCGAGGCGCTGAACCTGCTCAAGGCCCTCAAGGTGCTCGGCCCCCGGGCCGAGCGCTAGGGCGGCGGCCAGCGCCTTCCGGGCCGCCGGCAAAACGCCGAAGGATCACGAACCGACAGCAAGAAGGGGCGCATCGACCTTGAGTCGATGCGCCCCTTTTGTCTGTCAGCGGCCCAGAGCCGTCCTCGCAGGACAAGGACAAGGACAAGTGAGGAGAGCAGTTAACGAGAGCACGCGAGAAAGAGGGGCGATGCGATGCCCCGCGAGTCGCGCTTTCGGTGCGTCAGCGACAGCTGGCGGGCAGGCGCCCCCGTTCGCCGATTGCCTGGCGCATCATCATCCGCTTGAGCGGGGTGATCCGGTCGATGCCGGCAAGCCCCAGGTTGCGGGCCAGGGTCAGCGCCGGCTGACGCGCCCCGAACAGTAGCCGGAAGCCGTCCATCAACGCCAGCATGCTGGCGTTGTCGCCGCGCCGGCGCCGGGCGTAGCGGGCAAGGATCCGCCCATCGCCCATCGCCACGCCCCGCTCACGAGCGGAGAGCAGTTCCTCGGCCAGCACCGCCACGTCCATCAGCCCCAGGTTGACCCCCTGGCCGGCCAGCGGGTGGATGCTGTGGGCGGCATCGCCGACCAGCGCCAGCCCCGGCTGCACATAGTCCCGGGCGTGACGCTGAGTCAGTGCCACGCTGACCGCACGATCGATGAGCGTGACCTCACCGAGCCGGTGATCGATGGCCGCCGCGAGTGCCTCGCCCAGCGCCTCGGCGGATAGCCTGGTCAGTCGCGCCGCCTCGTCGGGGCTGGTCGACCAGACGATCGAGCAGTGATCGTCCCGGCCCTCGATGCGCAGCGGAAGGAAGGCCAGGGGGCCGGTGGGCAGGAAGGCCTGACGGGCCACGCCACCGTGAGACTGCGCCAGGCGCACGGTAGTGACCATGGCGACATGGCCGGTATCCCGGACGGTCGTCTCGATGCCGGCCCGCTCGCGCAGCGGCGAGCGGGCACCGTCGGCGGCGATTACCAGCGGCGCCGAGAAGCGCCGGCCGTCTTCCAGGCGCAGCTCACGACCGTCGGGCGTTTCATCGAGCGCAATCACCCGCGCCTCGGCCTCGCGGCGCACGTTGGGCAGGGCAGCGAGACGGGCCTCCAGGGCCGCCTGGGTGACGTCGTTCTCGACGATATGGCCAAGCACCGGCACCCCGGCCTGGTCGGCACTGAAGCGGATCTCGCCGCTGCCCTCGGCGTCCCATACCTGCATGGCGGTGTAGGGCGACAGGCGCCGTTCGGCCATCGCCGGCCAGACCCCGAGGCCCTCGAGCAGACGCTGGGAGACCGGGGTCAGGGCGCTGACCCGCAGGCCAGGCCGGCCGCGGCCCGCCGTCTCGTCGGGCAGGCTGGCCGGGCGCGCATCGAGCAGCCGCACCGCGATGCCGGCCTGGCCCAGCAACACCGCCAGGGTCATGCCCACCATGCCGGCACCGACGATGATCGCCTCGTCCGGCGTCCCTTGCTGTTCGTGCATCTCGTTCTCCCGTGTTTCATGATGCCCAGGAGGGCCCCCCCCTGAAGCGCCAGCTCAGCGTTCGCGCCCCATGGCGCGGCGCCCCAGGGCCCGGCGCAGCGGCCCGGCCAGGTTGAGGCCGATCAGCCCCGCCGCCCGGGCATGGGAGAGCAGCGGGTGATCGATGCCGAACAGCCGGATCAGGCCATCGCTGAAGCGGATGACGCTGTGACGATCGGTGGCCCGCTGCGCCTCGAAGGCCTGCAGGGTGGCCATGTCGCCCGGGGAACGGCCGGCATCCAGCCCCGCCTCGAGGGCGGCCACCAGGTCCATCACCCCGCGCAGCGCCAGGTTGAAGCCCTGGCCGGCCACCGGGTGCAGGGCATGAGCGGCGTTGCCGAGCACCGCGAGCCCCGGGCGCACCTGCTCGGTGGCCGTGACCAGCGACAGCGGATAGGCGTGACGCTTGCCCACCCGACGAAAGTGGCCGGCCCGGTCGCCGAAGGCCTGCTGCAGCCGCGCCAGGAAGTCGCCGTCGCTCATGGCCAGGGTCGCCGCCTCGGCGCCGCCCTGATGAGTCCACACCAACTCCATGCGCTCGCCGGACAGGGGCAGCAGCGCCAGCGGCCCCTCGGGGGTGAAGCGCTCGTAGGCCACGCCGCCGTGGGGCCGGCTGACCTCCAGGTTGGCGATCACCGCCACCTGATCGTAGGCCTCCCGGCGGCTCTCGATGCCGAGCCGTTCCTTGAGCCCGGAGCGGCCGCCATCGGCCAGCACCGTCAGATCCGCCTCGAGCACGCTGCCATCGTCCAGCGCCAACCGGTGGCCGCCGGCCTGCGGCGTGATCGATGCCACCCGCGCCGGGCAGTGCCAATCAAGCGACAACGCATCGAGCCGTCGATGCAGGACCCGACCCATCCAGGCATTGGGCAACACGTAGCCCAGCGCCTCGACGTCGAATTCCTCGGCACTCAGCCGGGTGGCCCCCAGCCGTCCGCGCTCGCTGACGTGGATGCGGCGGATCGGTTCGGCTTCCTCGGCCATGGCCGTCCACAGCCCCAGAGTCTCGAGACGCTCCCGGGAGCCCTGGGCGATGGCACTGGCCCGGGCATCGAAGCTCGGCTGGTAGGCCGTCTCATCGAGGTCGGGCAGGGGATTGGCCTCGATCACCGCCACTCTAAGCCCCGCCCGCTCGATCAGGGGCGCCAGGGCGCAGGCCAGACTGGCCCCTACCAGACCGCCGCCGACGATGGCGATATCGACTCGCTGGCAGGGCCGATCCTGCGCAACGCGGGCGTTTCGGGTCTCGCGCTCTTGCATCCGCTCTCGCTCACCGTAAAGAAAACCACTCCCTTACGTAAATTACGTAAGGCGATCTCGCTGATCATCTGAGTTGATCATTCCTTGGCCATCAGGGCCTCGATTTCCGACACTCGCTTGGGCACGCCATCGGTCAGGACCTCGTGCCCGTCGGCGGTCACCGCCACATCGTCCTCGATACGGATGCCGATGCCGCGGAAGGCCTCGGGAATGTCCTCGTCATCGGGAATGTAGAGGCCGGGCTCCACCGTCAGCACCATGCCCGGCGCCAGCGGGCGCGGCTCGCCCTGGCGGCGATAGCTGCCCACATCGTGAACATCCAGGCCCAGCCAGTGGGAGGTGGAATGCAGATAGAAGCGCTTGTAGCGCTCCTCGCTTATCACCGCTTCGAGCTCCCCCTCGAGCAGACCGAGTTCCACCAGCCCCCGAGACAGGTCGCGCACCACGCCCTGGTGAATGGCGGCCAGGGTGGCACCCGGCGTCACGGCCTCGATGGCGCGTTCCTGGGCCGCCAGCACGATGTCGTAGAGCTGGCGCTGAGCGCCTTCGAAGCGTCCGTTGACCGGGAAGGTGCGAGTGATATCGCCGGCATAGAGATCGAACTCGGCGCCGGCATCGATCAGCACCAGCTCACCGTCCTCGAGCGGCGCGCGGTTCTCGATGTAGTGCAGCACGCAGGCATTGGCGCCGCCACCGACGATGCTGTCGTAGGCCGTGCCATTGGCGCCCTGCCAGCGGAACTCGTGCTCCAGCTCGGCCTGCAGGTGGTATTCGGCGAGGCCGGGACGGGCGGTGCGCATGGCGCGCACATGGGCTCGCGCCGAGATCTCGCCGGCGTGGCGCAGCAGGGCGAGCTCGGCCTTGCTCTTGATCAGGCGCTGCTCGTGCAGCAGCGGGGCCAGGTCGGCCAGCGCCCGCGGCGCGATGGCCCCGCGCCTTGCGCGGCCCTTGAGCTCGCTGCGCACCTCGTCGGCCAGCGCCAGGCTCTCGGCGTCGTCGAGCAGCAGATACAGCGTCTCGCGGCCGTCGATCAGCTCGGCGAGCTGCTCGATGCGCACCGGGTTCTCGAAGGCCTCGTCGATGGCGAAGTGCTCGAGGGCTCCCTCGGTGCCCAGCCGGATGCCGGTCCAGGCCTCGATGGCCGGGTTGCGCTCCTGACAGAACAGCACGCTCTCGCCGGCCTCGCGCCCGGGCAGAAGCAGCAAAAGGGCATCGGGCTCGGGGAAGCCGGTCAGGTAGTGGAAGTCGCTTCGCTGGCGAAAGGGGTACTCGCTGTCGTTGCTGCGCGTCACTAGGCTGGCGGCAGGCAGCAACACGGCGCTATGCGCGGGCAGGGCGGCCATCAGGGTCTGGCAGCGCCGGCGATACTCGTCCCGGCCGATGGCGGCCGGACGGGGAAGCAGTTCGGGGGACATCACGGCTCCTGAGACGGGGTTCACTGTTGCGGGGCGTCGGCCTCTTCGACCTGCGGCTTGCCGGGATGTTGCTCGGTGTAGAGCAACATGGCCGCCATGCGCGCATGTTCGGTGAGGGCGAAGAGATCATTCTCGTTCTCGCTGCTGTCGTCCAGGTCGACCTCGATACTCGCCAGCGTCTGCAGATCATCCAGCGCCTCGCGCAGATTGGCCGACCAGGCATTGCGGGTCTCGGCGTCGACGGTCTGCACCAGCTCGAGAAAGCCCAGAGTCCATTCCTGCAGCCCCTGGGCGCGCTCGGCCAGGGAGAACAGGTCGTCGGGCAACAGCGGCTCGTAGTTGAGCTCGGCGGCGGCCAGGGCGTCCAGCGCCTGGCGACGCCAGCCCAGCAGCACCTCGGCGCTCTCCGGGTCCCGGGGCTGCTCGACGCCGAAACCGGCGCACAGCTCGTCGAGCCAGGCCTCGGCGCTCAGGTCGTTGAGCGCCAGGGCACCGGCCAGGCGGCCGTCCTGGAAGGCCGGGGACTGCATGCTGCCGTGCATCAGGAAGACGTCGGCGACGGTGGAAAAGTCGAGGCGATCGTTGATCAGGGACATGAAGCACTCTTCGATGGAGCCGGCGCGGGGGGCCGGCGAACATGGCTTGCGTTGACCGCTCGCGAGCGGCTCTCTTATAGTGAATCGATATCTTTCATAGTAACGCATCGGGCCCGTCGCTGGCCCGGTCTGGAGCCCACCGATGACCGATGACGCCCGGCGTACCGCCGACATCACCCTCCTGGGCCGCAGCTACGTCATCGCCTGTCCGCCGGACGAGCAGGACCAGCTCGATCGCGCCGCCCGCTATCTGGACCGTGCCATGCACGGCATCCACTCGCAGTCCAAGGTGCTCGGCACCGAGAAGACCGCCATCATGGCGGCACTGAACATCACCCACGAGCTCCTGCAGGTGCTCGACGAGCGCAAGGCCGGGGAGGACAGCCTCAACCGCCTCAACGAGCGGCTCGAGCGGGTGCTGGGCGCCACTAGCACCGACTGAGCAATCTGCGCTTTGGCGCCTCGTCCCGCTCTGGTAGGATGAGGGCGTTTCCTGGAATGTGCGCCAGTCGTTACAGTCCCTCGAGCCTATGCGCATTACCCAGGGGGCCACATGCTAGACAGGCCCGTGTGCATGTCCGCGCGACGGAAAGCCTGACGGTCTGTCTGCGGCCACCCACCTTGAACCAATGGGTTCAAGGGCCAGAACGACAGCGGCATTCTGGGAAACCTCCGCTCATCCGCCGCCCGCCATGAGTTCAGACGCCATGCCTCATGCGCCCCTGACCGATACGCCCATCTGCCGTGCCCCTCACGGCGGCGAGCCGCCCTCCGGCCTGCCCACCCAGCCCGACGACACCCAGACTCAGCGACGCGAGCTGCGCCGCACCCTGCGCCGCCGACGCCGCGCCCTGTCCCCGCGACAGCAGCGCCAGGCCGCCAAGGCCCTGTGTCGCCGCCTGCGTGGCCTGCCGGAATTGCGTCGTGCCCGGCGCGTGGCGCTCTACTTGCCCAACGATAGCGAGATCGACCCCCGGCCGCTGATCGCCTGGCTGGAGCGGCGGGGCGCCCAGGTCTATCTGCCGGTGCTGGCGCCGCTGACCCACAACCGGCTGTGGTTCGTGCGCTACCACAGCGGCACGCCGATGGTCAGCAATCGCTTCGGCATCCGCGAACCCGACACCCGCCATGGCGCCCATCATGCCCGGCGCCTGCCCGCCTGGGCCCTGGAGGTGGTGCTGATGCCGCTGGTCGGCTTCGATGCCCAGGGCCAGCGCCTGGGCATGGGGGGCGGCTTCTACGATAGAAGCTTCGCCTTCACCCGCCAGCGGGGCCCACGCCCCCAGCTGATCGGCCTGGCCCATGATTGCCAGCGCGTGCCAACCCTGCCGGTGGCGAGCTGGGACGTGCCGCTGGACGCCATCGTCAGCGACGCCCGGGTGCTGCGGCCCTGAGAGCACGTCACGCGAGCATACGCAGGCACAATAAAAGACCGGCCACTGACTGAGCAGTGGCCGGTCTTTTTGGGCTCATCCGGGTAAGGCGCCTGGATGATGCGTACAGGGTCTGGCGGGGGCTCTTGCAAGAGCTCTGGCGAAGCCTGGGAATCAGCTACCGCCCAGGGCCTGGGCATAACCGGTGGCGACCACTCCGAGGCCGAAGACCAGCACCAGCGCCATGACCAGATCGGGCTTGCGTTTCATTGCCAACTCCATGATGTCGTAACAAAAGATGTAAGCGTCGTCTGACAAACGACGTAAAAAGACTATACGGCTAAGCCTAAAGAATGACAATTGCCTCGATAGCCTGAGCACATGATAAAACGCCTGCCATAGCTAAGGCTAGCCGTTAGTTACCGCTTACACACAGTGATATCCACCAGACTCAGGCCATGAACAGTCGATAGGCCGGGTTGTCGGTTTCCTTCCAGTAGCGATAGCCGATGGCATCGAAGTACTCCTCGACGTGGGAGCGATCATCACTGGGCAACTGCATGCCGACCAGCACCCGGCCATAGGCGGCGCCGTGGTTGCGGTAATGGAACAGCGAGATGTTCCAGTCCGCCGGCAGGTGCGTCAGGAAGTTCATCAGCGCCCCGGGGCGCTCGGGAAACTCGAAGCGATAGACCTCTTCCTCGAACTGCTCCTTGGGACGCCCGCCACCCAGGTGGCGAATATGCAGCTTGGCCATCTCGTCGTCGGTGAGGTCGACCACCGGGTAGCCCGCGTCACGCAGCTTGCCGATCACCGCCTGGCGGTCCTCGCCGCCCGGCTTGACCTGCACGCCGACGAAGATATGGGCGCCGTCGGGGTCGGCGTAGCGGTAGTTGAACTCGGTGACCATGCGCTTGCCGATGGCCTTGCAGAAGCGCTTGAAGCTGCCCGGCCGCTCGGGGATGGTCACCGCCAGGATCGCCTCGCGCTGCTCGCCGAGCTCGGTGCGCTCGGCGATATGCTGCAGGCGATCGAAGTTGGTGTTGGCGCCCGAGTTGATGCACAGAAGCGTCTCGCCCTCGGCGCCTTCGCGCTGGATATACTTCTTCAGGCCGGCCAGCGACAAGGCGCCGGAGGTCTCGGCCACCGCCCGGGTATCCTCGAAGATGTCCTTGACCGCGGCGCACATCTCGTCGGCGTTGACGGTGATGATCTCGTCGATCAGATCCTTGGCGACGGCGAAGGGCACTTCGCCGGCCTGGGCCACGGCGACGCCCTCGGCGAAGACGCCGACCTGATCCAGCACCACGCGTTCGCCTGCCTCCAGTGCCGCCTTGAAGCTGGCGCTGTCCTCGGACTCGACACCGATCACCTTGATCTCGGGGCGCAGGTACTTGATGTAGGCCGCCACGCCCGCGATCAGGCCGCCGCCGCCCACCGGCACGAAGACTGCATCCAGGCGGCCGCCGTGCTGGCGCAGGATCTCCACGCCGATGGTGCCCTGACCGGCCACCACGTCGATGTCGTCGAAGGGCGGGATATAGGTGTAGCCGTGCTCCTCGATCAGCTCCTGGGCGTGGGCGGCCGCGGCGGCGAAGGCATCGCCCTTGAGGATCACCTTGGCACCCCGCGCCCGCACCGCCTGGACCTTGATCTCCGGGGTGATGCGCGGCATCACGATCACCGCCTTCACGCCCATCAGCTTGGCGGCCAACGCCAGCCCCTGGGCATGATTGCCCGCCGAGGCGGCGATCACGCCCTTGGCCTTCTGCTCTTCAGTGAGCTGCGCCATCTTGTTGTAGGCGCCGCGGATCTTGAAGGAATAGACCGGCTGCAGGTCTTCGCGCTTGATCAGAATCTGGTTGTGCAGACGCTTGGAGAGGATGGTGGCCGGTGAAATCGGCGTTTCCCGAGCGGCTTCATAGACCCGGGCGGTGAGTATCTTCTTGACGGTTTCTTCGAGCATCCTGATGTCCCAAGGGCAGCGGCATGGCGGGCGCCATGCGATCAACGCGTGCGTGGCAAAGCTTCTATTGGTAGCAGACCCGCAGCCGTGGCGTCCAGCGCCGTCACCGCCGGAGGGCGGAAGCATCAACACGGGCGCCCAACTGACCTATAATCGCCGCCACCCTTCCGCCATTCCCAAGCGAGCTCCCATGACTCAAGACGAACTGAAGGACGCAGTGGCCGCCGCCGCCATCGAGGAAATTCGCCCGTTGCTCGGCCGCGAGGTGATCATCGGCGTCGGCACCGGCTCCACCGCCGACCGCTTCATCGACCGCCTGGCCGCCCTGCGCGACGACTTCCAGGCCGCCGTGGCCAGCTCCGAGGCCACCGCCCGGCGCCTGCGCGATCATGGCATCGAGGTGGTCGAGCTGAACCAGGCGGGAACGGTGCCGGTATACGTGGACGGCGCCGACGAGATCAACCCTCGCCTAGAGATGATCAAGGGCGGCGGGGCGGCCCTGACCCGTGAGAAGATCGTCGCCGCCTGCGCCGAGCGTTTCGTGTGCATCGCCGATGCCTCGAAGCGAGTCGAGGTGCTGGGTGACTTCCCGCTGCCGGTGGAGGTGATTCCGATGGCGCGCTCCTACGTGGCCCGGGAGCTGGTCAAGCTAGGCGCCACACCGGTCTACCGCGACGGGGTGGTGACCGACAACGGCAACCAGATCCTCGACTGCTATGAGTTCATGATCGAGGACCCGGTGGCCATGGAGGCCCGCCTGAATGCCATCGTCGGTGTGGTCACCAACGGCCTGTTCGCCGCGCGCAGTGCCGATGTGCTGCTACTCGGCGGCGCCCAGGGCGTGGAGCGCATCGAGAAAGGCCAGTCGTAAGCGAATACTTACTTCGCCCTTACCCCTTTAGCCTCCAGCATCCGACCCAGGCCATCGAGGGTGCGCGAAAGCGCGCCCCGGTTGGCCGCCACCACTCGTCGCCCCGCCTCGCCGAGGCGGTCCCGAGCCGCCGGGTCGTCGAGGAACGCGGCCAGGGTCGCCGCCAGCGCCTCGCCATCAGGCACCTCGGTGAGCGCTCCGGCCTCACGCAGGGTCGCGGCGACGTCGCTGAAGTTCTCGAGCGACGGCCCGGTGACCACCGGCACTCCCAGCACCGCGGGCTCGAGCAGGTTGTGGCCGCCGATCGGTACCAGGCTGCCGCCGACGAAGGCGATATCCGCGGCCCCATAGAGCGTCGACAGCTCGCCCATGGTGTCGGCGAGATAGACCTCTGTTTCGGGACCGGGGCGCTCGTCCCGGGATCGGCGCGCCACGCGCATGCCCTGTGTCTCACCCTGCGTCTCACACAGAGCGGCCACCTCATCGAAGCGTTGAGGGTGGCGGGGGACCAGGATCAGCAGCGCCTCGGGATGCGTCTCGAGCAGGCGCCGATGCGCGGCGAGCAGCGGCTCGTCTTCGCCGGGGTGGGTCGAGCCGGCGACCCAGGTCGGCCGCTCGCCGAGCCAGGTACGCAAGCGCTCACTTCGCTCGAGATCCTCGTCGGAGGCACACATATCAAACTTGAGGGAGCCCACCATGGCGGTGTTCGCCTCGGCCATGCCCAGCGCCTGAAAGCGCTCGGCGTCCTCGTCGGATTTGGCGGCCAGCCAGTCGACGTTGGCGAGCGCCGCCGCCATCAGTGGGCGGATCTTCAAGTAGCGGGCGAAGGCGCGGGGCGACAGGCGGCCGTTGACCACCGCCACCGGCACGCCCCGACGACGGCAGGCGGCGAGCAGGTTGGGCCACAGCTCGGTCTCGAAGAAGATCGCCTGTACCGGGGCGAGGCGGTCGACGAAGCGCCGCGCGGCACCGGGGAAATCCAGGGGAACGAAGTGATGGCTCACTATCGCGCCAGCACCTTCTGTATTGAGCTTGTCGGCCAGGGCCTGAACCCGGTCGGCGCCGGTGGCGGTCATGGTGGTGACCACCAACTGGTGGCCGGGGCGGGCGGCGACCAGCGCCTCGATCAACGGCCGGGCCGCCAGCACTTCGCCGACCGACGCGCAATGAAGCCAGGTCACGGGACGCTCGGCGAGGCCGTCGGCCGATGTGCCCGCAGAGGAGTGGGGAATCAGCCCGAGACGTTCTCGCCGCGGGTGAGCGAGCGCCTGCTCACGCCAGACCCGCTGCCAGATCAACGGCGCGAGGCCATAGAGCGCCGTCGAGTAGGCGAGCCGGGGCCAGCGGGCGGGCATCAGCGCTCCCGGTCGAGGATGGTCGAGATCATCGCGGTGGTAGAAACGCCGTCCTCGAAGTCGAGCACCCGCACCTCGCCGCCGTTACTGATCACCGCCTCGCCCCCGGCGATGTCGGCGGGCCGGTAGTCGCCGCCCTTGACCAGCACGTCGGGCAGCACGGTCTCGATCAGCGCTGCGGGAGTGTCCTCCCCGAAGGGCACCACCCAGTCCACGGCGCCCAGGCCCGCGAGCACCTGCATGCGCCGGTTAAGGGGGTTGATCGGCCGGGTGGGGCCCTTGAGCCGGGCGATCGAGGCATCATCGTTGACCGCCACAATCAGCCGGTCGCCGAGCCGGCGAGCCTGCTCGAGATAGGCCACGTGGCCGGCATGCAGGATGTCGAAGCAGCCGTTGGTCATCACCACCTTCTCGCCGCGGGCCTGAGCGGCACGCACTGCCTCGACCAGCGGCGCGGCCTGGATGAGGCCAAACTCGGCCAGCTTGTCGCCGTGCAGGGCAGTATAGAGCTCGGCGATCGAGAGGGTCGCGGTGCCCGGCTTGGCTACCACCAGGCCTGCGGCCAGGTTGGCCAGCGTCATGGCCTCGGGGAAGCCGTGGCCGGCGGCCAGTGCCAGGCCCAGCACGCCGATCACGGTATCGCCGGCGCCGGTGACGTCGTAGACCTCGCGGGCCCGGGTCGGCAGGTGAAGCGGAGCATGATCGCCGCGGATCAGGGTCATGCCCTTCTCGCTGCGGGTGATCAGCAGGGCCTCGAGATCGAGCTCGGCGCGGAGTGCCTCGCCCTTGGCGGCCAGCTCCTCGTCGCTGCGGCAGGGGCCAACCACGGCCTCGAACTCGGTCAAGTTAGGGGTGACCACGCTGGCCCCGCGGTAACGGCGGAAATCGCTGCCCTTGGGGTCGACCAGCACCCGCTTGCCGGCGGCGCGGATCAGCGGGATCAGCGACTCGACGCGATTCAGGGTGCCCTTGCCGTAATCGGAGAGGATCACCAGGTCGGCGTCGCCGAGCTGTGCCTCGACCCGAGCCTGCAGGTCCTGGGTATCCACCTCATCGAGGGCCTGCTCGAAGTCCAGGCGAATCAGCTGTTGGTTGCGGCTCATCACCCGGAGCTTGGCAATGGTCGGGATCTCGGCGCTGCGCTGAAAGTGTGTGCTCACTCCGGAGTCTTCGAGGCGATGGGTCAGCAGGTCAGCATTCTCGTCATCGCCGACCAGACCCGCGAGCGCGGCGTGGGCGCCCAGGGAGGCGATGTTGAGGGCCACGTTGGCGGCGCCGCCGGGACGGTCCTCACCGTCATTGACCTTGACCACTGGCACCGGGGCCTCAGGCGAGATCCGCGAGGTGCCCCCGTGCCAATAGCGATCGAGCATCACGTCGCCCACCACCAGCAGGCGGGCCTGTTCGAGAGCGGTCAGGTCAAGCTTCATCACGGGGCTCCAGCAATAGGGCGTCGAGGTGGGCAATCACGTCTTCGGCGTGGATCAGCGACATGGCATCGGGGTGACGCACCCGCGTGCCCCAGACGATCTCGTCGGGCGACTTGTGCAGGTAGGTGCGCACGGCCTCGGGATAGCGATTGACGACATGCGCGCGCCAGCGGTAGGGGGCGGCGCGTTCCGGGTTGGTGGTGGCATAGAGCCCCACGGTCGGGGTATTCAGGGCGTTGGCCATGTGCACGGGGCCGGAGTCGGGGGCGACCACCGCGCAGGCGCCGTCGATCAACGCCAGCAGCCCCTTCAGCGAGGTGCCGCCGATGGCGTCGATCACCGCCCCCTCGGGGCAAAGCGCCTGGATGCGCGCGCCCATCTCCCGCTCCTGGGTGCTGCCGCCGCCGCTCATCACCGTCGCGAGGCCGTGGCGGCTCCACAGGTGCTCGATCACCGCGGCATAGCCCTCGGCGGACCAGTTGCGGAAGTTGCGAAGCCGCGGATTGGCGCAGGGGCTGATCAGCACGTACTCCCCCTCGCCGCTGACCTGGCGCGCCTCGCGCCGGGCGTCCTCGGGAATCGCCAGGTCCCATTCGGGCGTCAGGTCCTCAACGCCGAGCTCTCGAGCGAAGTCCATGAAGGACTCGAGCACATGAGCACGGGGATGCGGCGCCAGCTGATGCTGGGTGAACCAGTGCTGCCAGTCCTTGGCCCGAGCCTTGTCGTACCCGATGCGCACCCGGGAACGCAGCCCCAGGGACAGCACACTGGCGCGCAGCGACTGCTGCATGTGCAGCAGCGCATCGAAGCGGGTGTCCTTGAGCGTGCGCCAGATCTCGCGCATGCCGGCGAGTCCGGTCGCCTTGTCGTAGACCACGAACTCGACCCCGGTCAGGCCCGACAGTAGACTGTGCTCCGCCTTACCGACGATCCAGGTAATGCGCACGCCTGGCCACTGGCGCTGCAGGGCACGCACGGTCGGCACCAGGTTACAGACATCGCCCAGGGCCGAGAGCCGAAGCACGCACAGGTGCGTGGGGTGGGCGGGCAGAGGATGCTTCATGCAGTTGGCAACGTTCCAGAAAGAAAAGAACTTCATTCTATATGATGCGGAGCGCTTTTGTGACGGGGGAAAGCCACTGGAACCTCCCGGTATTGGTGCTCAAGAAGGGGCGGCACGCGGCCGATGTGCGTCTTCCATGCCATTGGAGCCGCGCTGGTTCTTCCCGGATTACTGGCGCGAACGCGACGCCGTGACCGGCGAGGCCCCGGGGCGCGGGGCGAGCCTCTTTCTCACCGCCCCCGACCGGCCGGATGAGCAATGGGTGCTGCGCCCCTACCGGCGCGGCGGTCTGATCGCCCGCGTGAACGACGCACACTATCTATGGACCGGACGCGAACGCACCCGCGCCTTTCGCGAGCTTCGCCTGACCGCCGCCCTTCACGCCAAGGGCCTGCCGGTGCCACGCCCGGTCGCGGCCGGCGTCTGGCAGCACGGCTTCACCTATCAGGCCGCGCTGATCACCGTGCGCCTGACCGGCGCCCGCGCCCTGGCCGACTGCCTGGCAGATGCCGATGCCGCCCTGCTCGAGCGGGTCGGTGCCACCATCCGCCGCTTCCATGACTCAGGCCTCGACCATGTGGACCTCAACGCCCGCAACCTGCTCGTCACCCCGGGCGGCGAGGTGTTCCTGATCGACCTGGATCGCTGCCGCCTGCGCCAGCCGGGCCGATGGCAGGCCGGCAACCTTTCACGTCTGGAGCGCTCGCTTAAGAAATTCGGTGCGAGTGCATCGCTGCCCGCGATCCTCGCCGGCTACCACGACAAGAGCGACGGCTGACCCGAGCGAGCGAAGTACTTGTCCATCACCAGCAGGCTGACCAGCCGCTCGCGCCAGGCGTCCTGAAACTGTGCCACGTAAGCGTTGGCGTTGGCGATGATACGCTGAGCTTCTTCCGGGTGCGCTCGATAGTGGGCAAGCTTCTCTTCGAGATCGCTGTAGTCCTCAGCCAGCTCGACATAGTGATGGCCCGGGATCAACCGCCCCTCCATGAACCAGGTCTCGAAGCGCGGCCGCGTCATCAGACACAGGGAGTTCGAGGCCATGATCCACTTGAGGTTGGTGGCCACGTCCTTGCCTTCGATGCTCAGCACGAACTTGTACTCGAGCTGCTCCGGAACACTCAGGAAGGGCCGATACCAGGGCTGGCCCTGGGCACTGCGCCGCACGTCGCCAACATCGCAGAGGGGATGGTCGTGAAAGCGCTCGACGAAGGCCTGACGGTGCGGCCGATGGCAAGCGCCGCGCCATACCACCCGATCCCGCTTGGCCGTATAGGGCGTACGATCGGGATAGATGTAGTAATGGCGCACCGTGTTCAGTTTGAGCAGCACGGAATTGCGGTTGTTTTCGCTCAGCGGGCGGCTCTTGACGAAGGTGGGAACATCCGGCACCTCGCGAACATCGCCGAAGCGATGATGAAAGCGCAGGTGACGTGGGAAGAAGCGCAGGTAGCCAAGCAGATCCAGATAGTAGGCCCAGCTCTTGTCCCGGGTGAAGGTGCTCACCCGAGTCGCGGCCTCACCCAGCGTGAAGGGCATCGCTTGCTGATTGTAGTAGGCGACCCGGGTCTCAATATCCCGGCGCACCTCCTCGTCGAGGATTGCGAGCTCGCCCAGTATCCTCGCCAGGCGACGGCGGTGCATGGCCGCCGGCACCGCCAGGCCGGCGGCCTGACGCGAATAGAAGTGAAACTTGTGCGCGTTCTTGTGCAACTTGGCCAGTGCGTTCATGCCGAGACTTACCCCGTCGTCGCCGCCCCTCAAAGATGGAAGGCATCGGCGTTCTGATTAGACGGCATCCCTGCACCTAACGGCCTCATCCCTGGATCATCTGCTGGCCGCTTCGTTTCTCGCAATAGCAGAGGCGTATTCTGCGCTACGCATCCGCCGCGTCCACCCCGGCCGATCAGCGAATGGCCACCAGCCCCTGATAAAGCCCCCAGTAGGCCTCGGCCATGGCCTTCGGGGTATAGCGATCGAGACGTGCCCGCGCACCATCGACCAACCGGCGTGCCAGCACGGCATCATCCTTCAGGCGCCCGATGGCCTCGGCCAGGGCCACGGCATCATCGGGCGGCACGAGCAGCCCTGTCTCCTCGTCATGGACAATGTCGGGAATGCCGCCGATCCGGGAGGCCACGATCGGCACCCCAGCGTGCATGACATCCAGCAGCACCGATCCCAGCCCTTCGTTGCGGGAGGGGAAGGCGAAGAGGTCGAGTCCCGGCAGGTAGTCGCCGATATTGTCCTTGAAGCCCATGAAGGTGACGTTGCCCAGACCCGCGGCTTCGGCCTCAAGTCGCTCGGCATCCTCGCCACGACCGAAGAACAGCACCTGCAGGTCGGGACGGTGCGTCTCGAGGTGTCGTGCGGCCTCGATCAGCACCCGCTGCCCCTTATGGCGATCGACCAGGGCACCGACATGCCCGATCAGGTACTTGCCGGGGAAATCGGCCCGCAGCGCCCTCGCCACGCCAGGATCGGTCTCGCCTCCGGAGTGGACACTGGGAATCAGCGCCGCCTCGCCCCAGCCATGCTCGAGGAGCTGCTGGCGAATAGGCATAGAGATCGCCACCCGGCTGGCCGCACCGCGATAGAAGAGCCGGTTGCTCCATTTGTCCTTGATCGGTGTGTCGACCCGGCGGGTCAGGAGGTAGGGCACCCGATAGCGCAGATGATGCAGCCCCGCCCAGTGAACGGCCTTGGCCTCGTGAGCATGCACGATATCCGCGGCGAGCCGGCCGGCCGCACGATGACCGGCCAGCTGGTGATCGGCCGCGATAAAGCCAAGCTCGCGAACTCCGGCCAGCCGCTGACGCAGCGGCGAATCCCGGCGACAGGCCAGCCACTGGCGCGCATCGGGTCGCGTCGCCAGTTCCCGAATCAGCAGCTCGGTCTGACGCTCCCCGCCGCGATACCCCTTGGCGAGGTTGACATGAATGATCTTCAACAATGACTCCCAATGACAAGGGCAAAGGCCGGACCGGCGATATTGGTCTCCCGAGCGCAACCCCGAGTACTATACGCGGCTGTGCCTCGAGGATTAAATCCTCCTTCCGGGCGGCTGGCTCGCGCCGGCCACGCCCTTGCTCGGTATCCGCCGCGAGGTCACCATGCTCGTCATCGCTCAACAAGAGATCGCACCATGATGCCAATCACCGGAGTGGTCATCACTCTCAATGAAGAACAATTGATCGCCGACTGTATCCGTTCACTGTTTCGGGTCTGCGACGAGGTCATCGTGGTGGACTCGCTAAGCCAGGATGGCACCGTCAGGATCGCCGAGGCCGAGGGCGCTCGGGTGATCGAGCAGGCCTACCTGGGTGATGGACCACAGAAGGCCTTCGGCGTGCCCTCGGCCAGCCACGACTGGATCCTGGCCCTCGATGCCGATGAGCGGCTCGACGACGATGCCGTGACCAAGATCCAGTCGCTGTCGCTCGAGGACCCTGACGTCGGCTATGCCTTCCGGCGCAAGAACTATGTCGGCCACCACTGGATCCGCGCCGCAGGCTTCTATCCTGACTCGGTCACCCGGCTCTACAACCGGACCCGGTCGGGCTACGAGCCGAAGAAGGGCCATGCCGCCGTCAAGGCGCCACGCATCGAGCAGACCGGCGCCCACCTGCATCACTTCACCTATCATGACCTCAAGCACTGGATCGAGCGCATCAACCAGCTCTCCTCTCGGGACGCTTGGGCCATGAAGGATCGCGGCGTCAAGGCCTCCCCCTGGGCACCGGCGCTGCATGCCCTGACCGCCACCCTGCGCAAACTGATCCTCAAGGGAGGCATCTTCCAGGGCAGCGACGGCATGACCGTCGCGATGACCACCGCCTTTCGTGCCTACATGAAGTACGCCAAGCTCAACGAACTCTACGAGAACGAGCGCATCAACCGGCAGGGGTGAGCACCCTGGGCGATGCCGTCAGGATGGCCGCCAACAGCCGCTCGGGGGAGATGTCCTTCAGGCAGTTGGTGTGGCCCAGCGGACACTCGCGGGCAAAGCACGGCGAGCAGGACAGCGCCAAGTAGTGAATCCGGGCGTTGTCGGTCAGCGGCGGCGTGTACGCGGGCGTCGAGGAGCCGTAGATGGCATGCACCCGGGTGCCGACGGCGGCAGCCACATGCATCAGCCCCGAGTCGTTGGTCACCACCTGCTCGCAGTCGGCGAGCAAGTCCACGGCATCGGCAAGGCGCGTGCGTCCGCACAGGTTATGAGCGTGGGACAACCCCGCGCAGATCTCCTCCCCGGCGGGGGCGTCCTTCGGCCCACCCAACACCCGGATCTCGTAGCCCTCGGCGACCAGCTTCGCCGCCAGTGCATGAAAGTGCTCGAGGGGCCACTGCTTGGCGGGGCCGTACTCGGCCCCCGGCATCATGCCGATGGCCGGGCGCGAGGACAGCTGGTGAGTGAGCCTGAGTTCCACCAGGTTATCCGTGTCCACCGCCAGGCGCGGGCGCGGAATGGCGAACTCGCCGCTGGCCGCATCGTCCTCGGACAGCCCCAGGGACACGAAGCGCTTGACGGTCTGATCGAGCACCGTCTTGTCCAGGCGACGCCGCTCGTTGAGCAGCCACAGCCGCTGCTCGCCGGTGAAGCCAAGGCGCTGAGGAATGCGGGCCAGGAAGGGCACCATCGCCGATTTCCAGGACCGTGGCAGCACGATGGCACGATCGAAGCGACCCTTGAGCCGGCCCGCCAGCTCGCGGCGGGCGGCGAGGCCGAACTCGCCGTGGCCGACTTCAAGAGCCAGCGCCTCGTCGACCTCGGCCATGCGCTCGAGGATCGGCAACGACCAGCCGGGGGCAACCACCCCCAGGGTGCAGCCGGGGTGGCGCGCCTTGAGCGTCATCAGCAGGCTCTGAGCCATCACCATGTCTCCGACCCAGGAGGGGCCCACCACCAGGATCCGCTCGCCGGCTTCAGCCATTCAGCCACTCCAGGTACTCGCGCACGCCCTCGGCGACGGTCTTGAATTCGGCCGTGTAGCCGGCCTCGCGCAGGCGCGTGATGTCGGCGCGGGTATAGCTCTGGTAGCGGCCCTTGAGCTCGTCGGGGAAGTCGATGAAGTCGATCTGACCCTTGCCGTAGTAGTCGATCGCGGTGTCGGCGATAGCCTTGAACGGCTCGGCCCGGCCGGTGCCCAGGTTGAAGATGCCCGAGCATTCCGGATGGTCGAGGAACCACAGGTTGACGTCCACCACGTCGCCGACATAGACGAAATCGCGGCTCTGCATGCCGGCCTCATAGCCATCCCAGGCGCCGAACAGCTTGGGATTCTGGCCGGCCTGGACCTGGGTGTGGTGATGGTAGGCGACGCTCGCCATCTTGCCCTTGTGCTGTTCACGGGGCCCGTAGACGTTGAAGTAGCGAAACCCCACCACCTGGCTGGTGAAGGTGTTCCAGCGCGCCCGCACGTACTGATCGAACAGCAGCTTGGAGTAGCCGTAGACGTTGAGCGGCTTCTCGTGCTCCGGGGCCTCGACGAACACCTCGCTGCCGCCGTAGGTCGCCGCCGACGAGGCATACAGGAAGGGGATGCCCTTGGCCTGGCAGAAGTGGAGCAGCACCTTCGAGTATTCGAAGTTGTTCTCCATCATGAAGCGGCCGTCCCACTCGGTGGTGTCGGAGCAGGCGCCTTCGTGGAAGATCGCCTCGATCTCCGGCAGGCCGGCATCGTCGCCGCGCAGGGAGGCCTCGACACGCATCAGGAAGTCATCCTTGTCGAGGTAATCCCCCAGGGTGCAGTCGGCCAGGTTGACGAACTTGGTGCCGTCGGAGAGATCATCCACCACCAGCACGTCGTCGCGGCCGCGAGCATTCAGCGCCTTGACCAGATTGGCGCCGATAAAGCCGGCACCGCCTGTGACTACGATCATCGTTGATTCCTCATCATGTCCCGGCACCCGGCTCAATCCGTCCGCGCGCCTATATCCGATTAACCTCTGATTGTATACTTGGCGGTTCTTGAATTCATGGGCCAACGGTGCTTCACCAATGACACAGTCGACGCCAGACGTGAAAACCTTCCAGGGCCTGATCCTCGCCCTGCAGCAATATTGGGCCGAACAGGGCTGCGCGATCATGCAGCCGCTGGACATGGAAGTCGGTGCCGGTACCTTCCACCCGGCCACCTTCCTGCGCTCCATCGGCCCGGAGACCTGGAACGCTGCCTACGTACAGCCTTCGCGCCGGCCGACCGATGGCCGCTACGGCGAGAACCCCAACCGCCTGCAGCACTACTATCAGTTCCAGGTGGTCATGAAGCCCTCACCCGCCGACTTCCAGGCGCTCTATCTGGGCTCCTTGGAGCGTCTCGGCATCGACCCGCTGGTCCACGATATCCGCTTCGTCGAGGATAACTGGGAATCGCCGACCCTGGGCGCCTGGGGGCTTGGCTGGGAGATGTGGCTCAACGGCATGGAGGTGACCCAGTTCACCTACTTCCAGCAGGCCGGCGGCATCGAATGCTATCCGGTGACCGGCGAGCTGACCTATGGCCTCGAGCGCATCGCCATGTACCTGCAGGACGTCGACAGCGTCTACGACCTGGTCTGGACCATCGCCCCGGACGGCTCGACGGTCACCTACGGTGATGTATTCCTGCAGAACGAGCGCGAGCAGTCGGCCTACAACTTCGAGCACGCCGACGTGCCGGCTCTGTTCGATGCCTTCGATTATCAGGAACGCGAGTGCAGCAAGCTGCTCGAGGCCGGCCTGCCGCTGCCGGCCTATGAAATGGTGCTCAAGGCCTCCCACACCTTCAACCTGCTCGATGCCCGCCATGCCATCTCGGTCACCGAGCGCCAACGCTTCATCCTGCGCGTACGCACCATGGCCCGCGACGTGGCCAACGCCTATTACGAGTCGCGCAAGGCCGCTGGCTTCCCGATGGCCCCGGACGCCCTGAAACGCGAACTGCTAGCCGAACAAGGAGACGCCTGAGCCATGGCCACCGATACCTTTCTGATCGAACTCGGCGTTGAAGAACTGCCGCCGAGTGCCATCGACAGCCTCTCGGACGCCCTGGCCAAGAGCCTGCGTCAGGGCCTCACCGAGGCAGAGGTGCCCTTCGCCGAGGTACGTGCCTATGGCACGCCCCGCCGGCTCGCCGTCCAGATCGAGGCCCTGGCCGACAAGCAACCCGACCGCGAGGTCGAGCGCCGCGGCCCGGCGCTGGCCGCCGCCTTCAAGGACGGCGTGGCCACCAAGGCCGCCGAAGGCTTCGCCCGCTCCTGCGGCGTCAGCGTCGATGACCTGATCCATCTCGAGACCCCCAAGGGCACCTGGCTTGGCTATCGCGAACAGCAGCAGGGCGAAGCCGTCACCGCACTGCTGCCGGCGATCGTCGCCAAGGCCATCGCCGGCCTGCCGGTGCCCAAGAACATGCGCTGGGGCAGCTCGCGCATCGAGTTCTCGCGTCCGGTGCACTGGCTGGTGATGCTCTATGGCAACGAGATCGTCGAGGCCGAGGTCCTGGGGCTCGCGGCCGGCCGCACCACCTATGGCCACCGCTTCCACGCCCCCGAGGCGATTGCGCTGGCCCATGCCGATGACTATCTAGGCGCCCTGGAAGAGGCCTATGTGCTCGCCGACCGCGACCGTCGTCGCGAACGCATCCGCGAACAGGTACTCGCCGAGGCCGAGTGTCAGGACGCCGAGGCGGTGATCGACGAGGATCTGCTGGTCGAAGTCAGTGGCTTGGTGGAATGGCCGGTGGCCCTCACCGGCAGCTTCGACGAACGTTTCCTGGAAGTGCCGCCGGAGTGCCTGATTTCCTCGATGAAGGCCAACCAGAAGTACTTCCACCTGCTCGATGCCAATGGCCGGCTCAAGCCGCTGTTCATCACCATCGCCAACATCGAAAGCCGTGATCCGCAGCAGGTGATCGAGGGCAACGAGAAGGTGATCCGTCCGCGTCTCGCCGATGCGGCCTTCTTCTATGACATCGACCGCAAGACGGCGCTGGCCGACCGCCGCGAGGGGCTTGCCAGCGTGGTCTTCCAGCAGCAGCTGGGCACCCTGGCCGACAAGGCCGCGCGCAGCGTACCGGTAGCCCGCTTCATCGCCGAGCAGATAGGCGGCGATGCCGGTCATGCCGAGCGCGCCACCCAGCTTGCCAAGTGTGACCTGGTCACCGAGATGGTGCTGGAGTTCCCCGAGCTGCAGGGCATCATGGGCTGCTACTACGCCCGCCAGGACGGTGAGGCCGAGGACGTGGCTCAGGCCCTGTACGAGCAATACCTGCCGCGCTTCGCCAGCGATGTCATCCCGCAGACCCGCACCGGCCAGGCACTGGCCCTGGCGGATCGCCTCGACACCCTGACCGGCATCTTCGGCATCGGCGCACGCCCCACCGGCGCCAAGGACCCCTTCGCCCTGCGCCGTGCCGCTATCGGCGTGCTGAACATCCTGATCAAGGGCGAGCTGGACCTGGATCTGCGCGAGCTGCTCGAGCTGGCCGCGGCACAGCATCAGGATCTGCCCAAGGCCGAGGGACTGGTCGATGATGTCCTCGACTACATGCTCGACCGCTTCCGGGCCTGGACCCAGGACGAGGGCATCGCCGTCGAGGTCTACCTCGCCGTGCGTGCCCGCCCCGTGACCAAGCCGCTGGACTTCGCTCGCCGTGTACAGGCCGTGCATGCCTTCAGCCAGCGGGAGGAAGCCGCCGCCCTGGCCGCCGCCAACAAGCGCGTGGCCAACATCCTGGCCAAGCAGGAGCACGACGGGTCGACTCATGTCGATACCAATCTGCTTGCGGAAGCCGCGGAGCATGCCCTGGCCGAGGTACTGGAAGCGCGCCGAGTCGCCGTGACGCCGCTGTTCGCCGAGGCCCGCTACAGCGAGGCGCTGGATGCCCTGTCCAGCCTGCGTGAGCCCGTCGATCGCTTCTTCGATGAGGTCATGGTGATGGCCGAGGACGATGGCGTCCGCCGCAACCGCCTGGCCCTGCTGGCCAATCTCCAGGCCCTGTTCCTGGGCGTGGCCGATATCGCCGAACTTCAGCAGTAACCGGGCGATGGGGCGGCGCCCCGCGTCGACGCTCGCCACAGAGAGGGCCCGCCAGGCGGGCCCTTTTTTTGTTCCGCTGCACCTGAGCCGGATGTTTCATGTGAAACACTCACAATTTGCCGACAATGCCTTCCCTCGGCCTCACGTTTGTTCCATGTGAAACACCCGCCTACACTAAAACCTTGCGACTCCCTACTGAGATCCCCTCATGCCCATTGCTCCCAAACTGGTGATCCTCGATCGAGATGGCGTCATCAACCAGGACTCCGATCACTACATAAAGTCTCTCGACGAGTGGACCCCCTACCCCAGCGCCATCGATGCCATCGCGCGCCTGTCTCGCGACGGCTGGACCGTGGCCGTGGCCACCAACCAGTCTGGCATCGCTCGGGGCTATTTCGATGACACCGTGGTGGACGAGATTCATGCACACCTCGTGGCCCTGGTAGAAGCGGCCGGTGGCAAGATCGAGCAGATCGTCTACTGCCCCCATGGCCCAGATGATGACTGTGAGTGCCGCAAGCCCCGATCGGGGCTGCTGGCAACGATCCGCGACCGGCTGGGACTGGCCGGCCTAGAGCGGGGCTGGATGGTGGGAGATAGTCTGCGCGACCTGCAGGCAGGCGAAGCCATTGGCTGTCGCAGCGCCCTGGTCCGCACGGGCAAGGGCCGAGAAACCGAGGCTAAGGGGGAGGGACTGGCGCAGGCCAGGGTGTTCGACGACCTGTCCGCGTTCGTGACCTGGCTGATCGAGGACAGTGTCGCCGTTGACGATTCTCGACGCGACGACGTGGCGCCTGGCGCTTCTGCATTGGGCGCGACCGAGGACCAGCCCAAGGCTTCATGAGGCCGTTAGTTCGGCCCCCCAACGACACGAGGCCGGCGAATGCCGGCCTCGGTCGTTGTAGAGATAGGAAGTCGCGCCATGTTTCACGTGGAACACGCTTCACATAAAACATGGCGCTCACTGGACATCACACGTCCAGGTTGGCCACCAGAGCGAAGCGTTCGATGAAGTCGCGCCGCGGCTCCACCTCGTCCCCCATCAGGGTGTTGAACATCATGTCGGACGCCACCGCGTCCTCGATGGTCACGCGGAGCATTCGACGGGTATCCGGGTTCATGGTGGTGTCCCACAGCTGATCGGGGTTCATCTCCCCCAGCCCCTTGTAGCGCTGGATGGAGAAGCCGCGCTGGGCCTCCTTCATCAGCCATTCCAGAGCCTCGTAGAAGGTCGTGATCGGCTGCTGACGCTCGCCACGGGACACATAGGCGCCCTCCTCGAGCAGTCCTTCCAGCGTATCGCCGAGCCCTGTCATGGCCTGATAGTCGGCGCTACGGAAGAAATCCATGCCCCACACATAATCGGTCGACACACCGTGGGCGGTCAGGGTCACGCCGGGCAGGAAGAGGCCACGCTCGGTGTCTTCCTGGAGCTCGAAGGTGTAACGGGGGCCGCCCTCGTAGGCGATCAGGGCATCCATCTCGCCCTGCAGCTCATCGATCCAGCGCTGCATCAGGGCGCGGTCCTTGAGACTCTCCTCACCCGCCAGGCTCTCGGCATGGACGATCTTGCGCAGCACCTCGCTGGGATAGACCCGCGCTAGGCGATCAATGCGATTCATGACATCGCGGTACTGCTGCACCAGCGTCTCAAGCTGCTCGCCGCCGATCCCGGGAGCATCCGCATTCACGTGCAGGCGGGCACCGTCCAGGGCGGTGGTGGTCAAGTAATTGACCAGCGCCTGCTCGTCCTTCAGGTAGCTTTCCTGCTTGCCACGCTTGATCTTGTACAACGGCGGCTGGGCGATGAAGACATGGCCACGCTCAATCAGCTGCGACATCTGACGGAAGAAGAAGGTCAGCAACAGTGTGCGGATGTGGGAGCCGTCCACATCGGCATCGGTCATGATGATAATGGAGTGATAGCGCAGCTTGTCGGGATTGAACTCCTCACGCCCGATGCCACAGCCCAGCGCCGTGATCAGGGTGCCAACCTCGGCCGAGGACAGCATCTTGTCGAAGCGCGCCTTCTCGACGTTGAGGATCTTGCCCTTGAGCGGCAGGATCGCCTGCGTACGACGATCACGCCCCTGCTTGGCACTACCACCGGCCGAATCGCCCTCGACCAGGTACAGCTCGGACAGGCTCGGGTCCTTCTCCTGGCAATCGGCCAGCTTGCCAGGCAACCCGGCGATATCCAGCGCACCCTTACGACGCGTCATGTCGCGTGCCTTGCGGGCCGCTTCGCGGGCGCGGGCGGCGTCGAGCATCTTGTTGACGATCGCCTTGGCCTCGTTCGGCCGTTCGACCAGGTAATCGGAGAACTGGCGTCCCATCTCCTGCTCGACGGCGGTCTTGACCTCGGAGGACACCAGCTTCTCCTTGGTCTGGGAGGAGAACTTGGGATCCGGCACCTTGACCGAGATGATCGCGGTCAGGCCTTCCCGGGCATCATCGCCAGAGGTGTTGACCTTCGACTTCTTGAGCAGCCCCTCGGCCTCGATGTAGTTGTTGAGGCTACGAGTCAGCGAGGCACGGAAGCCGGCCAGGTGCGTCCCGCCGTCGCGCTGCGGGATGTTATTGGTGTAGCAGAAGATGTTCTCGGCGAAGGTGTCATTCCACTGCATCGCCACCTCGACGCCGACGCCGTCCTCGCGCTCCACGTTGAAGTGGAAGACCGGGTTCAGCACCGACTTGTTGGTGTTGAGGTGATCGACGAAGGCCTTGAGGCCGCCCTCGTAGTGGAACAGCTCTTCCTTGCCGCTGCGCTCGTCCATCAGACGAATCGCCACCCCGGAGTTCAGGAAGGACAGCTCGCGCAGGCGCTTGGCGAGAATGTCGTAGTGAAACTCGATGTTGGCAAACGTCTCGGGGGACGGCCGGAAATGGACCCGTGAACCGCTCTGTTCGGTCTTGCCGACTACCTCCAGCGGTGATGCCGGCACGCCATGATGATAGATCTGTTCATGCACCTGGCCGGCACGCCAGATGGTCAGCTTCAGCTCTTCGGAGAGCGCATTGACTACCGAGACCCCGACCCCGTGCAGACCACCGGAGACCTTGTAGGAGTTGTCGTCGAACTTGCCGCCGGCATGCAGCACGGTCATGATCACTTCCGCCGCCGACACGCCCTCTTCCTCATGGATGTCGGTGGGGATGCCGCGGCCGTTGTCGCTGACGGTGATGGATTCATCCGGGTGGATGACGACCCGAATCTCGCTGCAGTGCCCCGCCAGTGCTTCATCGATGGAGTTGTCTACCAGCTCGAACACCATGTGATGCAGGCCGGTACCGTCATCGGTGTCACCGATATACATGCCGGGACGCTTGCGTACGGCATCCAGCCCCTTGAGTACCTTGATGCTCGATGAGTCGTAAGCCTGTTCGCTCATTGACTACTCCGTCGTGAAGTCTTTCATTCCGTATGCCGCCAGCCGGCCATGTTCCACGTGAAACATTGCCACTGGCGTTGTCGACTGCCAGCCCCCAGCGAGAACCTCGGGATCGACAGTGGTGATGAACACCTGGCACTCCATGCGCTCCAACCAGCGGCAGAACACCTGACGGTGAGCCGCATCGAGTTCGGCAGGCAGATCATCGATCAGGTAGATGCAGGTCCGCCCCGTGGCCATCTCCAGCAACCGCCCCTGAGCCAGCTTGAGTGCGCTGACCACCAGCTTCTGCTGGCCGCGAGACAGCACCTCGACCGCCGGACGTCGCTGCACGCGAAGCTTCAGATCGGCTCGCTGCGGACCCTGCTGGGTGAAGCCCATCTGGCTATCGGTGTCCCGTCCCTGGCGCAGCACCTCCGCGAGGCTGCGCTGCCGATCCCAGCCTCGCGAGTAGCGCAGGCTCAGGCCAGGCAGCGGAAGCAGCTCGTCGAGCGTGTCCTCGAACACCGGCAGAAAGGCATCCATATAGGCGTGCCGCAGCGCGTCCAGACGCTCGCTCCATTGCGCCAGCTCGTGGTCCCAGACGTCCAGTGAACGACCATCCATTCTATCACGCCTGAGAAGCGCATTCCGATGTTTCAGAGCCCGCCGCACGCGGCGCCAGGCCTCGAGGAACTCGTGTTCCACGTGAAACACGCCCCAGTCGAGAAACTCGCGACGTGCGGAAGGCGCCCCTTCCAGTAACCGGAAGGCATCGGGATTGATCAGCTGAAGGGGGAGCGCCTCGACCAGCTGGGAGACCCGAGCTACCCGCTCGCCGGCCATGCGCATTTCTAGCTCGGCTTGGTCGCGACGCCGGCGAATGCCTAGCGGCACCGACGGGTCGCCGACCAGACGCCCATGGAGGGTCATCGCCTGCTGGTCATGATCGATGGCGTGCTTGAGCTGCTGGGTGCGGAAGGAGCGCCCCATACCAAGGATATGGATCCCCTCGAGGAGACTGGTCTTGCCGCTGCCATTGGCTCCGACGATGACGTTGATCCCCGGCCGGGGCGTCATTTCCAGGCGGGAGAGGTTACGCAACCCCATGAAGGCGAGACGATCGAGGGTCATGACACGCTTCCCGGGATGCCCGGTGAACCGGGCATCATCCGTGGTGCAGGGAGGGATGAAATCAGAGGCGCATCGGCATGACCACGTACATGGCATCGCCGCCGCCCGGTTCTTCCATCAGGGCGCTGCTGTTGGGATCGGCCAGGGTCATCTGCACGCGGTCCTCGTCGAGCACCCCCAACACATCGATCAGATAGCCGACATTGAAGCCGATTTCCATGGCCGGCCCTGAATACTCGATGGCCACGTTCTCTTCAGCCTCTTCCTGCTCGGGGTTGTTGGCCATGACCCGCAGGTTGCCCTCCTCGAGGTGCAGTCGAACGCCACGATACTTCTCGTTGGACAGGATCGAGGTCCGTGACAGCACCTGACGCAACTCGGCGCGGTCGGCGATGAACACCTTGTCACCGTTACGCGGCACCACCCGCTCGTAGTCCGGGAACTTGCCGTCGACCAGCTTCGAGGTGAAGGTGAACTCGCCGGTATGAGCGCGCACATGGGTGGAGCCCAGTGTCAGACTGACCGGTTCGTCGCTGTCGTCGAGCAGGCGCGACAGCTCGAGCACCCCCTTACGCGGCACGATCAACTTCTGGGCCGGTTCGACCTCGATGTCGGCCGGGCGAGAGCAGACCGCCAGGCGGTGACCGTCGGTCGACACGGTGCGCACCAGATTGGAGCGCAGCTCGAGCAGCATGCCGTTCAGGTAGTAGCGCACGTCCTGCTGCGCCATAGCGAAGGAGGTCGACTCGATCAGGTGCTTCAGGGTGCCCCGCGGCAGGCTGAGCTCGACGCTGCCCTGGCCGTCCTCGATATTGGGAAACTCGGCCACCGGCAGGGTGGACAACGTGAAGCGTGAGCGACCGCTGCGTAGCACGGCACGCCCGTCTTCCAGCACGAACTGGATCTCGGACTGCTCGGGCAGCGACTTGCAGATATCCATCAGCTTGCGTGCCGGCACCGTGGCCGAGCCCGGCTCATCAACCTGGCTCGGGGCGGTGCGGCCGATCAGCTCGACCTCGAGGTCGGTGCCGGTCAGGGCTACCTGGGTGTCTTGAACCTGGATCAGCACATTGGACAGTACCGGCAGGGTCTGGCGTCGCTCGACCACGCCGGCGACCAGCGCCAGAGGGCGCAGCAGGGCTTCGCGGGAGATGGAAAATTTCATGGGAGCTCCACTCTTGTCCTGAATTCGATGACGTGATGCGAGAGTAACCGGTCGGCCGCCATCAGCTGGTCAGCAGGCGCAACAGGTTCTTGTAGTCTTCGCGAATATCCGCGTTCTCTTCCTGCAGGGCCTGCACTTTGCGGCAGGCATGCAGCACCGTGGTGTGATCGCGCCCACCGAAGGCGTCGCCGATCTCCGGCAGGCTATGGTTGGTAAGCTCCTTGGCCAGGGCCATGGCCACCTGACGAGGGCGCGCCACCGAGCGCGAGCGACGCTTGGAGAGCAGATCGGCCAGCTTGATCTTGTAGTACTCGGCGACGGTGCGCTGGATGTTGTCGACCCCCACCTGCTTGTCTTGCAGGGCCAGCAGGTCCTTCAGGGACTCGCGGATGAAGTCCTGGGTAATCGTCTTGCCCATGAAATGGGAATCGGCGATGACCTTCTTGAGGGCCCCTTCGAGCTCGCGCACATTGGAGCGAATCTTCTGGGCAATGAAGAAGGCCGCGTCGTGAGGCAGGTCGACCTTGGCCTGATCGGCCTTCTTCATCAGGATCGCGACCCGAGTCTCGAGCTCCGGCGGCTCGATGGCCACCGTCAGTCCCCAGCCGAAGCGTGACTTGAGACGCTCCTCTACCCCACTGATTTCCTTAGGATAACGGTCAGAGGTCAGGATCATCTGCTGACCGCCTTCGAGCAGCGCATTGAAGGTATGGAAGAACTCTTCCTGGGAGCGCTCCTTACCGGCGAAGAACTGGATATCGTCGATCAGCAGGGCATCCACGCTGCGGTAGAAGCGTTTGAAGTCATTGATGGCGTTGAGCTGCAGCGCCTTGACCATGTCGGCCACGAAACGCTCGGAATGCAGATAGACCACCTTGGCGTTCTCGCTGCGCCCGGCCAGCTGGTTGCCCACCGCATGCATCAGGTGCGTCTTGCCCAGGCCGACACCGCCATACAGGAACAACGGGTTATAGGCGCCCCCGGGATTCTCGGAGACCTGCCGCGAGGCGGCACGGGCCAACTGGTTCGACTTGCCCTCGACGAAGGTTTCGAAGGTGAAGTTGGGGTTGAGGCCGCTCTGGTGCTTGAGGCTGCCCTCGACCTGCACCTGACGGGGGTTAGCGGCAGGACGCCTGGCCCCCTCATCCCGCATCTGATCGATCTCGCGCTCATCGGCGTAATCGCCCCGGGGGGGCGTATGCACCGCCGGCCCAGCCGGCGCCGGGCGCGGGCCAGCAGAAACGGGGTTACCCAACTCACGCGGCTGGGGCGCAGGCGCGGCCCGCCGACTGCCGACAGACAGCGACACCTTGGGAGGCTTCGCCGGCGACAGTTCACGCATCAGCTCACTGATGCGCTTGGCGTACTTATCACTGACCCAATCGCGCACGAAGCGATTGGGGGCCAACAGGCAAAGCTCGTTGGACTCGCCTTCTTCCGCCTGCAAGGGACGGATCCAGGTATTGAACTGCTGGGCGCTCAGTTCGTCCTGCAGGTAATCCAGACATTGTTGCCAAAGAGCGACAGACAC